>CACAKN010000001.1 GCA_902533075.1 uncultured Pelagibacteraceae bacterium
AATGTAAATTTTTTATTAGATAAAATATTAAATGACTCAGATACAAAAAATAATTTTTTAAATATTAAAAGCAAATTAAATATTAATGTAAAAAAAATTTTTTTAGATAGTGAGTATCATCTTAAAAATCTAGAAGGATTTTTAATTTTAAAAGATCAGAATATACCTAAAGCAAACATTATTGGAAATTTTTCAAATGATAAAAAATTAAGATTTACAATTAACACGCAAAATAATGAAAAAATTACAACTCTGTATTCTGATAATGCAAAACCAATTGTAAAACGTTATAAATTTATTAAAGGGTTCGATGATGGATCTCTTGATTTTTATGGTTCTAAAAAATTAAATACAAGCATTTCAACGCTCAAAATTTATAACTTTAAATTAAAAGAATTACCAATCTTAACAAAAATTTTAACTCTTGCCTCCCTTCAAGGTATTGCGGATATCTTATCTGGTGATGGAATACGTTTTGATGAATTTGAAATGAATTTTCAAGATAATGGAAATTTGATTAAGATTGAAGAAATCTATGCAATCGGTCCAGCAATATCTATTTTAATGGATGGATATATTGAAAAAAATAAATTAATCAGCTTAAGAGGAACCTTAGTTCCTGCAACTACAATAAATAAAGCAATTGGAACAATACCAATTTTAGGAAAATTATTAGTTGGATCAAAAACTGGAGAGGGTGTTTTTGGAGTAAGTTTTAAAATTAAAGGACCACCAAAAAAACTTGAAACATCAGTTAATCCAATTAAAACATTAACACCAAGATTTATAACAAGGACTTTAGAAAAAATTAAAAAAAATTAATTTAGTTCAATTTTTAAATGCCTTTTTTTTCCAATTGAAAGTTTGAGATAATTTTCATTGAAGAATTCTTTATCAATTATTGTTTTTTCATCTGATATAAGTTCATCATTTATCTTAACGGCTTTTCCTTTTATTAAACGTCTAATTTCACTTTTAGATTTTTCTAACTTAGAAATAATTATAAGATCAATTATGGTAATTTTTTTATCTATATCTTTTGATAAAATTTTAATTGAGGGTAAATTTGAACCTAAAGCACTTCCTGAAAATGCTTCTTTTGCTGCCTGTTCAGAATTTTTTGCAGCTTTCTTTCCATGAAGCATAGAGGTAGCCTCATTAGCCAAAAGAATTTTAAGATAATTAATATCTTGATTTTTAACTTTTTCAATTTCATCAATTCCTAAATCAGTAAAAAACTTTAAAAATTTTATAACATCTCTATCATCTATATTTCTCCAAAATTGCCAATAATCATAGGCAGATAGTAAATTTTTATCTAACCAAACAGCTCCATTTTCTGTTTTACCCATTTTGGCTCCTGAAGCTAAAGTGATTAGTGGTGTTGTTAAACCAAAACTTTCTTTATTTGAGTATCTTTTTATTAGATCAACGCCATTAACAATATTTCCCCATTGATCAGAGCCACCAATTTGTAAAACACAATTTTTTTTTTTATTTAGTTCTAAAAAATCATAAGCTTGTAAAATCATATAATTAAATTCCATATAGCTTAAAGATTGCTCTCTCTCTAACCTCATTTTTACACTTTCGAATGTTAACATTTTGTTAATTGTAAAATGTTTTCCAATCTCTCTTAAAAAAGAAATATAATTTAGTCCTTTTAGCCAGGAAAAATTATTTACAAACATAGGTTTTGTCTTTGGATTGTTGGAATTTAAAAAATTTTTTAGGATTTTTTCAATATTTTTAATATTTTTATTAATTTCTTTTTCTGTAAGAATTTTCCTTGTTTTATCTTTGCCTGAAGGGTCTCCAATTCTTGTGGTTCCACCTCCAATTAAAACAATAGGCCTGTGACCATGTTTTTGCATAAGTCTGAGACACATTATTTGTAATAAACTGCCAACATGGAGACTTTCAGCCGTACAATCAAAACCAATATAGCCTCTAATTTTTTTTTTATCTAATAACCTGGATAATTCATCCTCATTTGTGCATTGATAAAAATAACCTCTATCTTTAAATTCTTTTAAAAATTTATTCATAAGTCTATAGTTCCACAATATACATTATTTGATAAAAAAAAATAAGAATGGGAAAGATTTTCACAGCTATAGGTTTAATGAGTGGCACATCAATGGATGGAGTGGATGCTTCAATAATAAAGTCCGATGGTCTTGCTAAATATGACAATGTTTTAGATGAATATTGGGAATTTGATGAAATACTTCGTGAAAAACTTGTTGATTTGAGAAGTAAAATAATAACAAAAGACAATTTAGTTGATTTTTCTGAACAACTAAAAATTTTAGAGCGAGAAATAACTATTTTTCATGGCGAAATTGTAAATGAAATATCATCTAAATTTAAAGGTAATATTGATATAATTGGATTTCACGGACAAACTATTTTTCATAATTCCGACAATAAGATTTCAAAACAACTAGGAAATGGCAAGTTATTGTCACAATTGACTAAAAAAAATGTTGTATTTGATTTCAGAAAAAAAGATCTTGAAAATGGTGGTCAAGGAGCACCACTAACTCCAATCTATCATAATTTATTAGCTAATAGTATTAATAAAGCATATGAAAATTCTTTCTCAAATATATTAAACATAGGAGGAATTTCAAATCTAACTAAAACAGTAAAAGAAAAAGACGAATCAAAAATGAATATTGAGGCTTTTGATATTGGCCCAGGAAATTGCTTAATAGATGATTGGGTAAGAAAAAATTCTAATAAAAAATATGATAAAGATGGTTTGATTGGAAAATCAGGAAAAATAGATCAACTTATTTTAAATCAAGCAATAGAAAACTTTAGGGATACTACTTACGATAAATCTTTAGATATTAAAGATTTTGATATTTCTTTTGCAAGAGGCCTCTCTTTAGAGGATGGTTGCGCAACAATTACAGATTTTACAGCTTACTTAATTTCAGAAGGTATTAAATCTTTAGATAACAGCCAAAATAATTTTTCTAATAAATACCTAATATGTGGTGGTGGAAGAAAAAATAATTTTTTGATAAAAAAAATTAAAGATTATTTAAATGAATTTCAAAATATTGTTTTAGAAAATATTGATAATTTTGATCAAAATGGTGATTTTATAGAATCACAAGCCTTTGGATATCTTGCTATTAGATCATATTTAGGACTTCCAATTACATTTCCATCAACGACCAGATGTAAAAAACCTCTAACAGGAGGAGAAATAATAAAAAATTATTAGTATAAAGCTGTTTCTTTCTTAATATATTTGTCTAAATTTTTTATTAAAGTATTTTCATTTTTTGAAAAAAAATGATTAGCATCATTTACTGATTGAAATTCTACTTTAATTCCCTTTTGTGAACTTAAACGTTTGTCAAGTTCTGATATATATTCATTAGGAACTAGTTCATCTTTTTTTCCATAAATCATAAGTCCAGAAGTTGGACATGGAGATAAAAAAGAAAAATCATAAACATTAGGTTGAGGTGATATTGCAATGAATCTATTTATTTCAGGCCTTCGCATTAATAATTGCATTGCAATCAAGGATCCAAAAGAAAAACCAGATACCCAACATTGTGAATTATCAAAATTTTCTCTTTCTAGCCAATCTAATGCGGCTGCAGCGTCAGCTAATTCGCCTTGACCATTATCAAATTCACCATCACTTTTACCAACACCTCTAAAATTTACTCTGCAAACCGAAAAATCATTATCCATAAATGTATTAAATGTTTCAACAACCACTTTATTATTCATTGTTCCTCCATACTGAGGATGCGGTTGCAAAACAAGTGCTATCGGAGAAGTATTTTTTTTGCTTTTATAATATTTTGCTTCCAATCTTCCTGCAGGACCAGGAATAAATATTTCTAAAATTTTATTTTCCATAATTGATATTGATAATTATTCTCAAAAAAAAATTACATTTATCACATCTGCGTGACAAAATGTTATTTTTTTTTTATATTTGATACTTGACTATTTTAGTCAGGTTTATATATACCCTTGGAAATAAAGGCTTATGAAACTTACATCTAAAGGCAGATATGCGGTAATGGCTTTAGTAGACCTGGCAAGATTTGATAATCTAAATCCAGTTTCTCTTAGAGATATTTCCTTAAGACAAGGTATATCCTTAGACTATCTAGAACAAATTTTTTCAAAGCTTAGAAAAAAAGAAATTGTTCAAAGTGTGAGAGGTATACAAGGGGGGTATATTTTAAATAAAAAAGCTAAGGAGATAAAACTCACGAATATTTTTGATGCTGTTGATGAAAGAGTAAAAACAGTTCAATGTAAAAAAGATTCAAAAAAAGGTTGCAATGGAAAAGCAACAAAATGTGTTACTCATAATCTTTGGGATGAATTAGAAAACCATATTAATAATTTTTTTAGTGAAAAAAGTTTAGAAGATTTAGTTAAAGATAATGCAGAAAGAAGAGTTTAAAAAATGGATTCTAGAGAAAAAGATATAGAAAGTTTAAAAGATTATAAATACGGTTTTACTACAGATATTGAAAATATTAGAGCACCAAAAGGTCTTAATGAGGATGTAATTAAATTTATATCTAATATTAAAAAAGAGCCAAAATGGATGCTAGAATTTAGACTTAAAGCTTATGAGAGATTACAACAGTTAAAAGAACCGAATTGGCAAAAACCAAAATATCCAAAAATAGATTATCAAAATCTATATTATTATTCAGCGCCCAAGAGCATGAAAGATAAGCCAAAAAATTTAGACGAATTGGATCCTAAACTCCTAGAAACTTATAAAAAATTAGGTATTCCATTACAAGAACAAGCAAGATTGAATGGAATAGCTGTAGATGCAGTTTTTGACTCAGTTTCTGTTGCAACAACTTTCAAAGGTGAGTTAACAAAGCATGGTATTATTTTCTGCTCTATGTCTGAGGCTATACAAAAACATCCAGAATTGGTAAAAAAATATCTTGGTTCAGTAATTCCAATAACTGATCATTTTTTTGCAACACTTAACTCAGCAGTTTTTACTGATGGCTCATTTGTTTATATTCCTGAAGGAGTAAGATGCCCAATGGAACTATCAACTTATTTTAGAATAAATGCATCTGAGACGGGCCAATTTGAAAGAACATTAATCATAGCAGATAAAGGAAGCTATGTAAGCTACCTAGAAGGTTGTACTGCTCCAATGAGAGATGAAAATCAATTACATGCAGCAAACGTCGAATTAATAGCTTTAGATAATGCTGAAATAAAGTACTCAACAGTGCAAAATTGGTACCCAGGTGATGAAAATGGCAAAGGTGGTATTTATAATTTCGTAACTAAAAGAGGATTATGCAAAGGAATAAATTCAAAAATTTCTTGGACGCAAGTTGAAACAGGCTCAGCTATAACTTGGAAATATCCAAGCTGCATATTAAAAGGTGACAATTCAATTGGTGAATTTTATTCAATAGCAATCACTAACAATCATCAAAAAGCAGATACTGGCACAAAAATGATTCATTTAGGAAAAAATACTAAAAGCAAGATTATTTCAAAAGGCATAAGTGCTGGATTTTCTGATATGACTTACAGAGGTTTGGTAGATATTAATTCAAAAGCTAAGAATTCTAGTAATTATACTCAGTGTGACTCTTTGTTAATGGGAAACAAATGTGGAGCACATACCGTGCCTTATATTAAAAATAAAAATTTTGACTCGAATATTGCCCATGAAGCAACAACATCAAAGATTAGTGAAGAACAATTACATTATTGTCAGCAAAGAGGATTGAATTCAGAGGAGGCTGTAGGATTAATTGTTAATGGTTTTTGCAAAGAAGTATTACAACAGCTGCCAATGGAGTTTGCAGTAGAAGCACAAAAACTTGTAGGTATTAGTTTAGAGGGGAGCGTTGGTTAATGCTTAAAATAAACAATTTAAATGCAAACGTTGAAAATAAATCAATATTAAAAGGTTTTTCTTTAGATATAAACCCTGGCGAAGTTCATGCCATTATGGGTCCTAACGGTTCTGGAAAAAGTACATTATCTAATATTTTATCAGGAAAAAAGGGATACAAGTTATCAGGTGAAATTTTATTCGAAAATAAAAACTTATTTGATCTTGAGACTGAAGAAAGAGCACACAAAGGAATATTTTTAGCTTTTCAATATCCTTTAGAAATTCCAGGTGTAAATACAAATATTTTTTTAAAAACATCGTTAAATGCAATTAGAAAAGCACGAGGAGAAAAAGAATTAGATGCAATTGAATTCCTAAAACTTGTTAAAGAAAAAGCTAAAGAATTAAAATTTGATGAAGAAAAATTAAATAGACAATTAAATGTTGGTTTTTCAGGTGGAGAAAAAAAGAAAAATGAAATTTTACAAATGTCTATGTTAGCTCCAAAATTATCTATTTTAGATGAAACAGACTCAGGTTTAGATATAGATGCTCTAAAAATAGTTGCTGATGGAGTTAACACGTTAAGAAACAAAGATAATTCTTTTTTAATAATTACTCACTATCAGAGATTATTGGATTACATTAAACCTGACTTTGTTCATGTTTTAATGAATGGAAAAATAATTAGATCCGGTGGTCCAGAATTAGCAATAGAATTAGAAAAAAAAGGATACAAAAATTTCAATTAAATGAATGAACAATTAAAATTAGATTTTGATAAAATATTAAAAACTTCAAAAATTTCTGAAGAAGAAATTCAATTAAAAAAGGGTTTTTTGAAAAAGTTTATTGAAAGTGGTTTTCCAAATAGAAAACAAGAAGATTGGAAGTTTTTAGATATTAGTCAAATTATTAAAAAAAATATCAGTGGCTTAAGTTTTTTTAACGATTATTCAATACCTAATAAAATTGATAAATCCATTTTTATAGATGGCTTAGATCATAATAAAATAATTTTTATCAATGGGAGAATAGAAAAAATTGATTTTAATTATGAAGATCAAAATATGATTGAAATTAGTGATAAAACTGAAAAAAAAATTACATTTGGTAATGAAAATTCTTTAATTGACTTAAATAATGCTTTTACAAATAAAGTTTTCGAAGTTTTAGTTAAAAAAAATTACTCTTTAAAAAAACCCCTAATTATTTACCATACAACGAATGATAAAATAAAATCAAATAATGTAAATGTAAGATTAGATTTTGAGTTAGAGGAAAATAGCTGTCTAAGACTAATTGACTTTTTTAAAAACAGCACTGATAAGAACTTTTTAAACATCTTATATAATTTTAATTTAAAAAAAGACTCAATTCTTAAAAATTATAAACTTGATAAATTTAGAAATAACAATTTAAATTATTCATTTAATAATATTGAACAGGACAATAACAGTATTTCAGAAACATTCATATTGTCGGCTGGTGCAGATTATTTTAAAAATGAAGTTAATTGCAACCTAAATGGGAAATATTCCTCTGCCTTTATAAATGGTGTTTTCTCATTAAAAGAAAATCAACAGCATGAAATTAGATCTACAATTAATCATTTGGTTGAGAATACAAAAAGTTATCAGCTTATAAAAAGTGTTCTTGGGAAAAATTCAAAATCTGCATATCAAGGAAGAATATTTGTAAATTCAAAAGCGCAAAAAACTGATGGTTATCAATTAAGTAAGGCAATTTTATTGGATGAAACTTCTGAGTTTAATGCAAAACCAGAATTAGAAATATATGCTGATGATGTTAAATGCTCTCATGGATCAGCCTCAGGAAGTTTAAATGAAAATTCAATTTTTTATTTGATGTCACGAGGATTAAATTATCAACAATCAAAACAACTTTTAATTAACGGTTTTTTACTAGATGTTATTGAAAAAATTACAGACTCAGAGATTAAAAATTTGATTAAAAATATGATCGGATTAAAAGAATGAATGTAAATAATATTAAGAAAGAATTTCCAATTTTTGATGAAAAAATTCAAAATAATGATTTAGTTTACTTAGACAGTGCTAATTCCTCTCAAAAGCCCAAGGTTGTATTGGATAGAATTAATGAGTTTTATTCAAAACAGTTTTCAAATGTAGGAAGAAGTGTTCATTATTTGGCTGTAACAGCGACAAATTTATATGAAAACACTAGATCTTCAGTTCAAAAATATATTAATGCTAAAGATAAAAATGAGATTGTTTTTACTAAAGGAGCCACGGAAGCTTTAAACATGGTAGCAAATACTCTTGGTCAAACTATCATAGAGCCAAATGATGAAATTATAATTACTGAATTAGAACATCATTCAAATTATGTACCTTGGCATTTTTTGAGGAAATCTAAGAATGTAAAAATAAAGTTTGCTGAAATTAATAAGGATGGTGATATTCCAATTGAAAATATAGAAAAAGAAATAACAGATAAAACAAAAGTAATAGCAATAACTCATTTGTCCAATGTTACAGGTGCTGTTTTACCAATTAAAGAAATAACCCAATTAGCTCATTCAAAAGGCATAATTGTTGTTGTTGATGGCTGTCAAGGTGGACCACATTTAAAATTAGACATGCAAGACTTAGATTGTGATTTTTATGCAATTTCATGTCACAAAATGTATGGACCAACAGGACTAGGAATTTTGTATGGAAAAAAGAAATGGCTTGAGCAACTTCCTCCTTATCAAGGCGGAGGTGGCATGATCAATGAAGTTAAAAAAGATAGAATTTCATATGGAGATCTCCCAAACAAATATGAAGCAGGAACAATGGCAACAGCACAAGTAATTGCTTTTGATCAGTCGATAAAGTTTTTAGAAAGTATTGGAATTGAAAATATAATCAAACATGAAAAAGAATTAATAGAATATGGTCAAGAAATTTTACAGAAAAATAATTCTGTTAAACTGATTGGAAATCCCAAGAAGCGTGGTGGAGTTTTATCTTTTACTATTGAAGGAGTTCATCCACATGATATTGCAACTATTTTAGATGAAACTGGAGTAGCAATTAGAGCTGGCCATCATTGTTGTCAAATTCTTCATGATAAATTGAATATACCAGCAAGTGCAAGAGCCTCTTTAGGAGTTTATAATACTAAAGATGATTTAGATAAATTAAATGAAGGAATTAATAATTGTAAAAAAATTTTTGATTTAAAATGAATTTAAAAGAACTTTATCAGGAACTAATTTTAGAACATGGAAAAAATCCTAGAAATTTAGGTAAAACTGAAAATTTTAATAAAGATGCAAAAGGAAACAATCCATTATGTGGAGATAATGTACATATTTATTTGAAATTAAATCAACAAAAAAAAGTAGAGGATATTTCTTTTGAAGGAAGCGGATGTGCAATATCAATGGCTTCAGCTTCAATTATGACAGATTTGATAAAAGGTAAAAGTAATAATGAGGCAAAAGAAATTATTGAAGACTTTTTAGGAATGATAAAAGAAAATCCTGAGCTTAAAAATAAAATTTTAAATGAAAATGATAAAACAAAATTAATGTGTCTATCAGGTGTTAAACAATATCCAATGAGAGTTAAATGTGCTACTTTATCATGGCATACGCTGATCTCTGCTATGGAAAACAATGGAAAAGTAACAAGTACTGAAAACTAATAATGGAATTAAAAAATAAAATTATTGAAGAAATTAGAAAAATTTATGACCCAGAAATTCCGGTTAATATCTATGAACTGGGACTTATATATGATATAAAAGTTGAAGGTAATAAAGCTAAAATTGAAATGACTCTAACATCACCAAATTGTCCTGTAGCGGAAAGTTTACCTAAAGATGTGAAAGATGGTGCAATGCAAGTAGAAGGAATAGAAGATGTAGACTTAGAATTAGTTTGGGATCCTCCTTGGAATAAAGATATGATGTCTGATGCTGCTAAACTGGAGTTAAATTTATAATGAACCCAATAATTAAGTTAAGTGATAATGCTGCATCAAGAATTAAACAAATAATGTCTAACGCTGAAAAAAATGCGATAGGTGTAAGGGTTTCTGTTAAATCGGGTGGTTGTGCAGGCATGTCTTACGTAATGGAATACTCAAAAGAGGTAAATCCTAATGATGAGTTGATCGAAGATAAAGGAGTAAAAGTTTATATTGATTCGGCAGCAGTTATGTATCTTTTAGGTACTGAGATGGATTATAAAAAAGAGGATTTTTCATCATCATTTGTTTTCAATAATCCCAATGAAACAGAGCGTTGTGGATGCGGAGAGTCTTTTAAAGTATAATCCCACTTTGAACATACCAGAGTTGCAATAAACGCATAGATTGTTAATATCAAGCTATGAACATTTTTGAAATCAGAAATTTGCAAAACAGTGAGAACAGAAAAGAGAAAAGAAAAAATTTTCTAAGATCTCTTATAAAGTCTGTTGATACTGGAGCAAATGGAACACTTAATTACATTGTTAAAAAAGGTTCTGGCAAAAATAAAATTGCTAAAACCAGACAATAAAAATTAACAACTGTAATACATCTCAAACTCTATAGGATGAGGTGTGTGCTCAAAATTGTGTATTTCTTCAAACTTCAATGCAATATAAGCATCTATTTGGTCATCAGTAAATACATTACCTTGTTTTAAGAAATCTCTATCTTTATCAAGACTTTCCATAGCTTCTCTTAAAGATCCACAAACAGTTGGAATTTTCTTAACTTCATCTTCTGATAAAGCATAAAGATCTTTATCAAATGATTTACCTGGATCAATTTTATTCTTAATTCCATCTAAACCAGCCATTAACATCGCAGAGAAAGTTAAATATGGATTACCAGCAGCATCACCAAATCTAATTTCACATCTAGCTGCTTTTTTGCTTAAAGTGATAGGAATTCTACAAGACGCTGACCTGTTTCTAGCTGAATAAGCTAATAAAACTGGAGCTTCAAATCCTGGAATTAGTCTTTTGTAACTATTCGTCGTAGCATTTGAAAAAGCATTAATTGCTTTTGCGTGTTTTAAAATTCCTCCTATATAGTGTAGAGCTGTATCGGATAAGCCCGCATATTTATCACCAGAAAATAATGCAGTATTACCTTTCCAAATTGATTGGTGAACGTGCATACCTGAACCATTGTCACCTTTAACAGGTTTAGGCATAAATGTAGCTGTCTTACCAAATGAGTTAGAAACCATGTGAACAGCATATTTATAAAGCTGTAAGTTATCTGCTTGATCCACAAGAGTTCCAAAATACATTCCAAGTTCGTGCTGACTAGGTGCAACTTCATGGTGGTGTTTTTCAACTTTAATTCCCATTTCTTTCATAGCTTTTAGATATTCACTTCTCATATCTTGTTCACTATCAACAGGCGGAACTGGAAAATAACCACCTTTAATTCCTGGTCTGTGACCCATGTTACCGTTTTCATATTCTCTTCCTGAATTGTAAGGGCCTTCCTTACTATCTATTTTGAATCCAGTTTCATTCATGTCATTTTTAAATCTTACATCATCAAAAACAAAAAATTCAGCTTCAGGACCAAAAAATGCTTTATCTCCAATTCCTGAACTTTTTAAGTAGGCCTCAGCTTTTTTAGCTGTTCCTCTAGGATCTCTTTCATAAGGATCCTTTTTGATTGCATCTAAAACATCGCAAAAAAGATTTAGCGTATTATGAGATGTGAATGGATCTGCAATCGCTCTCGAATTATCTGGCTTAAGGATCATGTCAGACTCATTAATAGCTTTCCAGCCAGCTATAGAAGAACCGTCAAAAAAAATTCCCTCATTCAACATATCTTCATCCACCATTTTGGCATCCATTGTTACATGTTGAAGTTTTCCTCTAGGATCGGTAAATCTTAAATCTACGTATTCAATATCTTTATCTTTTATAAATTTTAAAATATCCTTAGTACTCATTTTCTCTCCTTTACAATACTGGCCGTTGTATTACCAAAAAAAGACTGATAAATAATGCTCTTTAAATTAATAACACCTATGCATTTTTTACATAAGTGTATTATTAATCGTTTAAAATAACTAACAATTAAAAGTTGAATAATGAGTTTATTAGACAATGTGGCAGTAAAAAGAGTGGAAAAATCATTAACAGAATTTGATGATAATTTAAAAATCATAGTTCTAGATAATACTGCCAGAACCGCCTTAGATGCAGCTTCATCTTTAGGTTGTGAAGTTGGGGCAATAGTTAAAAGCTTACTTTTAAAAACAGAAAATTCTTTTGCCTTATTTTTAGTTGCAGGAGATAAAAAAGCGTCTCTAAATAAAATAAAAAAACTTCTCAAGATTAAAGATGCGTCAATGGCATCTGCAGATGAGGTTAAAAATGTGACAGGCTTTAGTATTGGAGGTGTTTCTCCAATTGGTCATATAAAAAAAATTGATATTTTTATAGATGAGTCCTTAAAAAGATTTACTTCCCTTTTTGCAGCTGCTGGACATCCTAATTGTATATTTGAAATAGATTTCAATAATTTACAAAAAATTACAAAAGGCTCAATTAAAGAAATTTCAGAATGAGACAACCAAAATTATTAGATTATTTGTTGTTAACTTTACTTGCATTAATTTGGGCCTCTGCATTTTTTAATATCAAAATAGCCACATATTCTTTTGGACCTGTTACTATTGCTTTTTTAAGAGTTTTTTTTGGAGCAATACCTGTTTTATTAATTTGTTATTTAAAAGATATTAAAATTGAAGCATTTTCAAAGGACTGGCATTGGTTTGCAATGATAGGTTTTATAAATTTGGTAGCACCATTTTTTTTAATTGCATATGGAATAAAATCTGTTCAGAGTAATTTAGCTGCAATTCTTATGTCAACAACACCTTTAAGCTCTACAATTTTAGGTCATTTTTATACAAAAAATGAAAAGTTTAATTTCATAAAAACTTTTGGAATTTTAATTGGTTTTTCAGGTATACTTTATCTCTTTTCAGACAATTTACTTATTGACGAAAATAATTTTGTTTCAGCATTGTTAATTCTACTTGGATCAACATGTTATGTAATTGGAGGTGTTTTAACCTTAAAAATAAGCAAGAAAAAAAATGAAAATGTAACAGGCTCAATTTTGATTTGGGCTGTTATTATTTTAATTCCTCTTGTTAGTTTTATTGAACAACCTTGGAATATAACTCCTAGATTAGACTCAACAATTTCAGTAATATATTTAGGCTTTGTATCTACTGGAATTGCTTGGTTATTAAGATTTAGAATTCTGGTAAACAATGGGTTGATATTTCAATCTCAAGTTTCTTATTTGATACCAATTTTTGGCATAATTTTGAGTTACATATTTTTAAAAGAAATAATAACAATTAAAGTAATAGTTTCCTTATTTGCTGTTTGTGTCGGTATTTATTTTGTAAGAAAAGCACAAAATTAGCTTAGTAATTGAACATTATTCAAGTTTGCATTTAATACTTTTTTGAATATATTTAATTCATGAGATTTATTAAAGGTACTATAGATTTAATATTAAGTCTTGTTATCTCAACATTAATCATCTACTCAATTAATTTTATAGCTGGATTTGCAGGCGCTAATTATACATTTTCTAATGGTGAGATTTTTATTATTTGGATATTAATGGCAATTTTAGTCAATAATTGTTTTAATAAATAAGTTTAAATGAATAATTCTGTTAAAACTGACGACGTAATCTTTAATTTTTTCAAACAAATTTGTGATGAAAAAAATGATAAAAAATGTGTTGATCTAGGAAATAGTTGGATAGAAGCTATGGAAAATAATCTTAAAAATATGGAGGCAAATTTAGATGAAAAAGATAAAATTAAACATAAAGATGACATTCAAAATAATATAAATCACCTAAATAGTCTTAAAGGTAAAAATTCAACAGAGTGGCGTGAGTATGCTACTAAGTGTATGGTTGAAATAATGGACAATAAAGTATAAAAAAAAATAAAGGGGTGTCTTTATAGACTGAGATTAAACCCTATGAACCTGTCCGGTAATTCAGAAAGGGATACCAATGGATAAAGTATACCTTATAAGCCAATCTACATCACTATCATTAATAATAATCATAAGTTTAGTATTTACATTATTAGGAATTTATCACTCTAAAAAGTATCAAGGGCTTAGTAACTATTTAACAGCTAATAGAAACATAGGATTATTTTCTTTGACTGCAAGTTTGACAGCATCAGCGCTAGGTGCTTGGATTTTGTTTGGACCTGCCTCAGCTTCAACTTGGGGAGGTATTGGTGCAGTTATTGGATATTCTTTAGGAACAGCATTTCCAATGTTTTTTTTAATTTACTTGGGAAAAAAAATTAGAAAAGAGTTTCCTAAAGGGTCTTCTTTGATCGAATTTATGAGAAAAAAATTTGGGAAAAGTTTGTTTAAACTTATTCTTTTAATAACTGTTTTTTATATGTTTATTTTTTTATGCGCTGAAGTTACAGCAGTCGCTGTCTTAATAAATTATATATCAGGTACTGAACTTTGGATTACTGCTTTAATTGTACTTTTATCTACACTTGCATATACTTTATATGGTGGTTTAAAAGCTTCAATTTTCACAGACAATATTCAAATGATTGTAATTTCAATTCTTTTATTGATTTCTTTAATATACATAAATTCTTTTACAGGATCTGATTTTTCTTATGAGTTTATAAAAGAAAAAAATCCTCATCTTTTAAGTTCATCTTATATACCAAGTTATACAGCTGGTTTAACTTTTTTTATTGCAGTTGCTGCTACAAACCTATTTCACCAAGGTAATTGGCAAAGAGTATATGCAGCAAAAAATTTTAAAACTTTAAGAAAAAGCTTAATTATATCTTTCTTTATAATTATACCAGTGGTTTTTTATATGGGGTTTACTGGAATGGTTGCTTTTTCGATAGATCCAACTATTAGACCTGATCTAGGGTTTTTTACATTATTATTAAAAAAACAAACAGTGATGTTATCTTTGTTTGTTGTTGTGCTCGGCTTAGCGTTAACAATTTCTACAGTTGATACTTTAGTTAATGCAATATCAAGTTTAATCGTAATAGATGGTAAAGCAACTTTTAGTTTGAGTAAAAAAACAAATTATTTAAATTTTTCTAAATATATAATTTTATTTTTATCTTTAATTTGTTTAATTGTTGCGTCTAAAGGATTTGATATTTTATATTTATTTTTATTGGCTGACTTATTATGTTGTGCTTTTGTGTTAACTGTTTTTTATAGCTTTTATAACAAGAATATTAATGAAAAAACTGCGTATATTTCAATTATAGTAGGATTGATTGGAGGTTTTTTAATGTTCCCCACACCTGATTTTTCAAAAAGTTTACTAGTTGGAATTTTAATGCCCAAAGAACTTTTTGGACCTTTTGTAGCACAATCATTATTATTTTTATCTTTTGTAGTTGCAACTTTTTTACCAATAGTAGTTTTAAAAGCTAAAAAGTTTTAATATTACTCGATTGTATTAAAGGAATTAATAGTTATATATCTGTCTCAATGACGGACAATCAGATAATTATTAATAATCTCTCAAAGGTTTATGATAATGGCTTTAATGCATTAAAAGAAATTAATCTCAATGTTAAGGAAGGTGAAATTCTTGCAATGCTTGGCCCAAATGGTGCAGGCAAGACAACTTTAATTAGTATAATTTGTGGGATTGTTACCCCCTCATCTGGTGCCGTTACTGTTGATGGCTTTGATATAATTAAAGATTACCGTGAAACTAGATCTAGAATAGGAATGGTTCCTCAAGAGTTACATTTAGAGTCCTTTGAAACAGTTTTTGATACCGTATCATATTCCAGAGGTTTATATGGTAAATCCCCAAAACCAAAACATATAGAAAAAATATTAAAAGATTTAAGTTTGTGGGATAAAAAAGACCAACGATTAAGACAACTGTCTGGTGGAATGAAAAGAAGAGTTTTAATTGCTAAAGCTTTATCTCATGAGCCAAAAATATTATTTTTAGACGAACCAACAGCAGGAGTAGATGTAGAATTAAGAAAAGAAATGTGGCATGTTGTGGAATCTTTAAGACGAACAGGAGTAACAATTATTTTGACAACTCATTATATTGAGGAGGCAGAGGCGATAGCAGATAGAGTAGGAGTAATCAATCAAGGTGAAATAATACTTGTTGAAGAAAAAAAAGAATTATTAAAAAAGATGGGTCAAAAAACACTTATAATTGAATTACAAGAAAAAATTAATGAAATACCTAAATCACTAGAAAAATATAATTTAAAAGTTGGAGATAATAAAATGTTTTTGAATTACACATATAGTCTTAGAGAAAAACAAACAGGTATCACAAATCTATTGCAAGATTTGAAAGATGCTGGATTAAAGTTAAGAGATTTAAAAACAGAACAAAGTAATCTTGAAAAAATATTTGTTAATTTAGTAAAGAAGAATAATGAAATTTAATTATTACGGTTTTAAAGCTATTTATTTTCATGAAATGAATAGGTTTTTAAGGACTGTAGGTCAGTCTCTTCTTTCGCCATTAATATCTACATCATTATATTTTGTTGTATTTGGGTCAGTGATTGGTGGCTATATAGAAAAAATTGATGGTGTAAGTTATGGCTCGTATATTGTGCCAGGTTTATTAATGTTAACCTTGCTTACACAATCAATAAGTAATACTTCTTTTGGGATATTCTTTCCAAAATTTAATGGAACTATTAACGAGATACTAGCAGCACCGATTTCAACACTTGAAATTGTTTTAGCCTTTGTTGGAGCTGGAGCAACTAAAACATTAATTGTTGGTGCTGTGATTTATTTAACTGCTACTTTATTTGCTGATGTAACTGTTGAATATCCAATCCTAATGATATTTTTGTTGGTATTAGTTTCTTTTACCTTTGCATTATTTGGTTTTTTGATTGGTTTTGTAAGTAAAAACTTTGAACAAATGTCTATCATTCCATCATTGGTAATTACACCAATGGTATTTTTAGGAGGTAGCTTATACAGCTTGGATATGTTACCACCATTTTGGCAAACTGTTTCTTATTTTAATCCAGTTGTTTATTTAATCGATGGCTTAAGATTTTCATTTTATGGAATATCAGATTTTAATATTTGGATAAGTGTAGGGTCCATGTTGTCGTTTTTAGTAATCTGTGTGATTTCTGTCTCAATATTATTGAAAAAAGGTTATAATATTAAATCTTAGCTGACCCATTTTTTGGCCAGTTAAATTACTAATATACAAGAGGAATTGTTTTATTAGAACTGTTCGGACTCAGTTGAGCCATCCATTGCTGTAGTTGAGCTCTTTCCACCACTTATCGTATTAGAAACAGCATCAAAATAGGAGGTACCTACTTCTCTTTGATGTTTGACGCTAGTATAACCATCTTTTTCACGCGCAAATTCTTGTTGTTGTATCTTTGAGTAAGCAGTCATTCCATCTTTTTTATATTTTTCTGCTAATTCAAAAATTGCAATATTTTGAGTATGGAATCCCGCTAAAGTAATAAATTGAAAGTTATAACCCATTTTACTTATTTCTGTTTGAAAAGAAGCAATTTCATCATCAGATAAATGTTTTTTCCAATTAAAAGAAGGAGAACAATTATAAGCTAAAAATTTACCTGGAAATTTTTCACGAATAGCATCTGCAAATTTTTTTGCTTCTTCTAAATTTGGCGTAGCTGTTTCACACCAAATTAAATCTGAATAAGGTGCATATGCTAATCCTCTAGATATCGCTTGATCAATTCCTGCTTTTACATAATAGAAACCTTCTGGAGATCTTTCACCTGTTAAAAATGGTTTATCATTATCATCATGATCATTTGTAATTAGTTTAGCTGCATTAGCATCAGTCCTTGCTAAAATGATTAAAGGCACATCAGCTATGTCAGCAGCTAATCTCGCAGCTTTTAAATTTTTAATCATTGTTCCTGTTGGTACTAATACTTTACCACCCATATGACCACATTTTTTTTCACTTGCTAATTGATCTTCAAAATGAACACCTGCAGCACCTGCCTTAATAAATTTCTTCACAAGTTCAAATACATTTAGAGGACCACCGAAGCCCGCCTCACCATCAGCAATAATAGGTAACATATAATCAACTTTATTTTGGTTTTTCATATCACCATCTTTTATTTCCATGTGCTGAATTTGATCAGCTCTAATTAAAGCATTATTCATCGATTCAACTAATTTTGGCGCACTGTCATATGGATATAATGATTGATCAGGATACATTTCACCGGCACTATTTGCATCAGCTGCAACCTGCCATCCACTTAAGTAAATTGCCTTTAAACCTGCTTTAGCATGTTGTACTGCATGGTTTCCTGAAAGAGCACCCAATGTGTTTATATAAGGTTCTGAATTTAATAAATTCCACAATTTAATTGATTGATGTTTGCACATTGAATACTCAATTTTTATAGAGCCTCTTAATCTTTCAACTTCTTTTGGGGTGTAATCTCTTTTTATTCCTGCAAATCTTTTTAAATCGTATGAGATATTTTCTGCACTCATTATCGGGTTCCTGTGCCGTTAAATATTTTAGTAAGAAATGAATTAAGTTGAACTATTAAGAACTAGTTTGAGTCGTTTAGGGTCTCAACTAGATCTTGCATTCCACTTGAACCCCAATCACAATGATCATCCCTCATGTAGATTCCTCTAGTATTATGCCTAGCTAAATCCTCATGTTTTATGATTTGAGCTTCATTTTCGCTGTTTTTTAATTTATCGTTCATGTAAATTTTATAATTTACAGAATTTACAAAATCTACTAAAAAGTATAAAAGTGTTGTAAATTAAGGAAAAAAATTGTAAAAATAAATTTACAAAATTTACATATAGAAAATATGAGTCAATTAGATTTAAAAATTGGTCCAAAAATCAAGGCTTTTAGAAGACAATTAGGACTTCAGGCTAATAAATTAGCTGAGGATTTAAATATATCCCCTAGTTATTTAAACTTAATAGAGGGTGGAAAAAGAAAAATTGATGGAGATCTATTATTAAAAATTTGTGAAAAATTAAATATAGAATTATCTCAATTAACTTCCAAAACTGACGTTAATTTAGAAAATACTTTATCAGAGATTTTAGATGATAAATTGTTCGAAGATTTAGATATTTTAGGTCCTGAAGTAAAAGATCTTGTTGGAACAAATCCAAAAATAGGAAAAGCAATTGTGAGATTGGGAGATATTCTTAAAAAAAAGGATCATGAAATGATCAATAAAATTGAGACCATTTCAGGTAAAATAGTAGATAATAGAAAAAATTCGTTTCCAGGTGAAGTTATTTCTGATTTTCTGCAAGAAAATAAAAATTATTTTCCAAAATTAGAGGATTTTGCAAATAAAGTTTTTGAAAAAGTTCAAAAGAATAACAGAACAAGATATATAGCTCTTTGTGATTATTTAAATTCAGAATATAAAATTAACGTTAAAGATGTAATACCTGAAGAAAATAAACCTTTTTCAAAAATTTATTATAAAAATAAAAAAGAGCTTTTATTAAGTGATTATAGTTCATTAGAAACTAAAAAACTTCATGCGGCTGCTCAAATAGCACAAGAGGGTGCAAGTAAAGAAATAGAGGAGTATCTGTCTAAATTTACTTTTCCCTCAGAAGAATCAAAAAAATTATCAAAAGTTGCATTGTTAAATTATTGTGGGGCGGCGATACTAATGCCTTACAAACCTTTCCATACAGAATGTAAAAAGCTAAAATACGATTTAGAACTTTTACAAAATACTTTTGCAACCTCTTTTGAACAAGTAGCTCATAGAGTCACTTGTTTACAAGATCCGAAACTTCCAGGAATTCCATTCCATTTTTTAAGAGTTGATATGGCTGGTAATATATCAAAAAGATTTTCATTATCTGGTATTGAAATACCAAGATACGGAGGTGCTTGCCCAAGATGGAATGTTTATTCAGCGTTAACAAGACCTGGAGTTATTCAAGCCGCAGTGAGTAAAATGACCAATGGGGAAAAATATGTTTGTATTGCTAGAACAGTTGAAAAGGGTATTGGAAGATTTGGCCAGTCAAAAAGTATATTATCAATTGGACTTGGATGTGAAGCTAAATATGCAAAAGATTTTGTATATACAGAAAACATAAATATAAACGACAAATCAACAGAAATTCCTATTGGTGTATCTTGTAGAACATGCGATAGATTAGACTGTTCACAAAGGGCATTTCCTCCTTTACACAAGAAATTTGATGTTGATATTAACTCTAGAGGTGTTTCAGTTTATGTTGGTGATAAAAGTTAAAATTTATGCTTAAATTTGTTATACCTGCAATTATTGTTTTTTTTGTAGTTTTGTTTTGGGAAAAAATAAACGAGATCTTTTACAAAAAATTTAATATTAAAATTAATTTAATAGTTTTATTGATTTTTTTAATAATTGTTTCATTAATATCAGCATTATTATATTTTTGATTATTAATAGGATTTAATGAGATTAAAATAAATACAAAACATGAAAGAAATATTCAAAACTGTAAAAGAAAAATTGTCATCTAAATATCTTGAAAATAATGGCTTAAAAAGTAACAATATATTCAAAAATGTAAGAGAAAAATTATCCTCAAAATATCTCGAAAAAAAAGGGTTTAAAAATGCTAAAAAATTCAAACCTAGAATTAAAGCCAGAATTCGAAAAAATAAACAAATAATTAGCAAAAATATTGGCAATTTTTTTGATTGGGTAAAAGGTGCAGAATTAATCGAGTTAGACAAATGTAACACCAAAGAAGATCCAGTAAGACCAGAATTAGATAATGTATTTAGAAGAAGTTATGGAAGAAAAATTTTTGGTGTTAAATATAAGGGTGAAATTCACGCAGTTATGTGCTTTGCTTATACAAACAAAGTCCCTAAAAGTGTTGAAGAATTGGATAAATTTAGTCATGATGCTTTTTTACAAAGCGCTCAGAGAGGCCAAAATGTTGGACAAATTGCAATTGCCTACACAGTGTGGTCAAAAAAAAAGGGGGGTGGAAAGTTGATTGTAAAAGAAGTGTTTAAAAAAATTAAAAAATCAAATCATCTGAATAGATTAATCACATTATCTCCATTAACAGAAATGGCAACAAAGTTTCATAGTAAAAATGGAGCAAAACTTTTACAAGTTAATGAGTCAACTCAAAATTTTGAATACAAAATAATTAAAAAATAAATATAATTTTACAATAATGAGAATTTTTTTTATTTCATTTTTAGTTTTTATTGTAAATACAATACAAGTATTTGCTGATGATAGAAATATACAGCTCAATAAATTTTTTAGTGATCTAAAAGTTGCAAATGATAATTCAAGTTACAATATAGAGCAAAAAATTTGGAAAATATGGAGTACACACCCAAAAGATCAAAAATTGACTGAAATGTTAAAAGACGGATCTTCCTTAGTAAGAAGCCAAAAATTTGAGGAAGCAATAATGATTTTTAGCAAAATAATTGATCTGGATCCTTTTTGGGCAGAAGCATGGAATAAACGTGCAACAGTTTTATATTTGGTGGGTGAATTTGAAAAATCCCAAAATGATATCAATAAAGTTTTAGAATTAGAAAAACGTCATTTTGGAGCATTAGCAGGTCAAGGTCTTGTAAATATTAAACTAAAAAATTACGAGAAGGCCAAAATGAGTTATGAAAAAGCAAAAAAGATATACCCTTCCATGAAATCACCTGAGATAATGATAAAACATATTGAAGAGTTAATAAAAAAACAATCTATATAATATGCTTAATTATTTAATACCTTTTATAATATTAATATTAATTGTTGTTTTTATACATGAGTATGGTCATTACTATTTTGCAAAAAAATACGGTGTTGGTGTTACTGATTTTTCAATTGGTTTTGGTAAAGAAATATTTGGATGGAATGATAAATCTGGTACAAGATGGAAAATATGTTGGATACCCCTAGGTGGATATGTAAAATTTTTTGGTGATAGAAATGTTTTTTCCCAAGCTGATCAAGAAAAAATAATTGAAAAGTATAGTGAAGAAGATAGAGAAAAATTATTTGTTTTAAAACCGTTGTATCAAAGAGTTTTAATTGTTTTTGGTGGACCATTAGCGAATTTCTTACTTGCTTTATTAATTTTTTTTTCAATTTACACATTCATTGGTAAAGATTTTACACCTGCAGTAATTAATGAAGTTCAAAAAGATAGCCCTGCAATGATAGGTGGTCTTAAAAATAATGATATAATTTTAGAAATTGATAACAATAAAGTTAAAAGTATTTTAGATGTTTCAAAATATATTACCATGTCAACATCTGAAATTATTGATTTTAAAGTAAAACGTTCTTACGATGAGCTTTTGTTGAAAATAAAACCAGATATAGTCCCAGGTGAAGATGGACTTGGAAATAAGATTAATAAAAAAATGGTAGGTATCAAATTAGGTGCATATAATAATGAGATTAATCATGTAAAATTAGGTCCAGCCCATGCAATTTATCATGCAGTGAATGAGGTATACTATGTCAGCATTTCCTCACTAAAGTATATAGGTGGAATGTTTGTTGGAAAGGCAGATACATCACAATTAGGTGGTCCAATACGAATAGCTAAGATTTCAGGTCAAGTTGCTGAATTTGGTGTTTTGGCATTTATTAGTATGATGGCATACATTTCAATAAGTCTCGGTTTAGTAAATCTTTTTCCTATTCCTATGCTTGATGGAGGGCATTTGATGTTTTATGCTTTTGAAAAAATTTTAGGACGTCCTTTATCACAAAAAACTCAAGAGGGTTTTTTTCGAATCGGTTTATTTTTATTGCTATCATTGATGTTTTTTACAACCTTTAATGATCTTAAAGACCTAGGATTATTTTAATAATCAATATCTACAAAATTTAAAAAAGTAAGTAAATTCAAGGTTTTTTTAGGTTTGTACAATATGTTGTGTATAACTTATTATTAGACACTAAAAAAAGTCTTGATTTATCAACACTTTTGATA
The DNA here is from genome assembly GCA_902533075.1 of uncultured Pelagibacteraceae bacterium. Taxonomy (GTDB): domain Bacteria; phylum Pseudomonadota; class Alphaproteobacteria; order Pelagibacterales; family Pelagibacteraceae; genus Pelagibacter. Next base: position 22,917 of record CACAKN010000001.1, read on the forward strand.
AAGATAGTAATTAACCTAATAAAACCGGAGCTAAAATGAACAAAAAACAATTAGTAGTCAAGCTTTCAGGAGCACTTAATTTAAGTAAAGCAGATGCTGAAAGAACTTTTGACACAATTACCAATACTATTTTAGATGCTTTAAAAGCTGATGATTCAGTAAAAATTGCTGGATTTGGTACTTACAAAGTAGCTAAGAGAAAAGCAAGAGTTGGAAGAAACCCTAGAACTGGTGAGCAAATTCAAATTGCAGCATCACAAAAGGTAAAATTCCTACCAGCTAAAGCTTTAAAAGAAGTATTTAATAAATAATATTTAAACAGCCTTAATGTTAAAAAGCATTGAGGCTGTTTCTATATGCAAATTCTGCATACCCAATTTTCCTAATCAGCGTTAGTTCTTTATGAATTAAAAAATATAGTCATTTTTTTAATAGGGAGGTCTTATGACTAAATTAACAAAAATAATAAGTGCACCACTTATTAGTTTAATTTTATTGTTAAACATGAGTAGTGCGAGTATGGCAGATACAACTGTTTCTGCTGAGATAAGTTTTATATTTAACACCTTACTTTTTCTAATTTGTGGATTTCTGGTATTTTTTATGGCTTGTGGATTTGCAATGTTAGAGTCAGGAATGGTTACATCAAAAAGTGTATCCGTTATTTGTGCAAAAAATATAGGTTTAATATCAATTGCTGGAATAATGTTCTGGATGTTTGGTTACAATCTTGCTTATGGAATTCCAGAAGGCGGATATATAGGTAGCTTTATTCCATGGTCAGATTCTAGTGCAGTTGACACAGGTTATGCAGATGGATCAGATTGGTACTTTCAAATGGTATTCTGTGCAACTACAGTATCTATTGTATCTGGAACTTTAGCTGAAAGAATTAAGCTTTGGCCGTTCTTTTTATTTGCAGCAATTTTATCAGGAATTATTTATCCAATCGTAATGGGTTGGCAGTGGGGTGGTGGCTGGTTAGCAGCTGCTGGTTTCTCAGATTTTGCTGGATCAACTTTAGTACATTCAACTGGTGGAGCAGCAGCTCTAGCAGGTGCTTTAATGTTAGGTCCAAGACTTGGAAGATTTACTAAGTCTGGTGCTCCAGCACCGCTAAAACCATTCGCAGCATCCTCAATTCCATTAGTAACTGTAGGTGTATTTATTCTATGGCTAGGTTGGTTTGGATTTAATGGTGGTTCTCAATTAGCTATTGGTACAGCTGATGACGCAATTGCTGTTTCAACCATATTTCTAAATACTTTCTTAGCAGGTGCAGGTGGTGTAATGGCTGCAGCGACTGTAACAAGATTGAATTTTGGAAAAACAGATGTTGTTCAAATGTTAAATGGATGTATAGGTGGATTAGTTGCAATTACTGCTGAACCATTGATGCCATCACCTTTAGCTGCAATCTTAATTGGTGCAGTTGGTGGTGTAATTGTAGTATACGGTACAAAACTATTATTTTCATTAAAGATTGATGATGTAGTAGGAGCTATACCAGCACACTTATTTGCAGGTATTTGGGGTACTTTAGCTGTGCCAATTACAAATCCAGATACTTCATTTGGAACTCAATTAATAGGCGTGATTTCGATTAACGTTTTTGTTTTTGTGGTTGCTTTAATTGTATGGTCAATCATGAAAGGAACAATTGGTATCAGATTAAGTAAAGAAGCTGAAACTAAGGGTACTGACGTAACTGAAACAGGCGTTATTGCATATGCGATACGTGACTAATTGTTAACAATATAGGGGTTCTCCGCTCTCTGTGTATACGTAAAGTTACTCAACGGAGGGCCCCTAAAAATACTTCCTTAAGTTAGTTATAAAAGAGCCCCTCCCTCAAGGGGCTTTTTTATTTTAATGTTTTTTTAACCCAACTTAAAAAATCCTTATTTCCAGAGGAAATATTTGAAAAAATAACACACGGTACATCGTAACTGTGATTTTTTTTTATTTGTTTAATAATTAAATTTCGATTTTTTTTAATAGTCTTGCCCATTAGAACCACTTCTTTTGATCTATTTATTTTATCTTTCCACATAAAAAAAGAATCAATATTTTTATATATATTTACGCAAGCTACCAAATTTTTTTTTAATAGAACTTTTGCAATTCTTTGAGCCTCAGAATTACTTCCGGCAGTTATATAAAAAAAGGTAAACATCAAGATGCACTTTCATCCCAAATTTTTTTATAATCAATAAATGGTGATAAACCATAACTTGAGTTAATATTTGTAAGATGTAAAGACAAACTTTTTAAAGGTGAAATACAAATTTCTTTCTCATAAATTTCGTTTATATATTTTTCGAAAGGGTCATTTCGATCTAAACAAGTTTTATAAAAATTTTCCCAATATTTATTTAATAAGTTTTTTGTTGTCATAAAAGTACATAATGTTTCACCAATTGTACGCCAATGTCTTTTATTTCCAATAAGTAAATTTGTTTTTTTATTGTTCATATAAAGATAAGGATAATCAGTAGGACACATAAATATTTCCTTTTCTATTTGAGAAGATATTCTCTCATAAGATGAGATCATTTCTTCTAACATTGTTTCAAAGTGCAAATAATCATCCTCAACAAAAAAAATTAAATCTTCTCCAAATTTTTTTCCCAGCTCAAAACTTTTTAATAAGCTTGATAAATTCCCTAATGTATCTTCATTATTTTGTTTTTTTATAATATTTTTATATTCATCACGATTAAGAGAAATTATTTCAATATTATCGTCTTTAATTAAATCTTTAATTTTAGATAAATTTTCTCGCTTAGAGTTGTCTTCAATGATAATTGTTTTAATTTTGATGTGAGAATATTTTGATTTTAAAAAATTAATTGATTTTTTAAGTGAATTTAAGGACCTAATTGAATATTCTATCTTAGGGCTCTCAAAAAGCCTTTTTCTGTTTTGATCCCAAATTTCAATTTCAGTATTTGTTCTAAAAATAATTAGTAATGAATTAACTTTTTTTGTAATTTTTACCTCTCCTAAAGGCAAAATAATCGATTTTTTATTTATAATTGATAAATCTTCGTTTAAGCTCTTTTCTAATGTGGGTGAGTTAAATTTATTTTGATCAATAATTTCATAACCAAATAATTTACAAAATTTAATGAAAAGTTTTTTCATAAGTTTTTTTTTATGATATAAATATTTACAATATTATGACAATTAAATCATCTCAAACCCTCGTTTCTAATGCATTAAAAGAAATAAAAACAATAACGACAGATGAAGCACATAAAATGTTATCTCAGAACCAATGTAATTTAATTGATATAAGAGACATTAGAGAACTTCAAAATGAGGGTAAAGTTGAGGGTGCCAGCCATATCCCAAGGGGTATGCTTGAATTTTGGCTAGACCCAGAAAGCGCTTATTTTAAAGAAGGGAAGCTTGATCTAAATAAAGAAATGGTTTTATTTTGTGCGGGAGGATTAAGATCTGCTTTAGCAGCTAAGACGCTTCAAGACATGGGTTTTGATAAAGTATCTCACGTGGATGGTGGATTTGGCGCGATTAGACAAAGTAAATTTAAAATTGTTTAAGAATTATACTCATCTAAAGCATAATCTAGTCGATCTTGTCCCCAAAAAATTTTATTATTAACAACAAATGTAGGTGCACCAAAAATATCTTTATTGAAAGCGATATTTGTTAAATTTTTTAATTTATCTTTTACTTTTTGATCATTAATTTTTTTATAAAAATTATCTTTATCAATACCTGTTTTTTCTAAAATATCATTTACATTAACTTCAACTGAAATATCAATATTATTTTTCCAATATGCATCAAAACAATTTTTAAAGTAATCACTTTTATGATTTGTATCTAGTGAGATATAACCTCTCATTAGAGACAAAGTATTTATTGGAAATTTACTATTCCATTTAAACTCAATATTATTTTTTTTTGCAATTAAAACACAATCATTTTTCATATTTTTCATTTTGCGTTCATTAAAAGCTGGTGGAGTTATCTCTCCAAGTTTATGAAGACCACCTAGCAAGATTGGCTTGTAGTTAATATTAATATTATTAAGGTTTTGTATTTTTTTTAATGCCAAATAGGAATAGGGACTGATAAAATCAAAATAAAAGTCAATTATCTTATTCATAAAGATTTATGCTTTTGGCATAAAAAATTCTTATGAGCCAATATGTTAACAATCCCAAGGGACCAATTAAATAGGTTAGAATGAGAGGTAAAATTAATAAGATTTTATTAATGCCTAATTTTTGTGAATCTTTTACGATCCATCCTCCAGTAAAAAGATTTATAGAAACAAAATGTATCCAGAACATTATTAAAAAAGATTTATCTGAAAATAATTCTGAGATATTGTTTATACCAAAATAAAGTTCAAAATTTTGTTCGAAATCATATGAATTCAAATATGATTTATAAAACATAAATATATATGCACCACTAAGAATAAATATTGGAAATATTGAAGTTACAAAATATCTACAAAAATGAGATTGAGGGAAAAAAATTAAAATTAACCAAAAAGGTAATACTCCAAAATTTACCCAGTAATAAAGGTTTTCAACTGTAAAATAATTAAAAATTTGTTCGATCATTTTAATATATATTATATTAAATCTAATCATGATTCCTATAAGAAATAAAAAAAAAACATTACAAGTAACTGTTGAAGAAATGAGAAGTTTTGCACTAGCATATGTTGAAAAGTACGCACCATCTCAACAGCAGCTAAAGACCTACTTATTAAAAAAGTATATTAGAGCTTCAGCGATGAAGGTGAAAAAACAAGATGTAACAAATTTAATAGATATTGTTTTGTCTGATTTAGAAAAAAATAAATTTATAAATGATAAATTTTATTCTGAAAGCAAAGCAAAAAGTATGATCCAGAGAGGTAATTCAATTAATAAAATTAGAAATTACTTAATTGGCAAAGGTATCAAAAATGAACTTGTTAAAGAAACAATTTTAAAAATTCAGGATAATAACTCAGATCAAGATTTTTTTTCAGCACTTAAAATCTGTAAAAAAAAAAGAATAGGACCAGCAAGAACTGAGGATAATAGACAATTATTTTACAAAAAAGATATTTCTTTATTAGCTAGAAATGGATTTGACTTTGAAACCTCAAAAAAAATAATGGAGCTTGAAAAAGATGATTATTTAAAGATAATAAAATTACTTTAACTTTTATTTTTTTTATTTTTCAACAATGTTTGAATTTTATTTTTTATAAAATTTTTAACAAAAACAAAAACTAGCAAACCAAAAATAGCAACCGAAACAATTATTATTAATATAATTTTAATTTGTTCATCCATTATGATATCCTTTTGTTTTTAAGAATGAGACTTGGATTTTTGAAATCTTTTTTCCCATAAAAAATTTCATTTCCTTCGAAATCAGTAATGTCACCCCCAGCATTTTTTAATATTGCATGTCCTGCTGCAATATCCCACTCACATGCTCTTGGTTCAGCAACATATCCATCATATTCTCCAGAAGCAATTACACAAAATTTCAATGAACTTTTCATACGAACTAATTTTTTTACTTTAAATTTTTTATGTATTTTCTCTATCTCAGGTTTTATTTTTTTTGAATAAGATAAAAATGTAATTTCATCTTTATTAAAATTTTTTAAAATATCTAATTTCACGGCTTCACCCTTCAGTAATTCAAAGGCTGAGCCTTTACCATAAGAGTAGAACATTCTATTTTTTGCTGGAGCACAAATTAAACCAGCAACAGGTTCATTATTAATTATTAAGCCTGCATTAATTGTGAACTCTTCAAAATTATTAATATAATCATATGTTCCATCAATTGGATCAATTAACCAAAAATTTTTTAAATCTTCTCTAGACTTATTTTCAGATGTTTCCTCTGAAACAATAGGAATATTAGGTGTTAATTCTTTTATTCTTCTTAAAATGATATCATTTATCTCAATATCACCATTAGTTACAGGTGTCCCATCAGCTTTGATTTTTTTAATTAGACCTTTTTTTCTTATTTCAAGTGAAACCTTGCCTGCACTTACGAATGTATCAATTAGACTTAATACTGTTCTTTTTATATCAATTTTTATCATTAAATTTTTTTAAAATTATATTTTCACCATTAATCACCTTTTTTCCAACATTTTGGAAATTTACAGTTACTTTATTTTTTATTATTGATTGAACTTGACCAATTCCCCAGTTTTTATGTTGAGGACTAAATACTTTATCACCTGGCTCAAAATCAAAAATCATTTAATTTAACTTATATTAGAAATCTGTATAAATACCATAAAATGAATAATGAATTAAATTCTATTGGATTAAATAAAAGACCTTCAGACACAACAGTAGTTGTGGCCATGTCTGGAGGAGTTGATTCATCTACTGTAGCAGGGATGATGAAACAAGATGGTTACAAGGTAATTGGTATAACTTTAAAATTATATGATGATAGTAAGGAGATAGCCCTATCTAAACAATGTTGCTCAGGCCAAGACATTATGGATGCAAAGCGAGTTGCAAATAAATTAGATATTGACCACAAAATTTTATATTTTCAGAATAAATTTAAACAAGGTGTAATAGATAATTTTGTTGATAGTTATTTAAAAGGTGAAACGCCAATACCTTGTATTCAATGTAATCAGACAGTCAAGTTTAAGGATTTATTTCAAGTGTCAAAAGAATTGAAGGCAGATGCTATGATAACAGGCCATTATGTAAAAAGTATAACAAAAAATAATCAAACTGATATGTATAGAGCTGTAGATGAGAATAGAGACCAAAGTTATTTCTTATTTAACACGACAAGGGAACAACTAAACTATCTAAGATTTCCTTTAGGAGGAATGTTAAAAAATGAAACTAGGAATATAGCAAAAAAATTACAATTAAATGTTGCTGACAAACCTGACAGTCAAGATATTTGTTTTGTACCTAACGGAAGCTACACCTCAGTGATAGAGAAATTTAGACCTGAGTCATTTAAAAAAGGAAATATCAAAAACTTTGATGGCAAAATTTTAGGAGTTCATGATGGAATAGTAAATTTTACCATAGGACAAAGAAAAGGCATAAAAGTTTCAGATAAAGATCCACTATATGTTTTACAAATAGATTCAAAAAAAAATGAAATTATTGTTGGCCCTAGAGAAATGCTTGGAAAAAAAAAGATTACATTAAATAATTTGAATTTACTTTCTAACGAAAAAGAATTTCAAAATAATGTATTTGTAAAAGTAAGATCAACCGGAAAACTTTTAGCTGCAGATATTAATTTTAATTCAAATGATGTTGCAGAGGTAAATTTGAAAGTTTCTGAGGATGGAATTTCACCAGGCCAAGCTTGTGTTTTTTATAGAAAAGATGAAATTGGTCATAAGATGCTTGGTGGAGGATGGATAGTATAATAATAATTTATTATAAGTTTGATTAAATTAGGTAAAGAATATAATATTTAGAATTAATTATTATCCAACAATATGGAACAAAATAGTATAAAGCTTTTAGAAGAATTTCTCATTAATTCTAAGGTGGAGATAGATTTATACAATTTTGCTTTAGCAATTTTTTTTTCATTAATTTTAGGGACAATAGTTAAATTTACCTATCTTAAAGTCTCGAGGAGTCTTAATGATAAAGAACATTTTTCAGAAATATTTGTTCCATTAGCAATTATCACAACCCTAGTAATTACAGTTATAAAATTTTCTTTAGCACTTTCCTTAGGGTTAGTAGGAGCACTATCAATAGTAAGATTTAGGGCTGCTATCAAAGAACCAGAAGAACTGGTTTATTTATTTTTTGTTATAGGTATTGGTTTAGCAAATGGAGCAAATCAATTTATAGTTGCTACATTTGCAACAGTTTTATTAGTAATAATTTTGTTTTTGAGATCAATATATAATGAAAAATTTAAAAAAAATAATTTTTCAGAAGCATCTACTAATATTATACAAATTCAAATAGAAAATAATGTTGTTAAAATTGATGATTTAATAAGTGATTTGAAAAAAGATTTAGATTATTTAAATCTAAAATCTTTTACCTCTGAAAATAATATGAGTCAGTATAACTTTTGGTTTAGTATTAATCCAAAAAATTTAACTAAATTTATGAATTTGGTTAATAAAATAGTTACTGAAAAAAAAGAAATTAAAATTCAATTATTTTCACGTTCTGGAATTTACGAATAGTACTACAGGTAAAAAAATTTGATTATTAAAAAAGATTTAAAAAATATAAGATACCCTCAAAAAATTCTTACTTTTTTTAAAAAGTTTATAAATCTTTTAGGTTATATCTTTTTAATATTTATTATTCTTGGTATAACTTATTATTTTTCAAGTAATTTGCATAAAGAACACAGTCCATCTTCTATGCTTTTAAAAATTAATGATAAAATACTAGACAGATATTTAGGACTCAATTTTAGAAATAGTTCAAAATATATAGATATTATAGGTTTAAATTTGACAAAGTATTTTAGGAAAAATAATTTACAAAATTTCTATTTAACAATTAATCAAAAATCTATACTAGGGTTAGAATTACAAAGGCAAATTAAAGAAGATACAGGTGGACCAATACCAGATGAACTAAAGCTATGGTTTCCTGCAAAGATTAAAACTGATGATAAAGAGTATAAGGTCAAAATAAAACTTAAAGGTAATAGATTTATACATTGGTACGATAAAAATAAAACAAGTTATAAGATAGATTTAAGAGGTAGTGAGAGAATTTTAAATATGGAAGAATTTTCTCTTCAAAAACCTATAACAAAAAATTATACTTACGAATATTTATTTCACAAATTATTAGGATTTGTTGACTTAATAAATATAAATTATTCTTTTATTAATCTTTATTTTAATGATCAAAATTTAGGTGTTTATGCTATTGAAGAGTCTTTTTCTAAGGATTTGTTGCTAAGGAAAAATAAAAATAATGGTCCTATATTTTCAATTAAAGATGAACTAGGTGAACTTTTTCCAAATATATTTTTTGAATTATATTCAAGAGACTATTGGTTAAATAAAGATCCTAAATTAGTAGATCAACTATTTTTAATTTTAAATCAAATTAGAGATAAGAAAATACATGTTAACGAATATTTTGATATTGAAAAATGGGCAAAATATTTTGCAATAATGGATTTGACTGGTGCATATCATGGATCATTGCTAGATAGCGTAAAATTGTATTTTAATCCGGAAACACAATTATTTGAGCCAATAGGTTATGATTTACATAAAGGTGCAGGAAATTTTGATGATTTTATCTTAAGTGATATTTTAGATTCAAGAAGAAAACCAAAATGCAGTTGGATTTGTGATCACAAAGATCTTTATAATATTTTTTTTAGATTAAATGATGAAACTTTAAATCAAAAATTTTTAGAAAAGTATATTTATTATCTTCAAAAATATAGTGAAACAAATTTTTTAAAGTCATTTTTAAATCTTCACAAAAAAGAATTAAGTGTTTTAAATAAGGCAATTTATCAAGACAATTCCAAAACTGATTTAGTAAGATGGATTGGTGCTGGATTTTTTGTTTATGATGAAGAGTATTTAATTAAAAGATCTGTATTAATTAATAGTAGAATTAACTCAATTAAATTAGATAAAATCATGATTTCTAAATATAATGATTTCTTATTTTATGAAGATTTTTTAATGTCAAATTTTCCTGTAAAAGCATCTACAGAAAATTGTGAAAAATCAATAAATAAAAAAAATTTCTATTTTATAGGACGAATGAAATTTGAATTGGTAACAGATTGTTCTACAATAAAGATAGAAGATTATAATAATAATTTTGTTAATCTTGAATTAAAGAATAATCCAGAAATTAATTTTTGATGAAAGAAAATAGATTAGAAAAAAAATTTATTTATAATGAGGGTGATAACTCTTATAATTTTTTTATTTTAAATTCAATGTTTAAAAAAACTTATCCATCTAGAAAAGTTAATAGCATCTATTTTGATACCCCTTTTCATAAAGATATATGGGATAATATAAATGGTTTTGGAGATAGAAAAAAAATTAGAGTTCGATGGTATGACAAGATAAATAATTCAGAAGTTTTTATAGAAAAAAAAAGAAAAATTAATTTTATTACGCAAAAAACAGTAAAAAAAATTGACACCTTCAAAAATTTTATAGATTTAGATAGTTATCTTAATAGCGAACATTTTCATAATAAATTTTTGAGAAGTAAATTAAAAGATAATTTAAAAAGAAGTATTTATGTTCAGTATCTTCGAAGTTATTATGAACTTCCTAATAAGAAATTGAGACTTACAATTGATAAAGATATAAAAATTATGAATAATAGAACTAATAATTTTTTTCAACAAGATGAAATTATTCTTGAGCTTAAATATGATGTAAAATACTCAAACTATGTAAATGACTTAATATTTAAATTTGGTCTTAATAATAGAAATAGAAAATTTTCAAAATATGTGAATTCTTTTATACAATTAAATAATTCTGCTTTCATTTAATTTTTTTCCACATAAAAAATGTTAAAAGATAAAAACTTATTACTCCAATAAAATAATCCCATTCTAGAGCATGTTTAAAAAATTTTAAATTAAAACCAAAAAAATCATTTCCTGGTAGACTTACTATTGGAATACTTATTACTGCTACAATTATTAATATAGATACTAAAAATAATTTTAATCTTAATACATAAAAATTAATATAATCAACTAATTTTTCCTTCATTGAATATAATGTTGCAACTAGGTATGCTTGAGCTACAATTTCAAAAATTATAAATGATAACATTATTATTCGTCTAAAAAGTTTATAGAAATCATTATCAAATTTTATTCCAAGAAATATTGAATGGACTGTTAAAGCAATAGCAGAAGCTATTCCAAAAAAAACTATCTTTTTAATATTCTTATGATTTTCATTCAAAAATAAAACTATTTGTTTGTTATAAAGCCAGTATTTTACTAATAGATAAGATGTAAAAAACATTGAAGGTTTAAAAATAAGCCAACTTGGATATGGTCTTGCTGTCCTACTAATGGATGCTCCACCATCTATGTAAGGAAATGTGTTATGAATAATATCTTCTTGGTTTGGAAATAACTCATGAAATTGAGTAATTAAAATTAAACAAGCGTTTACTGCTAAAAAAGGAACAATGAAAATCCAAATACTGATGGATCTTACCTTTTTGATTTGTTCCATGAAAAATTATTTTTTTTTATTCTTTTTTCTGGCTCTTCTTTTCTTTGAGCCCATTTTTCTACGGCCTCTGTGCTTTTTTGGGTAACCCATGATCTCCTTATAGTTATAATTTAATTGAAATATTGTCAGGGATATAGCATTGTCCAACAAAGTTATCAATTTTTTTTATGTCCAAATCTTTCAAGACTTTTCTTAAGCATACGGCTAAGGATTTTCATAATCAATCTGTAAATCCACCAGTAGTTAGAGCTTCAACTATTATATTTAAATCTATGCAACATATTAGAAAGACGCAAATTAAAGCTAAAAAAAATCCAACAGGCGGACATTATGATTATGCGAGACAGGGAACTTCAACAACCCATATATTACAAAAAATACTTACAAAATTAGAGGAGAGTTATCATGTTTTCACAACACCAACTGGTTTTGGATCTGTTTTTCTAGCAATATTTAGTGTTATGAGACCTGGAGATGAAATGATAGTTGCAGACCCTGTATATAGTCCAACAAGAATTTTAACTCAGGATTTTTTAAAGGAGTTTAACATTAAAACTATATTCTATGATCCACACAATTTAAAAACACTTGAAAAAAATATTACAATAAAAACTAAGCTAATTTTTGTGGAAAATCCTGGAAGTAATACTTTTGATTTTCAAGATCTTGGAAAAATTCTTTCTATAGCTAAAAAAAATAAAATTATAACAGCTATAGATAATACATGGGGTACACCATATTATCTAAAACCTATTAAGCTTGGTTTTGATATGTCAATTGTATCAGCTACTAAATATTATTCAGGTCACTCAGATGTAATGGGTGGAAGTCTAGCAGTTAATAAAAAAGTTTTTAATAAAGTTAAAGCTGCTGAAAAAATAACAGGTTTAAGATTAGGCCCTGATGATGCTTATTTAATTACAAGAGGCTTAAGAACACTTGATGTAAGATTAGACAGGCACAGAGAAAATGCGAGAAAAGTTGCAGCTTTTTTGTCTAAAAATAAAAGAATTACATTACTTTATCCATTCAAAAAAAAATCAAATAACTTTAGAATGTGGAAAAAGTATTATTCTGGTGCCTCAGGATTGATGGGATTAAAAATTAAAGCCAAAAATACTAACTCTGTTAGAAAATTCGTTAATTCATTAAAACTATTTGGTTATGGTTACAGCTGGGGTGGCTTTGAAAGTTTGGCTTTACATCAAGAATTTAGAGAAACTGGCAAAAGAAAATATATGAATTTAGAAAAAGATGAACATCTTGTTAGATTGCATATAGGATTGGAAGATCCAAATGATTTAATTTCAGATATTAAACAAGCACTTAAACAACTTAAATGACATCTGAAAAATTTATAAGAAACAAAACAGCATTAGTCACTTTAATTGCTGCAAGTGCAGTAGTGCTTATTTCACTTGGTGTAAGACAAACATTTGGAATGTTTTTCATGGATTTTAAGGATGATTTAGGCATATCATTAACTCAATCTGGTTTATCCATAGGTTTGCAAATGCTAATGTGGGGACTAACTGGCCCTATTTTCGGAGCCATAGCAGATAAACATGGTGGTCATAAAGCAATTTTTTTAGCCTTTTTATTTTTTATAGCTGGTGTTTATTTTTTATACGCAGGACCCAACACTGGAATCTTTTTTCAAATCGATATGGGAATCTTAATTGGAATCGGTTTAGGTGGCACCGCAATAAGTATACCAATGTCAATTGTTGGAAAACATTTTCCATTATCAAATAGAACCATTGCAATGAGTATAGTTACTGCAGTAGGATCGTTTGGATATTTTTTATCTCCGTTATTAACTGAATATTCTTTGACTGAGAATGGATGGCAGAATACTCTATTTGCATTTTTAATAGCATTGTTAATTGGTTTAGTTTTTGCTTTTTTCGTAAGATCCCCTTCATTAGAACAAAGTATTGAAAAACCTAATAATCAAGGGACATTAGAAGCACTTAAAGAGGCTTTTGGAACTAAAAGTTACTTACTTTTGTTGTCAGGTTTTTTTGTTTGCGGATTTCATATTACTTTAGTTGGTACACATGTACCAACATATGTAATTGATAGAGGTCTAGAAAGCTGGACTGCAGCTGCAATTTTATCATTGATTGGATTATTTAATATTTTTGGATCTTTACTTAGTGGTTATCTTTCATCGAAGATGAGTAAAAAAATAATTCTAAGTGTGATTTATAGCTTAAGGGGTATTTCAATTATTTTATTCATTTTTTTACCAGCTAGTAATATTAATGCATTTATTTTTGGAGCAAGTTTTGGATTTTTATGGTTATCAACAGTTCCTGCAACAAGTGGAATAGTTGCACATATTTTTGGAACAAAGTATTTAGGTCTGTTATATGGAATTGTTTTTTTAAGTCATCAGGTTGGCTCTTTTTTTGGAGCTTATTTAGGTGGGTTATTTCATGATATATATGGGTCATATGATTATGCGTGGTATTTAGCAATTGCTTTATCTGTATTTGCCGCAATAATTCATTTACCAATTAGAGAGGAATCAGTTTTAAGATTAAGAACAGAATAAATTGAAAAAAAAAAATCAACTTTTAGAGATAAATAAGTCAGGTAAACCATTTATTATATATAAATCAAAAAATGGTTTTGATTTATATACCAACTTTTCACAAAAAATAATTTTAAATAATTTAAATATTCACAAGTTTCTAAATAAACAACATAAAAAAAAATCAAATAAAACAGATCTACATATAGGATTTTTTGGATATGAATTATTAAATAATTTGATTGGTATTAAAATTCCAAGACAAAATCATGTTAATTTTCCAAAAGGTATTTTTTATAAACCAGAAAAAAAAATAAGTTTGAGTAATAATTTAGATTATAAATATGTAAAAAAACACAAAAGTAAAAATTTTAAAATAAATATTAATAAAAATTCTTATACAAAAATATTCAATAAATTTAAAAAAAAAATTAAAAGTGGTGAAACGTATCAAATTAAAATTTGCACAAAATATAAAAAAAAATCTAAAATTGATCCTTTAGATTTTTTTTCAAGATTATCAAAAACAAATTTAGCTCCGGAGGCATTTATGATTAAAGATCGTAATTATTCCATCATAAGCTGTTCACCAGAAAATTTGATAACAAAAAAGGGTTCAGTAATCTCAACGAAACCAATTGCAGGAACTGTAAAAAAAACTAGATTCCTAAATAAAAAAAAAGCTCTTAATTATTTTAGAAAAAATCTAAAAGAGACTAAAGAACACAATATGATTGTTGATATGGAGAGAAATGATTTATCAAGGGTTTGTAAGGTTGGAACCGTTAAATTATCAAAACAGAAAATTATAGAGGAATATAAAGATTTGTTTCATTACGTAAGTCTAATTAAGGGTAAACTTAAAAAAAATATTAAAAATATCGATATTGTAAAAGCTATGATGCCAGGAGGTTCTGTCATTGGTTGTCCAAAAATAAACACTCTAAATCTTTTAAATAATCAAGAAAAAGAAAATAGAAATATTTATACAGGTAGTTTTGGATATATTAAATTTAATGGGGATATGAGATTTAATATTATTATTAGATCAATTTTAAATTATAAAGATTTTTCAGAAATTTCAGTAGCTTCAGGTGTAGTAGTAGATAGTAATTCTAGTCATGAATTTAGTGAAAATTACATTAAAGCAAAAGCATTAATTGATTTATTTAAATGATTTATATTATCGATCATAACGACTCTTTTACTTATAATGTGGTTCATCAATTTTCATTATATGATGAAGTCGAATGTGATAATTATAATGCGATAAGCGAGAGTAAACTAAAAAAAGCTTCTGTAATAATCTTTTCACCTGGACCAGGAAATCCAAAAGATTATCCTTCTAGTTCAAAAATTTACAAAAAATTTAGAGGAAAAAAGAAAATTATTGGTATTTGTTTGGGATTTCAGCAAATACTATTTTGTGAAGGGGCAAAAATAGTAGAACAGAAAAAGATATATCATGGGTTTCAATCTAATATTCAAGTAATTAATAACAATTCATTATTTAAAAAAGGAAAAAAATTTAAAGTTGGCAGATATCATTCTTTAAAATTAAAAGAGCCTTTTAAAATAAGAAATTTTGAGATAACTATGAGATGTTTAGAATCGAAAGCAGCTATGGCTTTTGAAAATAATAAAGATAAAATTTATGGATTTCAATTTCACCCAGAGTCTTTTTTAACTATCAATGGCAATTTACTTATTAAAAAGATCTTATCAGCTTAGGGATCTACGAGAAGTAGGATTTAAAGATTTGTGGGGTGACCATGGTATCTTTACTACAATGTGGGTTTTTGGGAAACCTGCAAAAATTTTATTTTTTAAAAATCATATAAAGAATTTGATTAAATCTCTTCATATATACGGTATTAAGAAAAGATCTCTCGAAAAAGACATTCTAAAAATTATAAATAAAAACTTATCTAGAAAGATTAATTACAACCACCTCTTAAGGTTTGCTGTAAATAAAAAGATTTATTCCATATCTTTGAGAAAAAAGGTAAGTCCAAATTCAAATTTTGATTTAAAGTTGATTAATTTGAAACGGGAAAAACCTCAATATAAAAATTTGAAGTATAAAAAAATTTTAAGACATTTAAAAAAACTAGATAACTCCAAATCAGACATAGGCATTATTAATAATAAGAAAATATTAGAAACTGGTACTTGTAATATTTTATTTATTAGACATAATAAAGTTTACACTCCAATAAAAGGTTACTATGAGGGCATTACACTTAAATTTTTTAGAAGTAAAATTAATAGAATAATTAAAAAAGATATATTTCTTAAAGATTTTAAAAGCTATGATGAAATATTATTAGTTGGTTCTGGCAAGGGTATAGCTTCAATCAAAACAATCAAACAAATTGGCTGGAAAAGAAAAAATTTAAAAAAATTTAGAGTTTTATCAAAGTATTATAATTCAATAATTAACAAGTGTAGGCCATATAAATTTTAACAATATGATAGATCCAAATAACCCATGTTTATTTTGTGATATCAAAAAAAGTGGGTGTACTCATGAAAATGAACTTGCTTATGTAAGTTATGACTCTTATCCTGTTTCAGAACATCATTGTTTAGTCATTCCTAAAAGACACATAAAAAATTATTTTGATTTAACAAACGAAGAACTCTTAGCGTGTAATAATCTAATTAAGATAGTTAAAAATGAAATCACAAATAAAGATAAATCAGTAAGAGGTTTTAATTTAGGAACAAATATCGGCAAAGTTTCTGGTCAATCAATTTATCATTGTCATTTTCATCTTATTCCTCGCAGAGAGGGAGATGTAAAGAATCCTCAAGGTGGAATAAGATCTGTTATTCCAGGTAAGCAACATTATAAACGAAAAAAATAGCCTGTTATTAAAGACAAATTGACCCTAGTTTGAGGTTGATCTATTTTTTTGAACTATATATAAAATCTAAAATATAAATCAAAAATTTAACTAAAGGCGGAAATGTTAAATAACAATCCTTTTTCTTTATTAGCTGAAGCTGTATCACCACTTGCTATGCAAGGTTTTATTATTACAATGGTACTTTTGATTGCAGTTGGAACAATTATACAAATGATACATCATAAAAATTTAACTTACTTTTTTAATAATGCAAAAAAAGCAAAATTAGCTGCAACTAAAGAATTAGGAGTAGGTGAAAAAACATCAATCATTGCTAAAACAGCTGTAGTTGATATTGGAACAACATCCGAACTTGGTTTTGGGAAAAGAAGGCTAGCTCACGTCCTTGGAATGTACGGAACGATTTTATTTTGGATATCCTCTACAGTTTTAGTTTTTTGTTATACGGGTGCAGGTAAATCAAACTCAGAAACATGGTCAATGCTTTGGCACGTTGGTGCAATCTTAACTTGCTTAGGTGGTTATTGGTTCTGGTTTTTTTTAAGAGTAGATGTCTCCGCAGAAGCTCACCCTTGGTATAGAATTATTAAGGCAGACTTATTTGTACTGGCGTTGCTTGCTTGTGCAACTTTTGGACTAGCGTGGTCATATACTCAATTTAATAATCAAATGGGTCTCTCTTATTTATTTTTAACTTTATTTGTCGCTTCAAACTTGATTCTATTTGGTGGTGTATATTGGTCTAAGTTTGCACATATGTTTTATAAACCTGGAGCAGCAATTCAAAAAAACTTAGCAGAAGCTGATGGTTCAAGAGACAATTTACCACCACCAGCAGACGCACCTAAGCAATTTGGCCTAGGTATAAAAAGAGAAGAGCCAAAGCACTATTAATATGTTAATAAAAAAAGGAAAAAAATAAAATTATGTCAACTTTTGTATATATGACTAGATGTGATGGCTGTGGTCATTGCGTGGATATATGCCCTTCAGATATTATGCACATTGATGAAAATATAAGACGTGCAAAAAACATTGAGCCTAATTTTTGCTGGGAATGCTACTCATGTGTGAAAGCTTGTCCAAATCATGCTATTGATGTTAGAGGTTATGCTGATTTTGCACCTATGGGTCATAGTGTTAGAGTTAGAAGAGAAGAAGAAAAAGGAACAATTTCCTGGAAAATAAAATTTAGAAATGGAACAGAGAAAAACTTTGTCTCTCCAATAACAACAAAACCTTGGGGTAAGTTTATTCCTAAGCTTGCTGAAGGTGATAAGCCCAACCAAGGGGAAATTAATTCTCAAAGACTTTATACTGAGCCTGAGGGTTTAAATACAAAACAAGAATTACCCTCTGTTCCAAAAGAAGCATTTAAAAAAGGAGTTTATTATTAATGGCTAAACACAAAACTCACTATGAAGAATGTGATATACTAGTTGTTGGCGGCGGTATGGCCGGAACTGGTGCCACATTTGAAGCTAGACATTGGGGAAGAGATTTAAAAATAGTTTGTGTAGAAAAAGCAAATATAGACAGAAGTGGAGCTGTTGCACAAGGCTTGTATGCAATTAATTGTTATATGGGTATGCAATGGGATGAAAATCAACCAGAGGACCATGTAAGATACGCACGAAATGATCTAATGGGTATGGTTAGAGAAGACTTAGGATATGATATGGCTCGTCATGTAGACTCAACTGTACATATGTTTGACGAGTGGGGTTTACCGATGATGAAAAATGAAAAAACAGGAAGGTATTTGAGAGAAGGTAAATGGCAAATTATGATACATGGTGAAAGCTACAAACCAATAGTTGCCGAAGCTGCAAAAAAATCTGCAGATAAAATTTATAATAGGATAATGGTAACACATTTGTTAATGGATGAGTCTCAAGAAAATCGAATTGGTGGTGCTGTAGGTTTTAATATGAGAACAGGAGACTTTCATGTATTTAGAGCTAAGACAGTCATAGTTGCAGCTGGTGGAGCTTCGCATATTTTTAAACCAAGATCTGTCGGAGAAGGTATGGGTAGAACCTGGTATGCACCATGGAGCAATGGTTCAGCTTATGCTTTACCTATAGCAGCAGGTGCAAAAATGACTCAAATGGAAAACAGAATTGTTTTATGTAGATTTAAAGATGGATATGGTCCAGTTG
Organism: uncultured Pelagibacteraceae bacterium; assembly: GCA_902533075.1. Taxonomy (GTDB): domain Bacteria; phylum Pseudomonadota; class Alphaproteobacteria; order Pelagibacterales; family Pelagibacteraceae; genus Pelagibacter. Next base: position 41,721 of record CACAKN010000001.1, read on the forward strand.
GTGCATATTTTTTACATTTAAAAACTTACACACAAAATGCTAATGGTGAAAATTATGAGAAGAAATGGTATGATCAAACAAAAGAACTAGTTGGTGAATATATAGATCATCATCCAACTCCTACTTGTTTAAGAAATCACGCATTTATTCAAGAGGTAGCCTCAGGTAATGGACCAATTCATATGGTTACGACTGAGGCTTTTCAAGATCCTCACTTAGAAACAGTTGGTTGGGAAAACTTTTTAGGAATGACTGTAGGTCAAGCAGTTGTTTGGGCATCGCAAAATATTGATCCTAAATATACTAATCCTGAATTGACTACTTCGGAACCTTACGTAATGGGCTCACATGCAACTTGCTCTGGTGCCTGGGTAAGTGGACCTGAAGATTTATCTCCACCAGAATATTTTTGGGGATACAATAGAATGTTAACTATAGATGGACTTTTTGGAGCTGGAGATACAGTTGGTGGAAGTGCACATAAATTTTCATCTGGCTCATTCACAGAAGGAAGATTGGCTGCTAAAGCTGCGGTAAAATACATTGAAGATCAAAAAGCTAAAGATATTAAAGTTTCTGACAAGCAATGTGAAGATTTTAAAAAGGCAGTTTATAAGCCGTTAGATAACTACACTGTTGCTCAAAATGAAATAACAGGAGGAACGGTTTCTCCTAGTTATATCTCTCCTATTCAAGGTTTACAAAGACTCCAAAAAATTATGGATGAATATGTTGGAGGAATAACTTCAAATTATATGACAAATGGAAATTTACTTAAAAAAGGTTTAGAGTTGCTAGCTTGGCTGCAAGAAGATTTAGAGCATGTTGGTGCAGAAGATTATCATCAGTTAATGAGAGCTTGGGAATTAAAGCACAGAGCCTTAACCTCGCAATGTGTGACTGAACATACTCTATTTAGAGAAGAAACTCGTTGGCCAGGATATTATTACAGGGGAGATCACATGAAGCTTGATGATGAAAATTGGCATTGCTTAACAGTTTCTAGAAGAGATCCAAATACTGGAAAATTCACAATGGAAAAAGTACCAGTATACCATATAGTAGACGAGAAAGAGAAAAAGAAAGCCTCATAAAAAAATATATTAATAACTTATGGATTTGTTGTCTAAATCTGATGATGAGATATTTTCAATTGGTAAGCCATTTTGGGAAAATTTAGTAAGATCCTCAAATCTTAAAGACTATGGTGGTTTTACTAAAGATTTTTCAACTCAAATGTTGTTTGGTGCAAATGAAGTTGAGCTTGGAAAACAGTGGGCTAATAATGAGCTTATAACAAATTTAAACGAAACTTATGAGCCTTTTGGAACACTTAGGAGAGGGGAGCATATTACTGTGCTAATTAAGCAAACAAACAAGAAAATTCCAGGTGAGTTCTTGGGAAGACTTGTCTTAGGAGTTGAGGATGGTGAGATCAAGGTATTTGGGGCAACAATTTATTAATAAAAAAATTAGTAACGATTAAATAATAAATTGACAATTTTTTCACTAGGTGTATTGAGGAAGTAAGATGCATCTTTCAAATATAAAAATTCCTCAAAAAATTATAAACAAAAAAACAACTTTTATTAAAACAGGGATTTTTTCTGCAATAGTTGCTTGTTGGGGTGTTATCTTAGTTGGAACTTTTGTAACTTTTAAATAAGCTATACTTAAGTTTTTTTATTTTAGATGGATGTTTTTTTACCAATAGCACAAGTTTTTATTAATCCAGTTGAAATACTTTTATTAAGTGCAATTGTTGGGGTTCTATCAGGACTATTTGGTGTCGGAGGTGGTTTTTTAATGACACCATTTTTAATTTTTATGGGTGTTCCTCCGGCATATGCTGTTGCAAATGAAGCAAATAATATTTTAGCAACTTCTGTATCAGGATCTACTACTCATTGGTTAAAAAATACTTTGGATTATAAAATGGGTTTTATGATTGTAATTGGTGGTTCAATTGGAACTGCTTTAGGTATTTATACTTTTACTTATTTTAAAGGTATTGGTAAGATTGATACTGTAATTTCTTTAGCGTACATGTATATCTTAGCAATAATAGGTACACTAATGCTTGTAGAAAGTCTTGGTGAAATAGACAAGGCAAAAAAGAATATAGTTGAAAGAAAAAAATTACACGTTCACTATTGGATACATGGCCTTCCTTTTAGAATGAGATTTCCTAAATCAAAACTATATGAGAGTATATTTACTCCAATTTTAATCGGACTGTTAGTTGGTTTTATTGCTGCAATTATGGGAATAGGTGGTGCATTTATTTTAGTACCGGCGATGATCTATATTATTAAAATGCCAACAAAGTTAGTTCCTGGAACCTCTTTATTTGTAACAATTTTTGTAAGTGTAATTGTTACTTTCCTTCATTCAATTAATTATGGCTCAATAGATTTAATGTTGGTGGTTATGCTTGTTGTTGGATCAATCATAGGTGTTCAAGTGGGACAGAAACTTGGAGAACAAATTGATAGCTCAGGATTAAAAGCTCTTTTAGCAATTTTATTGTTAGTCGTGGGGATAGTAATTGCTTATGATACTTTTTTTGTTGATGAAATTCAAAAAGAGACAATGGGAATAATAGAAAAAGATTTAAATTTCTTTTCTAAATTTATCAAAGAATTTTCAAATGATATGCCATTCTTTTATGGATTGTTTTCAATTTTGTTTGCAGTATCACTTGGAATTGCTGCTGCATTTATAAGAAGATCTATTTCAAATTTTAGACATAAATATTTTAAAAAACCTGCAAAACAGTCTAAATAAATATTTTTAAGTAAATTTCTATTGTTAAGATACTAACAATACCTACCGTTAACATTGCTATAAATCCAACAATAAATGGTTTGTATCCCATACTTTTAATTTCTTTAAGATTTGTTGATAAACCAATAGCTGCCATAGCCATCGTCAAAAAAACTTTTGAAGACGCTTTTATAAAATTAATCGTTTGGATCCAGATATCATTATTATTTATATCAAATACTTGGTCACCTATATTTCTTAAAACAATCATCCCTACAAAACCTAAAACAAAATATGGAAAAATTTTTAGAATAGAATAGCTTTTTTCTTTTGTTAAACCCCTGTTATAGAGAAGAGCAAAAAGCGGAATCATTATAATGAGAAAAGTATTTCTAATTAGTTTAGTTACTGTCGCAATATTTAGAGTTTCAGGACTGTTAAATTGCTGATCATAAATAAGTCCTGCTGCAGCAACTTGTGAAGTTTCATGAATAGAAGTACCTAAAAAAAGGCCTGCAAACAAAGGATCTCCATCAAAATAAAAATTTGCAAAATATGGGTAGGCCAACATAGACAATATTCCAAATAAAGTAATGTTTGCTATTGCATAAGAAACTTCATTTTTATTAGCTTTGATTACAGGTGCAGTTGCCATGATTGCAGTTGTCCCACAAACAGTGGAACCTATTGATATGAGGTAAGCCATCCTGGTAGGTATGCTTAATTTTTTTATTAAAAGTTTGATAACGATTAGAACACTTACTATACAAATTATAATTAGCGGGATAGCAATTTTACCAAATTCTAAAAATTCAAATGGTTTTAATTGAATACCCAAACAAATAATTCCAAGCTTTAATATGTTTTCTCTACTAAAATCTAAACCTTTTTGAAAACTATTTCTTACTTTAAAAATATTTCCAAAAAACATTCCAAGCAATATTGCTATCATTGCTGTCGAAATAGGACTTTTGTTATATCCTAATAGTTCAGTGCCAATAATATTATTAAAACCTTGAGAAAGAGAGTAAAGAACAAATGCAAGAATTATACCTGGTATAAAAACCAAGTATTTTTTATAAATCATATTATTAATTAATGATTATGCACTTCTGTAAAGCTTAGTCATGACAAACTCTTTATGACCTAATGCTTCAGCACATGTTAATCTTCCATTAGCCACTCGTAGAGTTGTCTCAATAAGTTTATCTCCAGCTTCGGATAGGTTCATTTCTCTTGAAAGAATTTTAGAAACGTCACAATCTATATGCTCACCCATTCCTTTTACAGTTAAAGGATTTGCAGTTAATTTTACTACTGGTTCTATTGGGTTGCCTACAATATTTCCTTGACCTGTTGGAAAAAGATGAATGTTAAAACCAGCTGCTGCTTGTAGTGTTACACATTCTGCAGCTGCAGAAGAAGTATCCATAAAATATAAGCCTTTTCCCTTTTTGGGTTCTTCAGCAGGTTCCAAAACATCTACAAATTTACAATTACCAATTTTTTGAAAATTTCCAAAAGCTTTTTCCTCAATTGTTGTTAAACCCCCAGCAATATTTCCAGCAGTTGGCTGACTTTCAGAAAGGTCATCAGTTGCTTCTTTTAAAATAAAATCATTATATGCACTCCAAGTTTTCATAAATTTATCTGAAGCCTCTTTTGTTGCACCTCTTGTTGCACAAACTTTTTCTGCTCCTGTCAGCTCAGAGGTTTCTCCAAAACACAAATGAACACCTAAAGGCTCAAGCTTATCCATTAAGTTTCCAACAGTCGGGTTAGAAGCTAAACCTGATGTAGTATCTGACTCTCCACACTTGACTGAGATCCATAAATCACTTATTGGACATTCTTCTCTTTGTTTCTCCGAAGCCCACATAACAAATTCTTGAGCTTTTTTTGATGCCTTCATTACAGTACCAATATCACCCGTTCGTTCTATATGGAAACCCTCTACAGGTTTGCCTGTTTTAGCTATTCCATCTACAATTCTTTTTGTCCATTTTGGCTCAATACCAATTACAATTACAGCAGCAACATTAGGGTTGCTCCCAGTTCCAATCATTGTTCTAAAATGTAATTCTAAATCTGCACCAAATTGAAGTCGTCCATATGAGTGAGGTAGTGCGATAGTTCCTTTAATATTATTAGCTACAGCTTCTGCACAAGCATTTGAAATATCATCTACAGGAAGTATGATGACATGATTTCTAGTTCCCGCTCTTCCATTTTCTCTTTTATAACCTAAAAAACTTTTTGGAATTTCCATTATATTACCACTTCTTTGTTTTTACATTGTGAACATGAACATGCTCACCTTTTTTGATTGATTTAACTACTTTACCAATATCATGTCCGTATTTGAGAATTGTATCTCCTTCTTTTAGGTCAGTCATAGCAATTTTATGACCTAGTGGAATTTCATTTATAGATTGAATATTTGAAGAGGTATCATTTTCCATAATCCAGCATGTACAATCTTGTTTTGGGGTGATTTTTTCTACAACAACTACGCCTACATTGTCTTTTTGGTCATGAATTATTATATCTGTAGCCATATCGTGTCGATTTGTTTGTTTGAAATTTTGTGAAACTTATATATTAATCGCAAAAATTAACAATTAATTTTTTATAAAATTATTTGATTTACTAATTAAGAAAGGTTCTACTAATGACAAAAATGACAACAGAGGAAGCTTTTGTAAAGGTTTTACAAATGCATGGGATTGAACACGCTTTTGGAATAATTGGATCAGCGTTTATGCCAATCTCTGATATTTTCCCTGATGCAGGTATAACCTTCTGGGATGTTGCTCATGAAACAAATGGAGGTTTGATTGCTGACGGTTATACAAGAGCAACTGGAAAAATGTCTATGGTTATTGCACAAAACGGACCTGGAATAACTGGATTAGTAACACCAATTAAAACAGCTTATTGGAATCATACTCCTCTATTGCTAGTAACACCTCAAGCCGCAAATAAAACAATGGGACAGGGTGGTTTTCAAGAAGTTGAACAGATGAATTTATTTAAAGATATGGTTTGCTATCAAGAAGAGGTTAGAGACCCATCAAGAATGGCAGAAGTATTAAATAGAGTTATTGAAAAAGCTATTAGAGGATCGGCACCTGCACAAATAAATGTTCCAAGAGATTATTGGACACAAATTATTGATATAGATTTACCACCAATTGTAAGATTGGAAAGACAAGCTGGTGGAGTGGATGCGATTAAGAAAGCAGCAGACTTATTGTCAAAAGCAAAATTTCCTGTAATTTTATCTGGAGCGGGAGTAGTTATAGGTGGTGCAATAGAAGATTGTAGAAAACTAGCAGAAAAATTAGATGCACCAGTTTGCTCAGGCTATCAACACAATGATAGCTTTCCAGGAAGTCATCCTTTGGCAGCAGGACCATTAGGATATAACGGTTCAAAAGCTGGAATGGAATTAATTCAAAAAGCAGATGTTGTATTAGCCTTAGGAACAAGACTTAATCCTTTTTCAACTCTACCAGGATATGGAATTGATTATTGGCCAAAAGATGCCAGTATTATTCAAGTAGATATGAATTCTGATAGAATTGGTTTAACTAAAAAAGTTACAGTTGGAATTTGTGGTGATGCAAAATTAGTAGCCCAACAGTTATTAGCACAACTTGCTCCAACAGCTGGAGATACTGATAGACAAAAAAGAAAAGATATTATTCACCAAACTAAATCGGCATGGTTACAAAAATTATCAAGTTTAGATCATGAAGATGATGACAAAGGAACAGTTTGGAATAAAGAGGCAAGAGAAAGAGATAAAGACAGAATGTCTCCAAGACAAGCTTGGAGAGCTATTCAAGCTGGTATGCCTCAAGATGTCATCATTTCAAGTGATATTGGAAACAATTGTGCAATTGGAAATGCTTATCCAACTTTTGAAAAAGGAAGAAAATATTTAGCACCAGGATTATTTGGTCCTTGTGGTTATGGATTCCCATCAATTCTTGGAGCAAAAATTGGATGCCCTGACACACCAGTTATAGGATTTGCCGGTGACGGAGCTTTTGGAATAAGTATGAATGAAATGAGCTCATGCGCCAGAGAAGAATGGCCAGCAATTTCAATGGTAATCTTTAGAAATTATCAATGGGGCGCTGAAAAAAGAAATACTACTTTGTGGTTCGATGATAACTTTGTTGGAACAGAACTTGATCCAGAATTAAGCTATGCAAAAGTTGCTGATGCTTGTGGTCTTAAAGGTGTAACAGTTCGAACAATGGAAGAAACTACGGCTGCTATAAAACAATCTTGTGAAGATCAGAAAAAGGGAATTACAACTTTTATTGAGGTAATTTTAAATCAAGAACTTGGTGAACCATTTAGAAGAGATGCTATGAAAAAACCAGTTAAAGTTGCTGGTATTAGTAAATCTGATATGAAACCACAAAAATCTTTAAATGGATGAAACTAAAGTAGGCTCAAATAAAAGTTTTGGAATAGTATTTTTTGTAGTTTTTTTATTAATCTCATTTTATCCTTTGTTAAATAATGAAAGTATAAGACTTTGGTCTTTAATTGTTTCTACAATATTTTTAATTCTAGGAATTTTGAATTCAAGTCTTTTATCACCTTTAAATAAACTTTGGTTTAAGTTTGGAATACTTTTAGGAAAAATAATTTCGCCAATAGTTATGGGAATAATATTCTTTTTAGTTGTCACTCCTATTGGACTTATAATGAGATTATTTGGTAAAGATGTGTTAAATTTAAAATACAATGATTATAAATCTTATTGGATTAAAAAAAATGGACCAAAAAATAAGATGAAAAATCAATTTTAGAATGAGTTTTATAAAAGAGTTTTGGGAATTTTTAAAAGTCAGAAAAAAATATTGGCTTTTACCGATTATATTTGTTTTAGTTTTATTTGGTGGATTAATCGTTTTGACTCAAGGATCTGCTGTAGCACCATTTATTTATACTATTTTTTAAAGTGACTTATATATTAGGTATTTCTGCATTTTATCATGATAGTGCAGCTTGCATCTTAAAAGATGGAAACATCATTGCCGCTGCTCAAGAAGAGAGATTTACAAGAATAAAACATGACCCAAGATATCCATACAATGCAATTGAATTTGTTTTAAAGTTTGCAAATTTAAAATTAAGAGAAGTAGACAAAATCGTTTTTTTTGAAAAACCCTTTTTAAAATTTGAAAGATTACTAGAAACTTATGTTGCATTCGCACCCAAAGGTTTTGTGTCTTTTACTAAAGCAATGCCACTGTGGATAAAAGAAAAGCTTTTCCAAAAAAATCTTTTGTTTAATAAGCTAAAAAGTCATGATGAAAAATACAAAACAGATGAAAATATTTTTTTCTCAGATCACCATTTAAGCCATGCTGCCAGTGCTTTTTTCCCATCCCCTTTTGATGAAGCAGTTGTATTAACTGCAGATGGTGTAGGTGAGTGGGCAACAACAACAGTAGCAGTTGGAAAAGACAATAATTTAGAAATCAAAAAAGAAATTCACTTTCCACATTCTCTTGGACTTCTTTATTCAGCTTTTACATATTATCTAGGATTTAAAGTTAATAGTGGTGAATACAAACTTATGGGTTTAGCACCTTATGGTACCCCCATTTATGAAGGTAAAATTAAAAAATTAATAGATATAAAAGATGATGGTACTTTTAGATTAAATCAAAAATATTTTAATTATGCCACAGGACTAACAATGACGAGTAATAAATTTAATCAACTGTTTGGTCAAAATCCAAGGAATCCTAAAAATGAAAAGATAACTCAATTTCATATGGATATAGCTGCATCAATTCAGAAAGTAACTGAGGAGATAATGGTTAAGTTAGCTAAAGCTATTCGTAAAGAATATGGGATTAAAAATTTATGCTTAGCTGGAGGTGTTGCTTTAAATTGTGTAGCTAATGGAAAAATTCTACAAGAAAAAATTTTTGAAAATATCTGGATACAACCTGCAGCAGGGGATGCCGGGGGTTCATTAGGAGCAGCTTTAGCTCTCTGGTACATTGAATATGGTAATACACGAAAAGTAAATTTAAACGATGATATGAATGGCTCTCACCTTGGAAATGAATTTAGTCAAGAAGAAATTGAACAAGAGTTAAAAAATGTTGGTGCTAATTTTCAGATTTTGAAATATGAGGATTTAATTGAAAAAACTTCAAAACTTCTCTCTCAAGAAAAAGCTATAGGTTGGTTTCAAGGTAGGATGGAATTTGGCCCAAGAGCATTAGGTAATAGATCAATTTTAGGAGATCCAAGATCAGACAAAATGCAAAAAAATCTTAATTTAAAGGTAAAATATAGAGAAAGTTTTAGACCATTTGCACCATCAGTTTTAAGAGAAGATTTACCTGAGTGGTTTGATATTAATGTAGATAGTCCATACATGTTGCTTGTAGCAAATATTAATCCCAATAAAACAATTGAAATGACTGATGACGAGAAAAAATTGTTTGGTATTGATAAATTGAATATAAAAAAGTCACAAATTCCAGCAGTTACTCATGTAGATTACTCAGCCAGAATACAAACTGTAACCAAAAAAAAAAATAATCGTTATTACGACTTAATTTTAAAGTTTAAAGAAAAAACTGGCTGTCCTGTTATAGTTAATACATCATTTAATGTAAGAGGTGAACCAATAGTAAATTCTCCAACTGATGCTTTTAATTGTTTTATGGGAACAGAATTAGATTATCTTGTTATTGGAGATTGTATTTTGGACAAAACCAAACAAAATCCAGATCTTAAAAAAGATTATACAAAAGAATTTGAATTAGATTAAATTTATTATGATGAAAAAATTTTTTATTCCTTTAATAATTTTCTTAATTCTATTTGAGGGTATTTCAATAATTTTTACGAAATTTGAATTATTTGTATTTAACGAAGAACCAAAATATTCTTTTGAAGAAGAGTTTTTACATGATTGGATAGAAAAAGATGAAGATGGTATTTCATGGCATAAAAAAAATTATAAAACAAGGCATATATCCCGATGCTTTGATGTAGAATACGAGACTAACAATGTTGGAGCTAGAGATTATAATGATTATTTTATAAATGATTCAAATAATTCAATTATGCTAATAGGAGATAGTTTTGCAGAGGGTCCAGGTGTAGAGATAGATAAAATATTTTCTAAATTGATTGAAAAAAAAATTGGTAAACAAGTTTTGAATTTTGGCAATTCTGGTACAGAACCTAAAACTCAGTTAACTAGATATGTTAAATTTGGAGGAAAATTTAATTTTGATGAGTTAGTATATTTTTTCCTTCCACAAAATGATTATTCTACTCCAAAAAATAATCAAAAAAAAATTACAAATTCAGAAATATCAAAAAATAACAAGAACTTTCTAACTAATATAAATTTAGGTAAAATTAAATATAAGATTGTTAATTATCTTGCAAGATATACTTATTCATATAATTTTATTCGTTCAGCTGTCTACATATTAGATATAAATCTTAATTATGGTTATGAAAATTTATCTTACTTCTACAAAGATAAAAAAAATATTGATTATACTTTTAAATATTTAGAAAATTTAATTACATATAAAAATGTAAATTCATATATTGTTATTATTCCAACAATTTATGATATAAACCGCTTTCAAAAAAAAAATGTCAATTATAAAAATCTTTACTGGTATAAAAAAATTGTTGAAGTTTCAAAAAGAAATAACTCTACTTTAATAGATTTAATGGATTTTATAAATTTTAAAAAAAAACCTTTTTACTTTCATTCTTGTGATGGACATTGGAGTGAATTTGGAAATAATTTTGCTGCTGAAGTATTTTTAGCTCATTATAGGAAAAATTAATTAGTTAAGACTGACATTGGATCAAGACGAGTTTGAAACCAATTAATTCTAAAATCTAGATGTGGCCCTGTTGACCTTCCTGTAGATCCAACTGTGCCAATAATATCACCTTGCAATACCTCGTCGCCAACTTTAACATTTAATGAAGCTAAATGTGAATATATTGTAGAAATCCCATGTCCATGATCCATAATGATAGTTCCGCCAGTATAATACAGATCCTTTTCAGCCATTGTAACAATTCCAGTTGCTGACGATTTTATTTTCGTCCCTTTGTTTGCAGCTATATCAATTCCATAATGGGGCCACTTAGGTTTACCATTTAATATTCTTTGACTACCATAAACACCACTGATTATACCTTTTACAGGCATAATGAATTGATTTTTAAAAAAGGGTAAATCAGAATTTATTGATCTTGCTTTTCCAATTTTATTATTTTCCTCTTTAATTCTTTTATAAACTGATTCTGGTGGCGTTACTTTACTTTCCTCAAGACCATCAATTCTTTGAATATTATAATTTCTTTTAAGAACTTTTTTGGTAATTTTTTCTTTTTGTCCGTTAATAATTTTTATAATTGTTACATCGAATTTCCGATCTCGATCCAGTCCAAATACAAAATAACCATCTTTTGAGACTTTAATTTTTTTTTTATCAATAATTATTTTTGCTGATGAGTCGGTAATGCCAATTATAAAATGTCCCTGTAAAAACTTACCCTTAAATTCAATTGCTTTAACTTGTGTGTAGCTAAAAAGGATTATTATGAAAAATAATCTAGATATTATTTTGCTGTCCATCCGCCATCAACTAATAGTGAGGTTCCTGTGATCATTGAAGCAGCATCTGAAGCAAGAAAAACTACTGCAGAGGATATTTCAGACAATTCAGCAAACCTTCCAAGTGGAATATTACTCAGCATATCTCTCTTAAATTTTTTATCCTTTAAAAAATTTTTGGTCATAGGTGTTACAACAAAAGTAGGGCAAACAGTATTAACTCTAATATTGTATTTCGCTAAATCTAAAGACATACCTCTTGTTAAACCTTCTAATCCCCATTTGTTCATATTGTAAACACTTCTAATGGGGCCTCCAACATGACCCATTTGAGAGGACATATTTATGATTGCTCCACCAATTTTTTTTCTATTTTTTAATTTTATCATTTTGAGAGCACATAATTGAGCAAGATTAAAAGTTGCTATAGTATTTATTTTAACCAAGTATTCCATATCTTTCGTTTTTACTTTAGTAAAGTGTTCAGGAATATTATTTCCCGCATTGTTAATTAAAATATCAATTTTAGATTGTTTGTTTATAATTTTTTTAATGTCTTCATATTTTGTTATATCACAAACATAAGATTTACATTTTGACTTTAGTTTTTTGATTTTTTTTGAAACTTCATCTAAGTCTTTCTTAGTTCTACTAATAACTATCAAGTTTGCACCTGCCTCTGCAAGAGCTATTGCACAAGCTCTTCCCAAACCTTTTCCAGCTCCAGTAACAAGAGCTGTTTTGTTTTTTAAATTATAATTTTTTAAATACATTATAAAAATAATATTTGAATATCTGTGTAAATCAATTCAATAGCAACAATTAAAATTGCTAATAAACCTGCCCAAGCTATCCATTTATATTTCTTGATCCAATTGGAAATAAGTGTAGCAGCAGTTGCCATTAGAACTATCGATAAAATTAAGCCAAATACTAATAAACCATAATGGTTGCCAGCAGCGCCTGCAACCCCTAAAACGTTATCTAAGCTCATTGTAAAATCAGCTAACAAAATAGTCCAAATAGCTTTTAAAAAACTTGAGTTATCAACCTTAATGTTGTCCTCGTGAACAGTGCCTTTAATGACATCTACATAAAGTTTGTAGACTATATAAAGAAGAAGTAATCCACCTAAAAATCTTAGACCAGTTATTTGCAATAAGTATGCTGTAAATAAAGTTAAAATTATTCTTAATACTACTGCCCCGCCAATACCCCAAAAAATAATTTTTTTTCTTTGTTCTAAAGGAAACTTAGATGCAACCATTCCAATAATAATTGCATTATCCCCAGCTAAAACTAGATCAATTAAAATGATTTGGGTTAAAATAGTTAATTGTTCAGGAGAAAATAAATCAATTGGCATTACTTCCTAGTATCATATCTGCGCCTTTTTCTGCAATCATTATTGTGGGTGCATTCGTGTTACCAGATGTGATATTAGGCATTATAGATGCATCTATAACTCTTAAATTTTGTAAACCATGAACTTTAAGCTCATCGTTAACCACAGAATTTTCATCATTTCCCATTTTACATGTGCCAACAGGATGAAAAATAGTTTGAGTAAATTTACTTCCTTCTTGAACAAGTTCTTCATCAGATTGAAAACTAGAGCCGGGTCTAAGTTCTTCAGGACTATATTTCCTAAAAGTTTCAGTATTGAATACAATATCTCTTACCAATCTTAGTCCATCTGCAGCTACTTTTCTATCATCATCAGTTGATAAATAGTTCATTTTTATTTTTGGTTTTTCTCTACTATCGCTACTAATTATATTTATTTCTCCTCTACTTGTTGGTCTTATGTTTGCAACAGTTGGTGTAAATGCATGAAAATCATGTAGTGCAGCACCGCCAAGTTTATCAGTGCTTATTGGCTGAACATGAAATTGTAAATTAGGTGTATCTCTTGATGAGTCACTTTTAGCAAATAAACAAAGTTGACTTGCACCCATTGTCATTGGACCAGATCTATTTAATATAAACTCTAAGCCAATCATCAAATTTCCAAATAAACTATTAATCTTTTTATTTAATGATTTAATATTTTTGACTTTATAAACAGGTCTAAACATTAAATGGTCCTGCAAATTTTGACCAACACCTTTTAAATTTTTAACTATTTTAATACCTAAATTTGATAATTTTTCAATATTTCCTACACCAGATGTTTGTAAAATTTGAGTAGACCCAATAGACCCTGCACTTAATAAAATTTCTTTGTTTGCACTAACTATATTGGTCTCATTGCCTTTCCAAAAAGATACACTAACAGCTCTAGTTCCATTAAAATTTATTTTTTCTACATGACAATTTGTTTCAATCTTTAAATTTTTTCTTTTTTTAATTGGATTTAAATATCCAACAGCAGCACTACACCTTAGACCGTTTTTTTCAGTAACTTGAAAATAACCACAACCGAAATTATCACCTTTGTTAAAATCATCAATTTTGGGAATTCCCTTTTCCTCAGCTGCATCCATAAATCTTTCTAATAGATCCAACTTAATTCTTGGATCAGAAACTGATAAAGGGCCATCATCACCATGATAGTCATCTTTACCTCTTTCTTGATTTTCTGATTTAATAAAATATGGAAGAACATCTTTCCAACCCCATCCTTTATTACCTAACTGACGCCAAATATTGTAGTCTTGCTCTTGACCTCTTATATATAAAAGTCCGTTAATAGATGAACTTCCTCCCAGAGTTTTTCCTCTCGGATATGGAATTGACCTATTTGCCATAGTACTATCTGGTTCTGTTTTATAACACCAATCAACTTCAGGATTGTGCATTGTTTTATAATAGCCAACAGGTATATGAATCCAGGGATTGCTGTCTCTACCTCCTGCTTCTATTAATAAAATTTTATTATTAGGATTTTCTGAGAGTCTATTAGCTAGAACACATCCAGCTGAACCAGCACCGATTATTATATAGTCAAAGTTTTCCATTTGTAGTTGAATAGATATTTTAACTGTTATTATTTACACTTAAATTACACAATTGTCACTTGTGTCAGCTTTGTTTTTCTGATTGTATGATCGCATTATAATTAACTAAACAAGAGGAATAATAATGAAGAAAATCATTTCAATGTTATTTGCAACTATATTAGTGCTTGGATTTACTTCTAGTGCTAACGCTGCAAAAACACTAAAATGTCAGACTGTTCTTAACACTAAGGCTGATGAAGTTAAAATGTTAAAGGACTTTACTGATACAGTAACAACTTTAACAAGTGGTTCTTTGAAATTTGAAATTTTACCTGCTGGAGCAGTAGTTGGAGTTAAAGAAACTTTAGATGCTGTTGATAAAGGTTTAATTGATTGTGGATTTGCATGGACGCACTATTGGTCAGGTGATCATCCCGCTGCTATGTTATTTGGATCTCCAGTAGCTGGCGGTGGAGTTGGTATTGACAATATCGCTTTCCTATCATGGTTCCAATATGGTGGTGGTAAAGAATTATACGACCAACTATGGAAAGAAATGGGAAGAGACATTAAAGGATTTATGATTCAACCAGTTGGCCCAGAAGCTTTAGGTTGGTTTCCAAAACCAATTAAAGATATGGCTGATTTTAGAAAATATAAATTTAGAACTCCTCCAGGAATTCCAGGACAAACTTATAAAGATATTGGTATAGCATCTGTTGCAATGGGAGGTGGAGATATTCTGCCAGCACTTGAAGCAGGAACTATTGATGCTGCTGAATGGTGTTGTCCAAAACCAGATTTAACTTTTGGTTTCCAAAAAGTATTAAAGCACTACTACCTACAAGGTTTACACCAAGTAGTTGTAAATGCTGACTTTTATATAACTGGAAAAACTTATAACGCCATGACTGCTCATGAGAAAAAGTCACTTGAAGTTGCAGCTAATGCTTCATTAGCTAAATCTTTAAGTTACAGAATCTATGAGAATGGAAAAGCTTTAAGAGAGTTAACTACTAAACATGGAGTAATTTTAGAAGATACACCTTCAGATTATTTCACAGAATATATGGCAGCTGCTTTAGCTTCTTTAAATAAAAATGCTGAACAAAATGCATTTTTTAAAAAAGTATATGACTCTATGAAAGAGTTTGCAGATATAGCAGTTCCTTACTGGAGTGGTGCTCAAATGTCTAATGCGAAGCTGGGAATGGCTCACGCGGCAACATTAAAGTAATCAGTAATTAATCTTGATTTGATTAGAGCGGACTTTAAAGTCCGCTCTAATTTTTTATACTAGAATTTTATGGCAGACGAACCAGGTAAACTAGATATATCAGATGAAATGATTGCCGAAAGGCGAGGCGGTTCGGGAAAAATGCCTGATGATATGCCATTATGGATGGCTAAATCTATTACAAGTATTGATAAATTTAGTAAATGGATTGGAAATATTGTTTGTTGGATATTGATGCCACTAATTTTTGCAATGACCTATGAAGTTCTTGCAAGAAAATTATTTTTAGCACCAACTATTTGGGCTTATGACATAAGTCGTTTTTTATATGGAGCACTTTTTATGTTGGGTGCTGGCTATGCACTTTCAAGAGGAGTTCATATAAGAGCAGATTTTTTATATAGAAATTTTAAAACAAAAAACCAAGGTTTAATTGATTTTTGGTTATATCTATTATTTTATTTTCCAGGTCTAATTGTTTTTCTTTATATGACAATTGGATTTGTTGGAGAGTCAATCCAAAGAGGGGAAAGAGGCATGGATACAACATGGATGCCTTATATGTGGCCAATTAAAACTTGTTTACTCATTGGTATAATATTTTTACTTGTTCAAGGAGTATCTGAGTTACTCAAAAGTTATTGGGCAGCTAAAAAAGGTGAGTGGCCCGGAGAGACTAAATGATAGCTGAGTTTATAGATCCAGCAATTTTAGGTTTTATTCTTGTTGGTGTAATGCTATTTGCAATATTTGTAGGTTTTCCAATTTCATTTACATTAATTTTTTTAGGTTTCGTATTTGGTTATTTAGGATTTGGAAAATTAGTTTTTTATTTAATGACACTCCAGTTCTCTATGGTTATGACGGAGCAGACACTTGCCGCCGTTCCACTCTTTGTCTTTATGGGAATTATGATGGAACAAGCTGGATTAATGGAAAGATTGTTTTCAGCATTTCAAATGATGTTGGCAAAAGTTAAAGGATCTTTATATTACGCAGTTTTATTTGTTTCTGTAATATTTGCTGCTGCAACAGGAATTGTTGGTGCTTCAGTGACAATCCTTGGAATTATGGCTGCAAAATCTATGAATAGATCTGGTTATGATGTGAGACTTGCTGCAGGTACAATTACAGCAGGTGGAACTTTAGGAATATTAATTCCACCAAGTATTATGTTAGTTGTTATGGGACCTATAATGGAAATTCCAGTAATAGATTTATTTGCTGCTGCAATTCTACCTGGAATTCTTCTTGCAAGTTTATATGCAGGTTACACAACGATTAGATGTATGATTAATCCTAAATTAGGACCAGTCATACCTGAAGACATGAGAGCTGCGAGCATGAAAGAAGTTTGGATTGAGTTCTTTCTTGGATTAGTACCTCCAGCTGCCTTAGTTTTTGCTGCACTAGGAAGTATCTTGTTTGGTTTTGCAACTCCAACAGAAGCAGCAGGATGTGGAGCTATGGGTGCTTTACTTCTTTCATTAGCCTATAAAAAATTAACTCTTCCAAAGCTACAAGAAGCATTAGTTAAAACATTAGAGATAACTGCATTAATAATGGTTTTAGTAGCAGCTTCAAATTTTTTTGGTGCTGTTTTTGCAAGACTAGGAACACCAACTTTATTAACTGAATTTTTATTAGGTCTTGAAATGAACAAATATCTGATTCTAGCAATGGTAATGGTAATGATATTTTTATTAGGATGGCCTTTAGAATGGGTACCTATAGTAATGATTATTGTACCAATAATATTACCATTGATTGAGGCATTAGGATTTAATTTAACATGGTTTGCAATATTAGTTGCTGTCAATTTACAAACCGCCTGGTTATCACCACCAGTAGCTCTATCGGCTTATTTTTTAAAAGGTGTTGTTCCAGAGTGGGATCTTAAAGATATTTATTATGGAATGATGCAGTTTATGGTTTTACAGGTCATCGGATTAGTCTTAATAATTATATTTCCACAAATTGCACTTTGGATGCCAACTCTCTTATATGGACAGTAGAAAATATAAGTTTTATATTGTTTAGGTGAGTCAGCAAAAAATAAAAAAAGATCTTTTGAATTGGGATTTAGTTACTGTAAATCCAAGTAATAAGAATTGGGATTGGAAAGATTTATTTTGTTTTTGGGGTATAAATATTCAAAGTGTGATTGGCTTTTCATTAATTACATCTTTATATTTAATTTATAATCTTAATTCATTTGTAGTATTTTTTGGGACTATTTTAGGCTCACTATTAGTGTATTTTTTTTCAAATTTAATTGGTAAGCCTTCACAAAAATTTGGTTTACCTTTTGTCGTTTTATTAAGATCATCTTTAGGTTTTAGGGGAGCTAAATATTTTGGCCTGGTAAGATTTATTGTTGGAATTTTTATGTTTGGTATTCAAACATATTTTTTATCGAAAGCTTTTGGATATCTGATCAGAATTTTAATTTTTTATTTTGAACCCTTGTTTCTTGATCATGAGATATTTTTGTCCTTTTTTTTAGGAATGAATGTTATTGATTGGAGTGCGATAACTATCTCTATTTTATTTCAAACTTTTTTGTTTAGCTTAGGTATGAATTTTAATAAAAAAATAATTATTTTTTCAGCTGTATCAGTTTACCTTGGAATGCTTTTATTTTTCCTCTCCGTTTTGTTAAGTGATGTAAAATTTTCTTCTAGTGCGTTTATAGAAATATTGGACTTTGGAAATTTTGTTGATAAAAATAATTTAAGTCCACTTGTTACTGTAACAGGAACTATTTTTGCATATTTCTCTATTATCATTTTAACCTTTGGAGACTTTACTCGTTATACTAAATCTGAAAAAGAATTGAAAAAAGGAAACCTTAGTTTAATACTAAATTTAATTATATTTTCATTTTTTGCTTTATTTATCGTTTCAGGTGTTGATGCTTTTTTAAAAGAAAATCAACAGAATCTGTCTAGAATTTTAACCAACCCTACAGATATAATTGGTAAATTAGATAATTTATTGATTACAAACTTAGGTTTAATTTTTATTATTATCGCATCTGCATCAACTAATTTGATAGCTAATTTCATACCCTCTCAATATACTTTGATTAACTTAATTCCATCATCTTTAACATTGAAAAGTGCTGGTGTTATAATCGCAATCCTTGGTTTTTTTGTTGGAATATTTTGGTTAGTTTATTTAAGTCAAATTGGAATTTTATCTTTAATAGACACGTTTGGTGCCTTTTTTGGTCCATTATTTGGATTAATGATCTCAGATTTTTATTTAATAAAAAAAGAAAAATTAATTAATAAGGATATATATTCTTTAGAAAAAAATGGATCTTACTATTTTACTGGTGGTTGGCACATCAAAGGTATTTATTCTTTAATAATTGGTTTTATCTTCTCTGCATCAACAATATGGAATATTAACCTGAACTTTTTGCAGTCTTTTTCATGGATTATAGGTGCTTTTGTTACGGGCTTTATTTATTATCTTTTAGCTAAAGATTAGTTTAATGGAAAAAAATAAATTTGATTTTAAAAATAGAACTGCTGTTATTACAGGTGGAGCCCAAGGATTTGGACTAGACATTGCCAAAAGATTTTTAGAATCAGGCGGGAAGGTAATAATTTGGGATATTGATTCAAAACTTTTAAAGGAAGCTATTCAAATAACAAATCATTCTAATTTAAAATCAGATATAGTGGATGTATCAAATTACCAAGATGTTGAAACAGCTGTTTCAAAAATCTTAAAAAATAATAAAATTGATATCTTAATAAATAACGCTGGAATAACAGGACCAACTATGCCCTTGTGGGAGTATGACTTAAATATGTGGAATGAAATTATAAAGATAAATTTAATGGGAACTTTTAATTGTTGTAGAGCAATAGTACCAAATATGATTAAGAACGATTATGGTAGAATTGTCAATGTAGCCTCTGTAGCTGGAAAAGATGGAAATGCAAATGCTAGTGCATATAGCTCAGGTAAAGCAGGAGCAATTGGATTAACAAAATCCCTAGGAAAAGAGCTAGCAGATAAAAATATAGCTGTAAATGCTGTAACACCAGCAGGTGCAAAAACGAGAATTCTAGATCAAATGAGTAAAGAACATGTGCAAAGAATGCTGTCCAAAGTCCCTAGAGGTAGATTTCTTGAAATTGAAGAGTTCACTTCTTTAGTCTGCTGGTTATCCTCAGAGGAGAATACCTTCTCTACTGCTGCTGTTTTTGATATTAGTGGAGGGCGTTCGACCTATTAGCTACGAGGTTTTAGCTCAACTATCTTTAAAGTATTAGCTTTTGCTCGACTAAATTTTACATCTTTTGACATGACAGGAGCAAAAATCATGATTGACCAGTAAATAAGTAGTATAAAAATTGAAATTGTCTTCATATTTGAGATATAGAACTAAATATTGATTTTTGGATGTTTAAATCTTGTCAAAATAATGTATTAAGAAATTTTTTAAAAAATGTTTATGAAACTTTTATTCAAAATTTTAGTAACCTTACTTTTAACTACTTATATTTCGTTAGCAGATGAAATAAAAATATTCGATTTTACTGAGACTGAACTTTCAAATTTGGAAGTAAGAAAGGTAAGGGGAGCAGATAATAAAACTTATTATACTGTCGGAACCAATGAAAATGGAGCTTTTTTAAAATCAGTTGCTGATAATGCTGCCTCAGGTCTGGGTAAAGAAATCAAAATTGATTTAAACAAGACACCATTCATTAATATTACATGGAAAATTGAAAAAGATTTATCTGGTATAAAAGAAAATACAAAAAAAGGCCATGATTATGCAGCAAGAGTTTTTGTGATAAAAAAGACAGGTGCAACACTGCTTTCAAATAGAGCGATTAATTATGTATTTTCTAGTAACAACGATGTTGGAGCAAATTTTCCAAGTCCTTACACGAAAAAATCAATAGACAATGTTTTGGCTAGTACGAAAGAAAATTTAAATGAATGGATAACTGTCAAAGCAAATGTTAAAGAAGATTTTAAGAGATTTCATGACTTAGAGGTTAATGAACTTGATGGATTAGCTATTATGTCAGATACAGACAATTCAAAGATGAAATCTATCGCTTATTTTCAAAATATTTACTTTTCTTCTCAATAATTAAAATTTTAAATACTTTTTTAAAGCTATATTAAACATAGCGAGAATGATCGCTACAATTACATCTTCCAAAGGACTAGCTTGCGGATAACCAAAGTTCCATGCAACTACCAATACTAGCCAAATAACAAAAATATTCATAATAATACTTCTACCTTAGTTTATATAAAAGATTAAATTTTTTGATATAATAAAAATATGCACGAAAATTTCTTTCATAAATTAAAAGTTTATTACGAAGACACAGACTCTGGCGGTGTGGTATATTATGCTAATTATTTAAAGTTTTTAGAGCGCGCAAGAACTGAGGCCCTTAATACAATAGGATATAGCAATAAAAAAGTTAAAGATGAATTTAAGTCTTTAATTATTGTGAAAACTTGTAACATTGAGTACAAAAAACCTTCGTATTTAGAGGACGAGCTAAGCGTGAGATCTTTTGTTAAATCTATCTCAAAAACATCTTTTTTTATGAACCAAATAATTACCAGAGGTGATGATATAATTGTAGAGGCTCAAGTTCATCTCGTTTTTGTAGATAACAAAAGTAAACCTATAAAAATACCTGAACAAATATATACTAAATTTAAACCTTATTTTTGTGATACTATTAAAATTTAGCCAAACTTTTAGCTCTTCTAAATAAGTCAACCATCATCTTTTGAGAAATAAGTTTAGTATTAACATTTCTAGGACTAGGATGATAACTCGATAAAATTATAAGACCATTAGGCAATAATTGAGATTTGCCATGTTTGAAAATAAATTTTTGTTTGGTATCAAATTTTTGTTTATATAATTTTACACAATTATCAAAAGCAACTTTACCCAAAGTAACAATTACCTTTAGTCTTTTTAAAGATAATATTTCTTTATCAAAAAAATTAGAACAATTAGAAATTTCATTACTTAACGGTTTATCTTCTGGAGGCACACATTTTAGTATATTAGTTATGTAAGTAGATTTTAGCTTCAAATTATCATGTAAATTTTTTGAATATGGATAATTTGAAATACCCACTTCATGTAAACATTTAAACAAAAAATCTCCTGATTTATCTCCTGTAAAAGCTCTCCCAGTTCTTGTGCCACCGTGGGCTGCTGGAGCAAGTCCAATAATTGCCAATTTTGAATTTAAGTCTCCAAAACCAGGGACAGGTTTACCCCAATAGATCTCATCTATATTTTGTTTTCTTTTTTGAGTGCTTACTTTGTTAATAAATTTAACTAGCCTTGGACATTTTTTACAATTAACTATTGTTTTGTTTAAATTATCTAATCTAATATCCATAAATGAAATTTATAAAATTCTTTATAGTAATATTTATATCTTTAGCTTCATCAGTTAAAGCAGATTTAAATAAAAATTTAACGAATCAACTTCAAGATGGTAATAAATTAATATTTATAAGACATGCCTACGCACCAGGGAATGGAGATCCAAATAATTTCAATTTAAACGATTGTTCTACTCAGAGAAATTTGAGTAAAGAGGGAAGAAAACAGGCTCAAAAAATTGGTGAATTTTTTAAAAAGAATAAATTTAAAATTGAAAAAGTCTTTTCAAGCGAATGGTGCAGGTGTAAAGAAACTGCTGAGATTGCCTTTAAAGATTATTCAACAAAAAATTTTTTAAATTCTTTTTACAGCTCAAAATATGCAAAAAATAAAACTAAACAAATTGAACAATTAAATGATTATGTTTCACAAATTAAAAGTAGTACAAATATAGTATTTGTAACCCATTACGTATTAATATCAGAGGTTTTGAATTATGCTCCATCATCAGGTGAAATAGTTGTATCTGATAAAAATTTTAATATGATAGGAAGTGTTGAAGTAAATTATTAAATTACTATGTCCTCAAAAAGAGCAATGAAACAAGCACAAAAACAAGCTTACGCTAAACATAGAAGTAATATTACCAACAGTCAGTTTGGAACAAAACGAAGAAATTTCAAAAAAAAAAAGAAAAAAAATTAACTTTCTTTTTTAAATTTTTCTATTTTTTTACACGTTGAAATTTTTGAAATACCTTCCTCATCATTAAGCACTGTCTTCAAAAATATTTCTTGTTTTCCTTTCTCAAAAAAAATTTGAGTATAAAATTGAGGATAGCCATGCTTGTGAGTAAAAATTTTTCCATCTGCTTCATAAATATTTCTTACGTATGAATTAGATTTTTTAACACTTAAATCTGTTATTCTATATTTTTGATACGTTTTTTCCTTATAAACGTAGTTTCTAGTCATCATTAATTCATTAAGATTTAGAATGTACTCATTCTTTAAAAATTCATCCTGTTTGTCATCACAGTCACTCATAATGATTATTTCTGAATTTGAATTCTGAAAAGGCAAAATTATAAAAAAAAGAAAAACTAGGTATCTAATTTTTCTCATTTTTTTCAGCAAAAAATATTCCTATCAAAAGAAGAGCTGTCCAACCCAACCCTAAAAGACCCTTTAAAATACTTGTATCTGCACTCCAGATTTTAAGAACTATAGCTCCAAAAATAAGCCCTATAATGTAGATAATTATTACTATTGAAGTTTTACTCATTTTTTAAATTTTTTTTAAATAAAGAAATACCATTTTCAATTTTATATGTATAGGACTCTTCAAAACTTTCTAATTGCCAACCTGTTAATCTCTTTTTAATAATTTTAAGGTTTTCTTCTTTCCATTCATCAGTTGTATCTTCAATTTTCCAAATTCTTTTTTCTTCATTGCTTCTGCCACAACCGTAGCAATACCCTGTGCTAGGATCAGTTTTACAGATACTTATACATGGTGAAATAATCATTTTATTATTATAAAGGAAAATTAATATAATTTACAACAATTGTCGTTGGACAAATAGTTTCAATAATATATAAAACCTTTTAATTTGTGGGGCGATGGCGGAATTGGTAGACGCGTTGGTCTTAGGAGATACCGACACTTCTTCTTCATTGCACAAGTGACGAATTACTATTGTGTTGCTTGTGTTTTTTTAAAAAATCAATCTTTGCACTTGTGCGATAGTCTTGTATCAAATTGTATCAAAACTACTGTATCCTGCACTTCTGCAATAAATAAATGGAGAAATGTTCACTAAATGTCCGATATATTAAATCAACAACAACAAGACCTACAATTACAATTACAAGAACTTGTCAAAGTAGGCGTGGGTGGCAAGTTTAAAGATAATTCAGATTATACAAAACGTATTCAAGAAGAATTAGAATTTGAAGACGCTATGCTACAAGGTGGTATAGACCGTTTCAGAAAGACCGTAAAAGACGCTATTACTAAAGGTCAAGAAAGTACAACACTTCACGGTCTAGTTTTACAACAAAAATATATAACTAAACTGTCCTTATTAATTAATGGTGATATTAAGACTATGGAAGATGGTGGCGCAGGTAATCGAATGACTGCACTAAAACTATTGTGTCAATGTTTACCAAAATCAGCTTTTGATAAAGGTGTATTTCTTTCTAAAGAACATACAGTTTGGGATACTTGTTCGTTGATAGTTTTGAAGAATACAATTGATGGTATCAGCAACGAAACTACAATGAATAAACTAGCTATAAAGATTGGAACTGGCTTGATGATGGAAGCTAGAATAACGATGTTTAAGGATAGAGATAAAGAAAATTATAATAGGATATATAAAAGACTTGCAGGAAAGAACATACCTCAGAAGGTAAATAGGTATCAATATAAGCATAAAGTTTGGACTTATATGATTAATAAAAACCAACTGGAGTTTGACGATTGGGGCAAGGAAGGGAGACTTCATCTTGGAGTTAAGATGATTGGTTTTCTAGAAAAACTGGGTTTAGTAAAACACCAGAATAGAAAGCTAAATAAATTCAAGACAGTCACTTATGTTGAAGCTACTAGAAAAATCATAGACGAGATTAGGAATTTCAATATTAAGAATGAAGCACTTCAACCTAAATACCTTCCAATGTTAATGCCACCTAGAAAATGGGAATATAATCCTTTTGTCGGTGGATATTATGGAAGAAAACACAATCACGAAAACAAACCAGATGAGGTTAAAAATGCACTATAATTTAGTAAAAGCGTCAAACAGAAGATACTTAGAAGAACTTAAAAATAGAGGTCACGAAATGAAAGACCTTTACGATAGCATAAATATTATGCAGGAAACTGAATGGGTTATAAATAAACCTGTTTTAGATGTCATAGAAACATTAATTAAAAAAGATGTGACTTTGGGAAAGCTACCAGTAAATCCTCAAAGTATGGAACTTCCAGTCAAACCAATAGATATAGCCACTAATAAGGAGAGTTTAGTTAGATGGAAAAGAGAAGCGTCTAATATTTACAAAGAACAAGCTAAATCAAAATCTAAATATATACAGGTAAGGCAAATTCTTGAAGAAGCTAATTTATTAAAAGATAGGTCTTTCTTCTTTCCTCACCAAATAGACTTTAGGTCAAGAGGTTATCCAAAACCTGCAATGTTATCTCCACAAGGTGCTGACTATTCTAGAGCATTACTTAAATTTAAGTATGGAAAACAAATGAAAGAGAATAGTAGTTTTGATAGTTTTGCAATTGCAGGTGCAGGATTATTTGGAGAAGTAGATAAAGAAGACATTCAAACAAGATTAGATTGGGTTAAAGATAATATGCAACAGTTTATAAATTGTGCAAAGAACCCATTAGAAGATACTTATTGGTCACAAGCTGATAAATCATTTTGTTTTCTTGCTTGGTGTTTTGAACTCAAAGACTTTGCAGAAACAGACTTTGACGCTAGTTTTATTACTACACTACCAATACAATCAGACTGTAGTAATTCTGGTTTACAACATTATTCAGCTATGATGAGAGACGAAATAGGTGGTAAAGCTACTAATCTAATTCCATCAAATAAACCTGAAGATGTTTACAGAACTGTATCTGAAAAAGTGATAGAAAAATTAGAAGTAAATCCTGACCCACTAGCTAAGAAGTGGTTAGATTATGGTGTAGACAGAAAGCTATGTAAGAAACCTGTAATGTGTTTACCATATTCTTTAACTCAATATTCCTGTAGGCAATATCTGCAAGACCACGTTGAAAAAGAATTAAAAGAACGTGGAGTACAACATAACTTCGGTAAAGATTTATTTAAAGCTACTAACTTTCTTCAACCAATTGTTTGGTCAAGTATTAATGATGTAATAGTTGGTGCAAAAGAGATTATGGATTTTTTGAAAAAAGTATCTCGATTAGTTGCTTCAGAAAACTTACCAGTGACTTGGACAACACCTTTAGGATTTCCAGTACAAATGATGTGTTATAAAAAAGAAAGCAAAAGAGTGAAGACTAAGATGGGAGACAGTATAATTAAATTATCTATACAATCAGATACTGATGTAATTGATAAAAGAAAAACTGCACAATCTATTTGTCCTAACTTTATACACTCTCTTGACGCTAGTGTTTTACATTTAGCAGTTGTTAAAGCTAAACAAAAAGGAGTGACTAACTTTAGTTTAATTCACGATAGTTTTGGTTGTGTAGCACCTGATGTAGATATGTTGTCAGAAGCTATAAGAGAAGCATTTTGTGAAATATATGAAAATGATGTTCTTGCTAACTGGGCGATGGAAATGAGACAAATGCTTTCTTATAAGAATATGAAGAAATTTCCTAATATTCCTCAAAGAGGAAACTTGGATTTAGCTTTAGTAAAGCAAAGTGTCTTTTTTTGCGTCTAAACCTTTGCACTTGTGCAAATAAAGTTCCACTTATGGCTACATAAACGAAGCCAAATTATAGGAGTATAATATGCAACCAACAACAAACATAAGTGTTGTCGGAGAAGCTATTTATCCTCACCTAAATAAACCTGATGTTCGTTTTAACGAAGCAGGTGAATATAAGGTGACCTTGAAGGTCGCTAAATCAGACGCAACTGAAATGTTGAAGTTATATACTTCAGCTTTAGATGACAGTCTTAAATTAGCTGAACAAAACCATAAAGGTAAAGGGATTAAAAAAGCACCGAAACCTTATACAGAAGAAGGCGATTACGTTTTCTTCAAATTCAAAATGAAAGCAACTGGGGTAAACCAGAAGACTAAAGAAAAGTTTTCACAAAAACCCCAATTGTTTGACGCAAAGAAAAACCCAATCCCATTGAGTACTATTATTTGGGGTGGTTCTAAAATGCGTGTCGCTTATAATTTAGTATCTTACTATACGCCAATGTTAGGCGCAGGTATTACTGCTAGATTAAAAGCAGTACAAGTTATCGAACTTGTTGAGGGAAAAGATAGCAACCTTTTTGAAAAAGAAGATGGCTATGAAGCAACACCCAAACCAGAAGTTATCTCAAATGAAACGTCAGAAGTTCAAGAGAGTAAAGACTTCTAGTGGTGTTGTCCTAAAATCAGGTTTGGAAGAAGAAGTCTTTAATTATCTAACTAAGCAAAAGATTAATTTTACTTACGAAGGAATGAAGATTACTTACTTCCAACCTGAAATTAAGAAAACATATACACCTGATTTCCCAATAAAGAATTTTTTTATTATAGAAACTAAAGGTGCTTTTAATTCTGCAGATAGAAAAAAGATGAAGACTATTAAATTGCAGAACCCAGAATTAGATATTCGATTTATTTTTTCAAACTCAAAAACTAAAATAGGTAAGAAGTCCAAAACTACTTATGGCAAGTGGTGTGAATTATTTGGATTTCGCTATCACTGTATTCAATCTACAAAACAAACCTTTCCACAAGATTGGTTAATAGAAATTAAAGGAAAATAAAATGGCAAGACCAGAAACTAAATATATAGTTATCCATTGTTCTCAAACGAGACCAAGTCAGGATATAGGTGCTAAAGATATAGACAGATGGCATAGAGAAAGAGGTTGGCTTAAAATTGGTTATGGAAAAGTAATCAGAAGAAATGGTGAAGTTGAACAAGGAAGGGAAGACAATGCTATTCAAGCTCACGTCAAAGGATATAATCACTGCAGTTATGGCTTATGTCTTGTTGGTGGTGCTTTAGAAGAAGATTGGAAAAAACCAGAAGATAATTTTACTGCTGAACAATGGGAAGCATTAAAGAAAACTTTAGAAGAATTATTATTAAAATACCCAGACGCACAAATAGTCGGTCATTATATGTTGGACGAAGCAAAGACTTGTCCAAACTTTAACGTAAGAGAATATTTACTTAACGAAGACGTAAAGGGTTATAAGTTCCAAGATGGCTTGACTGATGAAGCTGATTTACAGGAGATGGAACTTGAAGACCAATCCTGAAGAAAAGTTTCTTCATCACGCACCTTGTGAAAATTGTGGTAGCCGAGACAATCTCGGAGTTTACGAGAACCATACTTATTGTTTCGGTTGCCACGATTATCAAAAAACAACTGGTGTTCTACCAGAACAAATTCAAACAAATATTAATACACTTATGATAAATGGAAATTACAATAGATTAGATAAACGAAATATAGACGAGGAAACTTGTAAAGTATTTGATTATCAGCAAGGCGAATATGATGGAAGACCAGTTCAAATCGCTAATTACTATGACAAGCATTATAACAAGGTAGCGCAAAAGCTACGATTTCAAGATAAAACTTTTAAGTGGCTTGGTGATACTGATAAAATTACTTTATTCGGTCAGCAAAACTGGCGTGATGGTGGAAGAACAATAGTTTTAACAGAAGGCGAATTAGATTGTCTTAGTGTATCAAAAGTAAATTCAAATAAATATCCTGTTTGTTCTATACCTTCAGGAACTGCGTCAGCTAAAAAATATATAAAACAAGAATTAGAATGGTTATCTAAATTTGAAAAGATAATCCTGATGTTTGACACTGATGAAGCAGGAATGAAAGCTAGTGTTGAATGTGCAAATATTTTACCAGTAAAAAAATGTTTCATTGCTAAACTTCAAGGTAAAGACGCAAGTGAATTATTACAAAAAGGTAAAGGTAATAAAATTATAGACGCAATCTTTGAAGCTAAACATTACACACCACAAGGTATTATTGAAGGTAATGATACAAAAGATTTATTATTAAAAGATGATTATGTTGAAAGTGTTCCATATGTATTCGATGGACTAAACAAAAAACTATCAGGTATCAGACCTAAAGAATTAGTTTTATTATGTGCAGGTTCAGGAACTGGTAAGTCACAAGTTTGTAGAGAACTAGCTTTTGATTTAATTAATAAAAATAATAAAGTTGGATATATTGCTTTAGAAGAAAGCGTAAAGAGAAGTGTAAGAGGTTTAGTATCTCTTGCAGTAAACCAACCAATACATATACCAGAAGTTAGAAAAAAGATTTCAGATAAAGATTTAATTTCAGCGTGGGAAAAAATAAAAGACAAGGTATGCTTTTATGACCACTTTGGAAGTTCAGACAGTGATGACCTATTAAATAGAATTAGATTTATGGTTCAAGGTCTCAACTGTAAATACATTTTCTTAGACCATATCTCCATTGTTATATCAGGAATTTCTGAGGGTGATGAGAGACGTAATATCGACAACTTAATGACTAACCTTAGAAAGTTAGTTGAAGAAGTTAATTGTGGAATGTTTGTTGTTTCACACTTGAAAAGAGTGGACAGTAAAACAGGACACGAAGAAGGTATACAAACGTCACTTTCACACCTCAGGGGTTCTCATTCACTTGCACAATTATCAGACGCAGTGATTGGTTTTGAAAGAGACCAACAATCGGAAACAGAAAACAATATAATGACTGTAAGAGTTTTAAAAAATAGATTTACTGGTGACACTGGTGTTGCTTGTGATTTAATTTGGAACAAAGATACAGGTCGTTTGGTTGAAGGCAACTTCGATGAATGAAGCAACCTTAACTAAATTTATTTTAAGTTATTTAGTAGATAAACCTGATTACGTAGAGTTAGATACTGAACAACAACAATTAATTTTCCAAACTTGTCGTACAATTATGATGGCTATTTATAACGCTATTAAATACGACAATGTCCACCCAGTAATTATGTGTGGTGACGCTGAAGCAAGAGCAATAATTAAAAAAGCAATTCAAGGCGTTGGAGAAATATTACCAAGTACAGAAAAAATTACAGTCCACTTAATACATTAAATGAAGCTAATAATTGACCTAGAAACTAATGGGTTTCTAGACAAATTAGATGTCATTCACTGCATTGTCTGCAAGGATATAGAAACCAATAAGGTATATTCATATAATCCTGACAATCTGAATGATGGTCTAGAGTTGCTAAAGAAAGCAACATTATTAATAGGTCATAATATACAAGGTTTTGATTTACCTGCGCTTGATAAAATATTTGGATTTAAATATTCAGGAGAAATTTTAGATACTCTTTTATGTTCAAGATTAATTTGGACAAATAGACAGGAATTAGATTTTAAAGTCAAAAACCTACCACCAAAACTAATCGGTAGACACTCACTTGAAAGTTGGGGCTACCGATTGGGATTACGTAAAGGTGATTATCAAGAACATTCAACATTTGATGTTTGGTCTCTTGAAATGCAAGACTATTGTGAAAGAGACGTAGAAGTCACACACAAATTATACGACCTTATAATTAAAACAAACTATTCTAAAGAAGCTATCCTCTTAGAACATCAATTCGCACACTGGATTAGGCAACAAGAAATGTTCGGTGTGTGTTTTGATGAGAGTTCTGCTGAGAACCTTTTATCTATCCTAACAAAACGGAGACTAGAGTTAGCTGACCAGTTGGCTCTAGTATTTCCGTCTTGGGAAGAAGTACAAGGTTATAAAACTTATAAAAGAGATAATAAGAAAAGAGGTATCAGGGCAGGAGTGCCAGTTAAAATTACAAAAACTATCACGTTCAATCCTAACTCTAGAGACCATATTGCTTCTAGATTAAAAACTTTAGGGTGGAAACCAAAAGACTTTACTGCAGGTGGTAAACCTGAAGTAAGTGAAAAAATATTAAAATCATTAAATTATCCTGAAGCGAAACTTATTGCAGAATATTTGATGATACAGAAAAGACTTGGACAACTTTCAGAAGGTGACCAAGCATATTTAAAACAAATTAAAAAAGGAAAAATTTATGGACAAGTTATTACGAATGGGGCAGTCACTGGCAGGTGTACTCACCACTCACCAAACCTTGCACAAGTTTGTTCAAGCGATTTACCATATGGTAAAGAACTTCGTTCCTTATTTACTGCTTCTACCGATATGGTTATGTGTGGTGTCGATTTTAGTGGTTTGGAGTTGCGTGTGCTTTCTCATTACTTGGGTGTATACGACAATGGATATTTTCAAAAACAATTGCTTACAGATGATATACATTCCCAAAATCAAAAATCTCTCGGATTATCCTCACGTTCTAAAGCTAAAACTTTTATATATGCTTACATTTATGGTGGGGGAAATAAAAAACTCAGTGAGATACTTAACGTCTCTTATGACGAAGCCAAAAGAATAAGAGATACTTTTGAGAAAAAATTACCTGCACTTAAAACTTTAAAAGACGCAGTTGTTTCTAAATATAGAAGAACTGGTTTTGTTAATGGTTTAGATAAAAGAAAATTAATGTGTAGAGCCGAACATAGTTCTTTAAATACATTAATACAGTCTGCAGGTAGCTTATTAGTAAAACAAGGAACTATATTATTAAATAAAGAACTAGAAAAAGCAGGATTTGTGTGGGGTAAAGATTATGCGCAGGTCTTGCATATACACGATGAAATACAGTTTGAAGTACATAAAGATAAACTAGAAAACTTCAAAACTATAACAAAATCAATATTCAAAAAAACACAAGAGCATTTTAACTTTAGATGTCCATTAGACGGAGAGATTAAGGTTGGACAGAATTGGAGTGATACACACTAAAGCAAGACCTCATTTTGACTTGGATTTAAAATTCGGACAAGAGAAAGAAAACGAACTTCAAGAAATATTTAATAATAAATTAGTAGAAGTTAAGACAGATAGGGTCTGTCAAAAGACTGGAAATGTCTTTGTTGAAATAGAAGACAACGGAAAACCTTCAGGAATAATGAACACTAAAGCAATCTATTTTGCTTTTTGTTTATGGAAAGAGGAACGTAAAGACCAAGTTTGGGTTCTCATTCCAACAAAAATTCTAAAAAAATTAATGAAGAAATTTCCAATTAAATCAGGTGGTGATAACTGGGAAAGTAAAGGTCACTGCGTTCCAAAGGAAGCATTACTACAATATGAAATATAAAAAATATAAAATTGTATTTCTAGACCCAACTGCAAATAGTGGTTGGCAATCAGAAAAAGAACTCAAAGAATTTACACCTGAAGAATGTGTAATAGAAGCATACGTTTATTCTAAAGACAAAAAGACAGTCAAAACTTTTGCTTCGTATTCAATAAACAAGGACGATAAGGAATTTACGTTTGCAGATACTAACGTACTTCCACGTGCCACAATTAAATCAATGAGGAGAATATATGAAAAACTTAAATGAGTTTCACGCTAACAAAAAGAAAACAATGTTAGTTGATGGAGACTTACTTGCTTATAAGATTACTTCTGCTTTAGAAGAAACTATTGAGTGGGAAGACGATGTATGGACTTTACATTGTGACTTAGACAAATGTAAGCAATTTTGGAAACAAGCAATTGCTTATTATATGAGACTTACAAATTCTGCTATGTGCATTATTGCATTTTCTGATGTTTCTAATTACAGAAAGCAATTAGATTTAGATTATAAGTCTTTTAGAAAAGGTATTAGAAAACCAATTACATACAAACCACTAAGACTTTGGATAGAACAAACTCACAAAACATTAAGTTATCCTTTCTTAGAAGGTGATGACACTTTAGGATTACTAGCAACTGGTGACTACAAAAATAATTGTGTCATTGTTTCTGGTGATAAAGATATGAGAACAATTCCTGCGTGGCATTGTTTTATCATAGACGACAGTATCGAATTTGTAGATATGCAAAAAGCTGATTTAAACTTTTGTACTCAGGTTTTGACTGGCGATAAATCAGATGGTTATATTGGGTGTAAAGGTGTCGGTGCAGTCAAGGCAAGTAGAATACTTGATGGTAAGAAAAATATATCTTTAATGTGGGAAGCAGTACTTCAGGAGTATCAAAGAAATGGATACACAATTGAAGACGCTTATCACCAAAGTAGACTAGCAAGAATACTTAGAGAAGGTGAATACGATTACAAAAAACAAGAACCTAAATTATGGAGTTATAAATATGAACACTACAGACATTTTGAAGAAAACCGAGAAGCTAGTTAATGACAGTCGTGCAAAGACACACGGTGATAAAGTAGCTAATCACGAAAACATTGCTAGATTGTGGTCTTCGTATTTACAGAACAAAACAAAACTTATGATAGTTTTGACACCTGAAGACGTTGCTCAACTAATGACTTTGCTAAAAATAGCAAGGACACAAGCAGGTGAACATAACATTGATGACTATATAGATGGTTGTGGTTATCAAGCTATTGCAGGACATATAGCAAGTAAAAGGTCTGAAATAAGTTCCACTTTAGGAGTATCTAATGCAAAAAAAGATAAAAACCCCACTAATAAGTGAAGAACTTATTAATTATTTAGAACAATTGTTTCCTGACAAATGTGCTGATTTAAAAGATACAGAAAAAGAAGTCTTTTATAAATCAGGACAAAGGTCAGTCGTAAATCATTTAATCGAACAATTTAAAATACAAGGAGAAAACTAATATGTGTGTAAGTGTAAAAGCCCCTGCGCCACCACCAGCACCAGAACCAATTCCTGCTACACCACCAAGTGTATCAAGCGCAACAACTAAACAAGTTGCACCTACTTCTGCAGACGCTGAAGGTAGAGACACAACTGTTGCTTCAAGAGTAGCAAGAAGAAGGGTCGGTAGAGGAACTTTGAGAATACCTCTAGCAACTTCTGGTCTTACAAAGAGTGGTCTTAATATACCAAGTGCATAATGGAAAGATATGAGTTTGGATTTTCTACTTCCATAGACAGTAAATCTTCTATCGAAAGTCAGTATCAAAAGATGGAGATAGATAGAGAAATTTATTTAGAAAGAGCAAGAGAAAGTGCCGAACTAACTATACCATATTTATATCCACCTGCAGGTAGTAATCAGGCAACAACGTATCCAACACCTTATCAAGCTATCGGTGCAAGAGGTGTAATGAATTTAGCTAGTAAATTAATGTTAGCTTTATTTCCACCACAAGCACCTTTCTTTAGATTAGATGTTGATGATTTAGTCTACAGACAAATTCAAGGTGACCCACAACAAAAAGCTACAATTGAGCAAGGTTTAGCAAAAATTGAAAAAGCAGTTATGGATAGCATTGAAAGAAACAATGACAGGGTTGCAGTATATGAAGCGTTAAAACATTTAATTGTTTCTGGTAATGCTTTATTAAAATTAACAGATACTGGATTAAGAGTTTATAGATTAGATAATTATGTAGTTAAGAGAGACCCACAAGGTAAAATTTTAAAAATAATTATTAAAGAAAGTTTATCACCAAACACTTTACCAAAAAAACTATCACAAATTATAGGTAATGTTGTTCAGGAAGAACAAAAAATAATTAATTTATTTACTTGTATTAAAAGAGAAAAAAATAATTTTTCAGTAATGCAGGAAGTAAAAGGTAAGATTGTTAATTCTGCAAAATACGATTTAGATAAACTTCCATATTTAGCATTAAGATTTAATAGAATAGATGGTGCTAACTACGGTAGAGGTCATACTGAAATGTATCTTGGTGACCTTAAATCTTTAGAAGGTTTATCAAGAGCAATATTAGAAGGTTCATCAGCTTCAGCAAAAATGCTTCTAATGGTAAATC
Organism: uncultured Pelagibacteraceae bacterium; assembly: GCA_902533075.1. Lineage (GTDB taxonomy): Bacteria > Pseudomonadota > Alphaproteobacteria > Pelagibacterales > Pelagibacteraceae > Pelagibacter. The sequence continues at coordinate 76,296 of CACAKN010000001.1, forward strand.
CATCAGGAACAACTAGAGCAAGTGCAATTGCTAAAGCACCTAATGGCGCAATCATAGAAGGTAGTGCAGGTGACGTTTCAGTTCTTCAAGCTAATAAGTTTGGAGATTTTAGAGTGACGTTTGAAGCAATGAATAGAATTGAACAAAGACTTCAGTTTGCTTTTCTTTTAAATGCAAGTGTTCAACGACAAGCAGAAAGAGTGACGGCTACAGAAGTACAATTAGTAGCTAACGAATTACAAGACGCTTTAGGTGGCGTTTACGGAATATTAACAACAGAATTTCAGTTGCCTTACATCAACACTAAATTAGCGATGTTAAGACAACAGAAACTTTTACCAGAACTTCCAAAAGATATTGTGAAAACAAAAATCATTGTTGGAATGGAAGCTCTTGGTAGAGCAAGTGACAGGTTGAGATTACTTCAATTTATGTCAGACCTAGCAGGTACGCTTGGTGCTGAAACACTTGCAAGACATATTAATCTTGATGACGCTATTAAGAAATTTGCAGTAGCAAACGGTATTGATACTCAGGGATTAATTAAATCAAACGAACAAATCCAACAAGAACAACAACAAGCCCAACAACAACAATTTGCACAACAGGCACTAGCTGACCCAAGAGTAGCAATAGAAGCAGGAAAGCAACTCGCTAATTCTAATGTCAGACCTCAAATTGATGGTGAAGGGCAAGTATCATTACAAGGAGAATAATAAATGACTGATAGAGTTGAAATAAACCCAGACAATACAAATAAACCATTAGAACAATCTCAGGAAGATTTAGCTAAACAAGGTATTAATGTTAATGAAAGTCAAGTTAATGCAAACGGTGAAAGCATAAATATTTCTGAACCAGATAATAAAGTTCAATCTTCAGAAGATGAAGCGAGACCTAACTGGTTGCCTGAGAAGTTTGCTTCTGCAGAAGAATTAGCAAAAGCATATGGTGAACTTGAAAAGAAAATGTCTACACCAAAAGAAGAAGTTCCTGAAAGTACTGAAGAAGCACCTCAGGAAGTTCAACAACTAGACAAGTATTACGAGGAGTATACTGAAAACAATGAACTCTCAGATAAAAGTTATACTGAATTAGAAGGTATGGGTTTATCTAGAGATTTAGTTGATGGATATATTGCAGGTCAAAAAGCATTAGCAGATAATGACGTTGCAACAATTCATAATGTTGTAGGTGGACAAGATAACTATGCAAACCTTTTAGATTGGTCTGCAAAGAATTTATCGCAATCTGAAAAAGACGCTTTCAATGACACAATAGATAATGGAAGTACTGAACAAGTTAAACAAGCAGTGACTGGACTTATGGCTCGTGCAGGTATGTCTGCAGATAATCCACAACAATCTTTGTTTGAAGGTGATACAGAAAATGTTGCAACAGATGTATTTAAATCTGTAGCACAAGTCACTGAAGCAATGAATGACCCAAGATACAGTAAAGACCCTGCGTTTAGAAAAGAAGTAGAAGATAAACTAGCAAGAAGTTCTGTAATCTAATGGAAAGAAATTATAAGCGTGAGTACAAAAACTATCACTCAAAACCAGAACAACGTAAAAATAGGTCTAGTAGAAATATTGCAAGACGTTTAATGGCTAAGAGACTTGGTAAAGCTAAACTTGCAGGTAAAGATGTAGACCACAAAGATAGCAACCCAAGAAATAACTCACCTTCTAATTTAAGAGTATCATCAATAAAAAGGAATAGAGCAAGAAATGCTTAATTTTATTTTACCAATTTTGAAAAATCCATTGACTAGAATGATTGGTTCTAAAGTCATAGATGGAATAAATCATAAAATGGAGAAAGATAAAATTATTAGAGCAAAAGAAATTGAAGCAGTAAAAACAGTTTCAGTTGAACAAGTAAGACAACAAGAACACTCAATTAAAGATGAAATATTAACCATTTTAATTAGTGCTATTTTTATTTTTACTTTTCTACCGTTTTCTCAACCTTATATGACAAAAGGTTTTGAAATACTTAAATCAGCACCAACTGAATTTTGGTGGGCAGTTCTAATTGTATTCTCAGGAAGTTTTGGAATGTCTACCTTAAAAAACATAAAGGGGAAAAAATAATGTACGGAAAAAAGAAAAACAAAAAAGGCAAGAGCAAAAAGAAAAATGCTATTGCTATGAATAAAAAGAAAAAACTGAAGATGTATTAATATGGCACTTACAGATAAACAAAAAGCTACCTTAAAAAAACATAGTGTTCATCATTCGAAAAAGCATATGGCTTTGATGAACTCATTAATGAACAAAGGAAAGTCTTTTAAATTTGCACACCGACAGGCACTTAAAATTGCAGGAAAGTAGGTGGCAAAGAAGAAGAATAGTCTTCTTAATAAGATAGAACACGAAACCAGAAGTAAATTTAAAAAAACAAGTCAAAGTACAAGAAGACCTAAATTTTCTTCTATGAATAAAAGTAAAAAGAGAACTTTTAAAAAGAGTAATAGAGGTGGCAATTAAAGAACCTTTAAATAAAATTATTAGAGATAATACAGGAAGTAAAAAGTTTAAAGTTTACGTCAAAGACCAATCAACAGGTAATATCAAGACAGTCAGATTTGGTGACCCAAATATGAAAATAAAACGAAGTTCAGACAGTAATAGAAAATCTTTTATGGCACGACACGGTGCATTATTAAAAAAAGTAAAAGGTCAAAAAAATCTGTCACCAGTATATTGGGCTTTGAGGTCTTGGAAACTTGGAACAAAAATATAAAAAGAAATGTAAATGCAAAGAGTGTAAATGCAAAACAAAGAAAAGAAAGAAAAGATTAACTGAAGAAGAATTTTGGAAAGTAATGTCCAAAAGATTTAACAAGTGAACACCACTTCTCATAAGAGGGGTGTACTTATTAAAATCTAACTTAGCCACTTACGAGTGACAACTTAGCAATGAAAGTAAATGAGTAGATAATAAATAGTTAAAAAGGAGAAAATAAACTATGGCAAACGCTACACCAACAAGACTAGGTCAAAACCTAGCAACAGGTGACGCTAACGCTCTCTTTCTTCGTATTTTTTCAGGAGAAGTATTATCTGCTTTTGGTAGAGAAAACCAAATGATGAATATGACTACTGTAAGAAATATACAGCAAGGTAAAAGCGCAAGTTTTCCAGTCACTGGAAAAATCACTGCTGATTACCACACTGCAGGAAACGAGATAACAGGGTCAACTGTTAAACAAACCGAGAAGTTAATTAACATAGATGATATGTTGATTTCTTCAACTTTCGTTGCAGAAGTAGACGAACTTAAAAATCATTTTGACGTGAGAAGTATATTCTCAAACGAAATGGGTCGTGCTTTAGCAAAAAAAGTAGACAAACACTTACTTCAGTTAATTGTAAAAGCTAGTAGAGCAACTGCAAATATCAGTGGCGATACTGGTGCAGGAACTGAAATTGTTGACGCTGACGCTGATACAAATATGACTTCATTAATTGAAAGCGTATTTGAAGGTATTCAGAAGTTAGACGAAAACGATGTTCCTTCAACTGAAAGATATATGGTTGTGACACCAGATATTTATTACAAACTTGCAAATGTCGATAAACTTGTTTCAAGAGATTTCTCAGCGAACAATGGTGACTTTGGTAAAGGTTCTGTAGTAGCTATCGGTGGAGTACCAGTAATTAAGTCAAATACTGCAGTTGACGCTTATGTCAACTCAGCTACTGACAGTGCTACTGGACAAAACAACGATTACTTAGTGAACGCTTCAGACGTTGTTGCGACTATCTTCCAAAGAGGTGCAATAGGAACTGTAAAGAGAAAAGACTTAACTCTTGAAAGTACTTATGACCCAAGAAGAATGGGAACATTAATGACTGCAAGAATGATGGTTGGACATAACATTCTAAGACCAGAATGTGCAGTTTCAATCAATAAATCATAATAATAAATAACTACTGGCGTGGGAGACTACGCCAGTGGTCTTATAGGAGATAATTATGCCGTGTTGGTTTTGTAAATTTAGAAGATGGATAGGTAAAAAAATTGACGATTGGTTTGATAGTTTTTTACCGTAATGACAACAACAACTCGTGGCACTGAACTTGAAAGTGTCAATGTAATTCTTAGTACAATTGGGGAAAGTCCATTAAACAGTTTAAGTGGGTCTTTACCAGTAGACGGAACAGTCGCTAAAAATGTTTTATCAGAAATTTCAAGAGAAGTTCAATCTGCAGGTTGGCACTTCAACACTCATTATAAAAGTACTCTAACAAGAGATACTAATAACAAAATTCCAGTTGCAACTAATGTAGTTAGAGTAGACTTAGACCCAAATTTAATTTCTAGACGTGACTATGATTTAGTTCAACGTGATGGCTTTCTTTATAATCTTGCAAAGAATACAGATATATTCGATAGAGATTTTGAAGATGTAGTTCAAGTTTATTTATTACCTTTTAATGAAATACCTGAACAAGCTAAAAGATATATTACAATAAGAAGTGCTAGAGTTTTCCACGATAGAACTTTAGGCGCAAATACTTTACACAAATTTTCACAAGAAGATGAAAGACAAGCGTTATCTATTTTGAGAAGCGCAGAAGCAAATACTGGTGACTATTCGATATTTGATACACCAGAACAAACTTACACAATTTCAAGAAGTAATAGGATTTACTAATGCCTTTAGTTTCTAGAACCATACCAAACTTGGTTCAAGGAGTAAGTCAACAACCAGAAGTATTAAGATTAAGTTCACAAGCTACAACTCAACTTAATGGTTTTTCTAGTGTTGTTGAAGGTCTCAAAAAAAGACCACCAACAAATTATATCGCAAAACTATCATCATCAACTTTTGGTAATGCTTTCTTGCATACCATCAATAGAGACGTAGCTGAAAGATATATTGTTGTAATAAAAAATGGTTCTATCGAAGCATACGAAACAGATGGAACTCAAAAGACTGTAGTAAATCAAACAGGCGCAACTGCATATTTAACTTCTTCAGACCCAAAGAATGATTTTGTTTGTGTGACTGTTGCAGATTTTACTTTTGTATTAAATAAAAATATTCAATGCGAAATGGACACAACAACAAGTCCTGCAAAAGTAGAACAAGCAGTTTATTCGGTATTACAAGGCGTAGATAGCACACCATACTCAATTACAATTGATGGAACTACGACTACGTTTACTTCATCAAATACAGATACCAAAGCAATTCGAGACGGATTAAAGAGTGCAATCGGAAGTCCTTCAGGAATTACTTTAGCAAACATTGGAGACAGTAGTTTTTCAATAACTAAATCCTCAGGAACTTTAGCTATATCAGCTTCTGATGGTTTTGGTGATGACGCTTCACAAGTGGTAAAAGATAAAGTTCAAAACTTTTCTGATTTACCTCAACCTGCAATAAACAATATGGTTGTTGAAGTGACAGGAGACGCTTCTAATAACTTTGATAATTATTATGTAAAATATGACGGAGATTTATGGGAAGAAACTGTTGCACCTTCAACTGCTACAACAATTAAAAATACTAAGTTTCCTCATTTATTAATTAGGACTGCAGACGGTAATTTTAGATTTACTCAAATAGACGGAAGTTCCTATACTATTTCAGCGACTTCTTATGATGTTCCTTCTTTAGGAACAAGAGTTTGTGGTGATTTAAGTTCTGCACCTGACCCAAGTTTTATAGGTAAAAAATTAAATGACATTTTCTTTCATAGAAACAGACTAGGTTTGTTAGCTGATGAAAATGTTATTATGAGTAGAAGTGGAGAGTTCTTTGAGTTCTTTCCTGAAACAGTGACTTCTACTTTAGATACCGACCCAATTGATGTTGCAAGTACTCACACCAAAGTAAGTATATTAAGACACGCAGTATCTTTTGATGAAGAATTATTAATATTTAGTGACCAGTCTCAATTTATGGTGACTGGTGGTGCAACATTAACTGCAGGAAATATATCAATCAATGTCACGACTGAGTTCGAAGCAGACAGAAAAGTTAAACCAGTTGGTTCAGGTTCTAATGTCTTCTTCACTTTTAATAAAGGAAACTTTACAGGGGTTAGAGAGTTTTTCGTTGCGTCTGATACAGATACGAAAAAAGCTGACGATATTACGGCTAATGTGCCTAAGTTTATTCCTGCTAATGTTTTTAAACTTGCTACTTCTACAACTGAAAATATCTTAATAGCTTTATCAGGTGATGAAGACAATGCTTTATATGTATTTCAATATTACGTAGCACAAAACAAAAGACTTCAATCTGCGTGGCATAAATGGACTTATGGTACTTCTACTTCAGATAAAATTTTAAATATTGATTTTATTGAGAATACTTTATTTATTGTAAACGAAAGAAGTGATGGAGTTTATTTAGAAACTATAGATGTTTCTCCTGCACTTACAGATACAGGTGAAAGTTATCTTACTCATTTAGATAGAAAAATTAACAACACTCAAATTACAGAAAGCTATAACGCAGGAACAAACCAAACAACTATCACGTTGCCATATGCAATAAATAATACAATGAAGGTAGTTGGTCGTTCTGGTGCTTCAAACAAAGCAGGACAAGAAATAGCTACAGTATCACAATCAGGAACAAGTATTGTAGTAAGTGGAGATATAACTGCACAAAACTTTTTTATTGGTGAGCAATATGAATTTGAATTTCAATTTTCACAACAATTCTTACAGGTAGCAGATAGCGTAGGAAGTAGAGTTTCAGTTAAAGAAGGAAGATTACAGATTAGAAACTGGTCTGTAAGTTTTAATGATACAGGATTTTTTACAACAGAAGTCACACCAGTAGGACGTACTACCTCAAATTCTACATTTACAGGAACGGTAGTCGGTTCAGGACTAACAGGAACTGTAAATCTAGAAGATGGAGATTTTACTTTTGCAGTCCAATCTGAAAATGACAAATTAACAGTTAAAATAAAAAACAATAGTCACTTACCTAGCAACTTCATTAATGCAAGTTGGCAAGGTTTTTATGTCACTGCAAGTCAAAGAATTTAATGGTTTTCGTTTATCTACTCACGAAGATTGTCATTACTTAAAAGACAAACTTCGATATGCAGATATTCAAGAAATATTAGCTAATTCAGGTTCAACACCATACAATGTTTTACTAAAAGGGTATGTTGCTTCTGAAGTATGTTTCACAATTGTAGACACTGAAAATATACCAGTAGGTATGTTTGGAGTATCTAAAGAAGGTGCTATCTGGTTATTAGCTTCAGACGAAATCTATCGCATAAGATTTAGTTTCTTACGAGAAAGTAGAAAAGTGATAGATTTTTTAAATCAAAAGTATCCAACATTATGGAACTACGTAGATTGTAGAAACGAACTACATATACGTTGGCTCAAATGGTGTGGATTTAAATTTTTACGAAAAATTAACTACGGAGTTTTACAACTACCATTTTATGAGTTTATTAAAATATGTGTGAACCAACAACGGCACTCTTAATTGCTAGTGCAGGGTCGTCTTTCTTACAATACCAACAGGCGAAAGAAGCTCAAAAGGCACGTTTCGTTGCGCAGAAAAGACAGAATGATATTGCTAAAGCAAATGCAATAAGAAGATATGCAACAGAACAATTAAAGATAAGACAAGCAGTTGCAAAAAGTTCTGAAAAAGGTTTTCAAGCAGACATTCGTTCTAAAGTAGCTAGAGCAAAATTCATAGCAGGTTCTGAAGGTTTAGCTTTATCAGGTTCACAAGAAAGATTAATGGGTGATTATTATAGAGTTCAAGGAAACTATAATAGTTCATTACAAAGAAACTTAGGAATTAATATTGCTCAATTTGAAAGAAACTTAGAAGCCATACAGTTTGGACAAGAAGCACAATCAACTTATTTACAACCACCTAATCCTGCATTGTTATTTGCTTCGTCTGCATTGAATGTTGCAAACACTTATTACAGTTTAGAATTTCAAAAAGAGAACGCAGGTCTAATGACCAACAAACAGAAGAACGCACAAACTAATTCTGTATCAGGAGTTTGGACATAATGGCTAAGAGAAGAATAAAACCAGAATTAAATCTGCAACCAGAATTACCACAAGTATTATCTGAAGACTTTAATTTATTTTATAAACCAGACGCAGAACCTGAAATTGCAGGACTTAAAGAATTTACTGCTTCATTAGATAATTTTATATCTGACGCAGGAACTAAAATAGTTTTATCTAAAGAACTAAAACAAAAAGAAGTTAATTCTGCACAAGCAGAAAAAGACTTTATAGAAAATAAAAATAAATTTAGAGACGCAGTTAAGAATGGAACAATAGATAAAACTGCCAATCCTTACTATATAGAAAAATATAAAGAATTAAGTCTAAATGAATTTGCTGATAATTTTATAGATAAATTAGGTAAAGCATATAAAGATAAAAATGTAGCTAAAGACACAAGAGACGGTGCATTTAATCAATTCTATAAATCAGAATTAGATAAATTTATTAAAGAAAATGATTTAGGTTTCTTTTCACCATTAGAATTAGAAAAAGGTTTTTTCAAAGAAACTACTTCTTATAGAAATATATTAGAAAATACTCATAGAAATTCTCAACTACAAGAATTTGAAAAAGACTTTAATAATAAGGTAGACAATAGAATTTATGGTATATTTGAGAAATTCAAAGATTTTGACCAATCACCATTAGGAGAGTTTGATGATGGTGTTGATAAGTATTCATTTTTAGCAAGTAAAATACAAAAAGAAGTCACTGAATTATTAGGAGTTGGTTATGACGCTTCAGATATAACTGACAGAATACTTGAAGGTATTGAGACATATGTCACTACAACTACAGACTTTGAGTATGCAAAAGAGATTATAGAAAACTTACCAGACTTTATTCAAGGTGGAACTGATACCATTGCAAACATTGGTAAAGTAAAAAAGAAAAAAGAAGAACTTACAAAATTATTATTAGATAACGAAGAAGCTACTTTAAATAACGAAATTAAAATTAGAGAAGTAAAAGATAAAAAAGAATTTCTACAAACTTATGACTTCTTATCTAACCAAGATGATGAGTTTAATATTATAGAATATAGAAACGATAGTTCTAGAACGAATACAGAAATAAAAGCTATTGATACTTTTATTAATGACCAGAAGTTTGATGGCGGAAATAGTGATAGTTCTATAATTATGGTTGAGATTGGTAAACTCTTAGAAGAAGGTAAATTTGATGAAGCTGAAGAGTTTGCTAGACAAAATTATTATAAAGGAAATATTAGAAAGTCTACATTCACAACAATAATTACTTCTGACATTCCTAACTATAGAAACTTTAAAGACAAACCTGTATTTGGAAATATTGAATTTACAGAAACTATAAAAGGTTTAGACGCACTTGTAGCCAGTAGTTCTAACTACGGAGATAAACTTCAAGCAGGACAAGCAAAGACTTATATCAATACAAGAATGTTAAGATGGTATAAAGAAAATGTTGCAAAGTATACGGTTGATGGTCAATTTCAATCAGAAGCATTTGAAACAGCTTTTATAAATCATTTTAGAAACATAATTGAAGTAATGAAGACTGCTAAGAAACCTGATGGTGACTTTGTATTTAAAGCATTACAATTTAATGAGACCCAATCTAGTGGTGCAGTATTTAACAATTTAGATGAAACCTTAAAGAAGATGAGTGATAAGTAATGGCAATAATTAGAAAAGCACCTAATGGTGAACTTGTTTCATTTCCTGACGGAACTACAGAAGCACAAATTCAAGAAACATTTAATTCAGAACAATACCAATCAGCTAAGACTATAGATAAACCTACAGAAGGTGGAGTATTATCTGACTTACCACCTGCATTAAAAAACAACTGGGCGTTTGATACTTTTGCAGTTGCACCTTATGAAGCGTCAAGAAAAGCAATAAATAGTGCAGTAGGTCTAGTAGAAGATTTAGGTGACACTTTAGGAGACAAGACTACTCTTGGTGGCTTTAGATATGGTAAAGACGCTAATAATGGATTGATTGAATACATTCCATATAAACAAGCAGTACAAGAAGCAGATAAAGTTCCAACATACGGAATACTTGCACCAATAACAGGCGCTATAGGTGTCAATGACGCTTTTAATATAAGAGGTTTCTTTTACGACCCAACTAATCCTGACAACGATGACCATACAACAAGTATGTCTGGTAATTTTGTTGAAGGTATTGGTCAGTTTGTTATCGGATTTAAAGGTGCAGATAAATTATTTAAAATAGCAAAAGCACCAGTAGCTAAATCAACTCTAGGTGCATTTGGTCAAGCGTCTGCAAAAGGTGCTTTAGCTGACTTTACAGTATTCGATGAAAATTCAGGAAGAATGACAGATTTACTTGCTGAATATGCACCAGAAACAGTTGATAGTTATTTTGGATATTTAAAGTCTGATGTAAATGACGAATGGTGGGAAGCAAGATTTAAGAACACAATAGAAGGTCTAGGTTTAGGTTCAATAGCAGAAGCACTATTTAGAGGTGTTAGATTTGGTAAAGCTATTAGAGATAGAAAAATAGATACTAAAACTGCAAAAGAAGACCAAGCATATTTAGAAAAGACTAATAATGTTTTTGATGAAGTAGGCGAAAGATTAAATGAAGCGCAGACTATTAGTCAAAAGATGGATATTCTTAATACGGCTTTAGATGAAGCGTTTCCAAAGAAATTCAAAACAAAACAATTAAATCAGTCTCAAAGAATTAAAATTATAAATGATACTGTTAAATCAGGATTAAAAAATAATTTTGAAAGATGGAATAAAGGTGAACTTACTTCAGAAGAAGCATTTAATATTCCTGAAGGATTTATTAATCTAGATACTTTCAAAGCACAAAGAAATCCTAAGACAGGTAAAGTAGAGGGTGGATTAACAATAGAAGGAGTAAGAACTTTTAAATCTTTCTATGACGCTATTACTGCTACTAATATAAAATTAAGTAAGAGAATGACTGATGAAGCAGTCAAAAGAAAAGCCATTAATGATTATGGTGGTGATGTAAGCCAAATATTTCAAGATTTTGCTAAGTTTGCAGACAATGTTGATAATACAAACTCATTAATATTTGCACACGAAGTTGCTTATACTTCATTACTAAACGCATTTCCAAAATTCATAAGACAGTACAAAAAAGGAAGCCGTTCTAAAGGTGATATGGAACTTATGATGTTTATGATTGAGAATATGACAATCAATGCAAAAAGAGTTCGTACTGCAACTGGTAGAAATTTAAGAATATTTAATTTAACTAAAGAAGAATTTTTACAAGCTAAATATGTAGAAGAAGAATTTATTAACGCAAGAAACGCATACAAAAATTTCGGTGGTGGACAAAAAGGTTTTGATATGTTTCTTGAAAGATTAGGTAGAGCAGACAATCCAACAGTAGGTAGACAAGTTCTTAACTTTGCTCTTAAAAACAGAATATGGAATGTGGCTAATGAAGTATGGATTAACGCATTGCTATCATCACCAAAAACACAATTAGTTAATGCAGTATCTAATGGTGTAATAGGAATGATGAGACCATTAGAAGAAGCTATTGGAAGTAAAATATCAGAATTAATATCATTTAATGACCTTGATAAAGCAAAAGCATTTAAATTAAATACAGAAGAAGCAATAGCAAGATATGCAGGTATGACAGAAAGTTTATCTGCTTCTTTAAAATATGCAGGTGTTGCTTTTAGAAATGGTGAATTAGTTTTACAATCAAAAGACGCAGGTGCTTCAAAGTTTGATACTTCTGTCACAAAAGAAGTTCCTGATTATTTAGGTGGTGCTATTGTTAGAACACCATCAAGATTTTTAAATGCTACTGATGAATTTTTTAAACAGATTAACTATAGAGGTAAACTTAAAGCACAAGCAGTTAGAGAAGCTAAAAAATTAGGTTTAACTAAAAAGACAGATATTAAAAAATACGTAGATGAATATATCAAACAAGGATATGACGAAACTGGATTAAGAGGAGTAAATGAAGAAGCATTAAGATATGCTGAAGAAAATACATTTACTAATGAATTAGTTGGATTTACAGATAAGTTTGCAGATTTAGTAAACTCTCAACCTTATTTAAAACAATTCTTTCCTTTCGTTAAAACACCTACAAACATTGCAAAAGCAATAGCAGACAGGTCTCCTTTGGCTTTAGCTTATAGAATGGGAGATATACTTGGTAGAAGTGGTGACCCAGTAGCCATTGCAAAAGCAAGAGGTCAATTAGCAGTTGGAAGTATTATTCTAAGTGTAGCTTACATACTTGCACAACAAGGCAAACTACAAGGTAGAACTGGTACGGTAGGAGAAAAGAATTTAGATATTTATAAAGACGCTGAAATTATCAGAATGAAAAAATCTGATTTAGGTTTCAAACCTTATTCATATGTCTTTGATGATGGAAGACAATTACCATTCGGACAACTAGACCCATACGGTGCATTACTAGGAATAATGGTAGACTTCGTCAGTGTCTATGACCAAATGACTGAAGAAGAAATTGAAAGATTTGGTGCAGATATGCAATTATTGATGTTGCAAAATGGGGGTAAAAATCCATTAGACTTCGGACAGAAAGCACAAATATTTTTAGGTTCAGGTTATGAAGCAGTCAAAAGAAATATTTTTAGCAAAACTTATTTAAGAGGTTTAGCAGATTTAGTTGAAGCATTTAATACTGAAGATGAAAGAGCAATGCAAAGATACTTTTCTCAAAAGGTAGGAAGTTATGTTCCAAACATTATTTATAAATTTGTTAATGACCCATACTATAGAGACGCTACAGGAGTTATTGAACAAGTTAAAAATAGGACAGGAATGGGAACACCTTCTTCTCCTAGATACAATGCACTAGGTGAAGCACACAAAGATAAAGATAGTGGAATAAAAAGATTTATTAAGAACGCTATTAATCCTTTAGCTACTACACAAAAGCGAAGCGATATTATTGCTGAAGAAATAGTTAGACTAGGAAAAGGATTACCAGTCTTACCTAAGTTTATGGATTTAGTTGAATATGCTAAATATAAAAAAGGTAAAGTTTCTGCATACGATAGAATGAACCAATTGGTTTCTACTATTACAATTAATGGAAAGACTTTACGTCAAGCATTAGAAGCAGAAATACAACTTGATAGTTATAAGAATAAATCAGACCCAATAACTATAGGTAAAGGTATTACTGATAATGGCAGTAAATACGAAAGATTAAGATTTATCCAAAATCAATACATACAAAAAGCAAAAGGTAAATTTGAATTGGAAAAGAAAGATTACTTATTTGTAGATAATGAAAAGCTAACTTTGAAAAAAGCTATAGCCAACAATAAAGCAAATAGTGAAACAATCTCTAGAAATAGAGGAAACAATCAAAATATAAAATTAAAACCGATAATTACTTTCGGACAAAATCAATAGGAATAATATATGTCGTTTAATGCTAGAGTTAGCTATACTGCTAACGGTTCAAACGCTACGTTTGCAATTACGTTTGCTTTCTTAGATAGCACTCACGTAAAAGTATTTTTAGATGGAGTAGCAACAACTGCTTTCTCGGTTTCAGGAAGTAATGTGATTATGAATAGCAATCCTGCAAATGGGGTTGTTGTATTAATTAAAAGAGAAACACCTACAGACGCAAGATTAGTAGACTTTCAAGATGGCTCAGTATTAACAGAAAGTGATTTAGATAAATCTGCAGACCAAAACTTTTTTATTGCACAAGAAATAAATGACGAAAGTCAAAGTGCAATGAAGCTAGATAATAGTGATAGATTTGACGCTTTAAATAAAAGAATTATTAATGTAGCTGACCCAACTTCAGCACAAGACGCAGTCACTAAGAATTATTTAGAAACAGTTTGGTTATCGCCAAGTGATAAATCTAATATTAATTTAGTTGCAGGTATTTCAGGAATTTCAACTTTAGCTTCCAACAATGCCAATATTAATTTAGTTGCAACAAATATAGCTAATGTAAATGCAGTGGGTAATGACATTGCAAAAGTTATTGAGACTGCAAATGATTTACAAGAAGCTACTTCAGAAATTGATACCGTTGCTACGAATATTGCAAATGTAAATATTGTTGGAACTGACATTGCTAACGTAAATTCTGTTGCTAATAATATTTCAGGAGTAAATAGTTTTGCTGAAAGATATAGAGTTCAAGCAGGAGTACCAAGTTCAAGCAACGATACAGGAGACCTTGTCTTTGATACGACTGCAGGAAAATTAAAAGTATTTGATGGTTCGTCTTACCAACTTGCAGGTTCTTCAGTAAATGGAACTTCACAAAGATTTAAGTTTGTAGCAACTGCAAGTCAAACTACGTTTTCAGGCGCAGACGCTAACGGAAACACTTTAACTTATGACGTTGCTTCAGGAACTGCTTTTGCAGATATTTATTTAAATGGTGTCAAACTTGATACCTCAGATTTTACGGCAACAAACGGTACGTCAATTGTACTTAGTTCTGGTGCTTCAGTTAATGATATTTTACAAGTCGTAGCTTACGGTACGTTTTCACTTGCTTCCTTTTCGGCAGGTAATTTAACTTCAGGAACTCTACCAATAGCTAGAGGTGGTACTGGATTATCTTCAGTATCAGGACAAGCAGGAAAAGCGTTGATAGTAAATTCAGGTGGAACTGCTTTTGAATTAGCTAATGCGTCTTCTGCAGAAGTTTATGGATTTATAAAAGGATTTACACCATCAACTGTTAATTACACCGTCACTGTTCAAAGTGTTGGTGGACAAAACAAATACTTTATTAATGGTGAACAACAAAAAACATTAGAATTATTAGAAGGTAATACTTATATCTTCGATTGGTCTTCAGCAACTTCACACCCTTTCAGATTTTCAACGACTTCTGACGGTACTCACGGTGGGGGAACTGAATACACAACAGGAGTGACTGTAGACACTGTAAACTACAAGACTACAATTGTCGTAGCAAGTTCAGCACCAACGCTTCACTACTACTGTCAATATCATTCTGGTATGGGTGGACAGGCGAATACGCCAGAACCTGCTAATAATACTTTACAAGTTATCACGACCAATCAAGGTCAAGATAACATAACAAACACTCAGTACAATTCGTTTACGGATACACTGTTTAGTGCAAGTGGATTTACATTTAGCATTGACGGAACTACTGGGAACTTAATCGCAACAATATAAGGAGAAATATAATTATGGCGACAATAGATATAGGCAAAATAAAACCTGTATTCAAAGGTACTTACGACAATAGTACTGCCTATGTTTTAGATGACATAGTTTATTACAACGGCAGTTCTTATGTTGCAAAGACTTCAACAACAGGAAATCTTCCAACTGACACTACGAAATGGAACGTACTCGCTTCTGGTTCTGGTGGAATTTGGGATAGCACACTTTCAATTGGAAGTGCTTCACAAAAATTACGAGTAAATTCTGGGGGTACGGCTTTAGAATTTTTCACAGAACCTGCAGTCACTTCTGACTTTGTAAAAATAGCAACAGTAGAAACAACATCTGCCGTAGGTTCAGTAGACATACAAGGTTGTTTTTCTACATCTTACGACTTTTATACTATTAGATTTGGTATGTTAAATGGTAGTGGAAACTATTGGTTTGAACCTGCTTGGTTAAAATCAGATAATACTGTTGATACTACTAGGTATGACCACAAGCGTCTTGAAGTTTATGGGGATACCACAAGTATAAATAATGGGGCTAATAGACAAAATGATACTGATGGTTGGAGAATAATGAACACTTGGTATCAAAATGATAATCAATATTGGGCAGGTGGCGAAATAAATGTATATGACCCTCTTTTAACTCATATGCCAAAACATATGTGGTATGACCAAATGACTTGGGCGTATGGTAATACTTCTCAAATTGGTGAGTCTCGAGGAATGGGTTATCAAGCTAGTACTTCAGCTCATCACGGAATTAGATTTAGATTTAATGGTGGAACTATTCAATCTGGATTTAGAGCAACTGTTTATGGAATGAAAAATTAAGGAGAAAAATATGGCAAAAATAGAAAAACCAATACTTGAAACTGAAGAAGAATGTCTTGCAGGATTAGATGAAAGACAAAAACTAATTGTCAATGCACAAACTGGAGAACAAAAATATGTTCCTTTAGATGATGATGATAAAGCGTTTTTTACAAAAAGAGCAAAGACAAGAGAAGCTAGTCATAACGCTTTGTTTGATGGTATTAATGCTAGAGAAGATTTAAAAGAAAGTGCAAGAGCAAAATTAGTAGCAGGTGAAAAACTTACCGAAGAAGAAGCTAAATTAATAGTATTATAATACTGTGAATAAGCGTGAGTATAAAACTATCACGTTAGGACAAAAGATTTTAAAATTTGATGTTCCTAAAGATATAATAGATACAATCAATAATGTTTACGAAAATAATAATTTATTAGAACATAATAATTATTTAGCAGGTAAAATAGTAAATCAACATAAAATTACTGAATATTTACCAGATACAGTTAAAGATTATTTTACAGGTTGTTTTCAATTATATTTATTAGAAAATAGTTTTGTTCAATTACCTTTTAAAGTTAAATTGTTAGACGCTTGGATTAACGAAATGAAAGAGAATGAATATAATCCAATGCACACTCATAGAGGTCTTAGCCATATTGGATTGTCTTCTGTATTATGTTTAAAAGTTCCTAGTACTTATGGAAACGAATATTCAACAGAACATAATCCTTGTAATGGCGTATTAGATATTATCGGTAATAACGGTGGTATGTTTTCTAACAATCAATTTAGACAAAGATTGTCAGTAGGAGATTTATTTGTATTTCCTTATGACATAAATCACGGAGTTTATCCATTCAATAATACTAAAGAAACTAGACGCACAATGTCTTTCAATTGTGATTTACCAATAGAATTTAAAAATAAATCAAAGGAGTAATAATAAATGTCAAGAAATAGAAATCTTGCCGATTTAATAAACGGTATAGACGCAAGTAAAATCACTTCAGGCACTTTTGCAGACGCAAGACTAAGTCAATCAAGTGTTCAACAATATGCTAGTACCTTTGACGATAATAAAATTGTCAATGATATTTCTACATTGGGGTTGAGAGTTCATACACAAGAAAACCTTAACGCTTCAAATACTAACTCGGCTTCCTTTGATGTATTTCAAGATAGTTCTGGGATTACAAATTTGACTAATTGTGAAAGAAATCAAGGAGAATTTCTGTCTTCTGTTGTTAGTGCAGGATTTGCTATTGATAATGCAGGAACATTATTAACAAACTTACATAATGTTCATAATTTCGATAACAATAAAACAGACGATTATCAAGGTAATATGGTTTTAAGTGACAGTGATGTTGCACCTACTTTTAGTTCATCAATTAAGAAATTTGGAACACACTCAGTTTATTCTGCACAAGACAATCAAGGTTATTCTATGAATTACAATAGCACTGGTCATTCTAACTTTGCTTCAAATGAAAGTACATCAATGTCTTGTTGGATTTATCAAACATCAGATAATGCACAATGGAATATGATTTATGACGGAATTTCATCAACTGGTAATCACGGATTTATTTTTGCAGGTAGGTATCAAAACCAAGATGATACTGGAATTTATGATAATAATGGTTGGGCAAATGGGGGTGGTACTATTGTCTTAAATCAATGGCACCATATGGTCTTTATGATTTCTACTTCTAAAAAAGAAATGTATTTTGATGGAGTAAGACAAATAAATGCTAGTGGTTCTTTTTCCTGGCACGGTAGTGATACATCTCATAGACTTTTTAAAAGATATGACAATGGTTCTAATCTTCATTTTAATGGTTATTGCGACCAACTTTGTTTTTGGAAAAATAAAATATTAAGCACAACTGAAATTGCAGATTTATATAATAGTGGAAATGGTAATGAATTTACAAGTGGAGTAGAAAATGCAACTGGCTCGTTTGAGAATAATCCAATAACGGCTTCATCAACAAACAAAATGGGTGCAGTTATAACTTATCAAGACAACGCAGGAACTAACGCATTAAATACAGATATTGTTTTAAAATTATCAGCAGACAATGGTTCAAACTATTCGACTGCAACTCTTACGGCTTTACCTGATTTTGCTACTGGAATTAAAATGGCAAAAGTCAATGACCTTTCAGTGACTGCAGGTACACAATTAAAATATAAAATAGAATTTGCTAATCAATCAAATAGTAAAAACGCAAGAATTAGAGGAGTTAGTTTACAATACTAATGCCTAGAAAAAAGATTACTGCTAAAAACTTTGTTGAACAAGCAACAGGAGTAAGACTTTCTGCACACGAAAGAATTTGTGCTGAGAGAATGAAAACTTTGAATGATAGTATTAATGAATTAAAGAGAGAAGTTAAATCATTAAGACAAGATGTTTCTAAAGGCAAAGGTGCAGTAGCAGTTCTAGTATTTATTGGAACTCTTGTAGCTTCAATAATCGGATTTTTAAATTTTAAATGAAATATGTACTAATCTTGTACGTATGTAGTTTCATAAATCAGGCAAACCCATTCTGTAATGAAAGTCATATAGTTCCTTTAGAATTTGAAACTTACGAAGAATGTATACTTCAAGGTTATAAATCTTCTCATAATACATTGAAAAAATTGTATGGAGAAAGAATTGAAGAAGAAAAACTAGCAATCAAATTTTATTGTCAAAAGGTAAAAGTAGGTGAAAATATCTGATAACACTTCAATAGCAATGCCTATGAGAAATCTCATAAGTATAGTTGTTGCAGTTGCAGTAGGAGTTTGGGCGTACTTTGGAATAGTAGAAAGAATAAATACTTTAGAAACTTCAAAACAATTGATGGAAGCTGACTTATTAAAGAAAGCAGAACAAACACCTAAAAATTTAGAAATGCTAATGTTGATTGAAATGAACTCGAAATTATTAGAGAAACATCAAACTCAATTAGACGAAAATATTCATACTAAGGTTTTATTAACTGAAGCAAATAAGAAGATAGATAAATTACAAGTAGACGTAGAAAAATTAATTAGAAAAAATGGTAATCACTAATGGTAGAAATAATGGCTTTATTAATGTTTGTAGGCACTGAACAAAAACTTACAGAAATGACATATATGCCTTCAGTTCATAAATGTATCGAAAAAAAGCGTATTGCTACCAGAAATAGTAATGCTCTTTATATATGTTCAAAAGTAAAAGCAGAATTATCAGAAGATATGAAAATTATAAGAATAGAGAGAAATCAATGAGTGATAGTAAATTAAAAGAATTACACGGAGTTTTAGCACAAGAACTATTAAAAAGAGTAAAAGACCCAAAAGCAAAATCTGCAGATTTAAATGTAGCTAGACAATTTTTAAGAGACAATGGAATAGACGCAGTTCCAACAGAAGATAATCCACTAGGAAAACTATTAGAAGAACTACCATTCGATGAAAAACGAAAAAATCCTGTCAAAAATAACTGACTTTAGGAATTTTCTATACATCACTTGGAAGCATTTAAATTTACCTCAACCTACTAAAGTTCAATACGATATAGCTGACTATATTGCTAATGGAGACAGTAGAATAATTATTAGTGCTTTTAGAGGTGTAGGAAAGAGTTGGATAACTGCAAGTTATGTTTTATGGCGTATCTTACTTAATCCAAATATTAATATACTTGTTGTATCGGCTTCAAAGAATAGAGCCGATGACTTTAGTACTTTCTGTTTAAGATTACTTCACGAAATGCCATTGCTTCAACATCTATATCCTAAAGACGACCAAAGACAGTCAAAGATTAGTTTTGATGTAAATACGGCTTCTGCTTCACAACAACCAACAGTAAAGTCATTAGGTATTACTTCGCAGATTACAGGTTCACGTGCAGACTTAGTTGTTGCTGATGACGTAGAAACTTCAGGAAATACTCAAACTCAGTTTATGAGAGACAAGTTATCTGAAGCTATTAAAGAATTTGAAGCAGTAATTAAACCTGACACTTCTAGAATTATATACTTAGGTACACCACAAACAGAACAAAGTATTTATAACAAGTTGCAAGAGAGAGGTTATAAAATACGTTATTGGACTGCTAGATACCCTAGTGAGAAACAAATAAAGTCTTATGGTTCTAATCTTGCGCCTATAATTAATAATACTTGGAATATAGATTTAATTGGTAAACCTACAGACCCATCAAGATTTGATGAAAAAGATTTATTAGAAAGAGAAGCTAGTTATGGAAGACTAGGTTTTAATATGCAGTATCAGCTAGATACTACGTTAAGTGACCTAAACAAGTTTCCATTAAAACTATCAGATTTATCAGTAATGAATTTAAATCCTGAGAACGCACCAGAAAAAGTTATTTGGGCTAGTTCTCCTGAATTACAACATAACGATTTACCTAACGTAGGACTACAAGGAGACGCTTATTATAGACCTATGGAAGTACAAGGTCAGTGGTTGCCTTATATATCTACAGTAATGGCAATTGACCCTTCAGGTAAAGGTTCTGATGAAACGGCTTATTGTGTCACTAAATTTTTAAATGGTAATATTTATTTAGTAGATATTGGTGGTTTCAATAGTGGTTATTCAGAACATACATTATCTAAATTAGTAGAAGTAGCTAAGAAGAATAAAGTTAATAAGATTTTAATAGAAGAAAACTTTGGTCAAGGTATGTTTGAGGCATTATTAAAACCTTATTTAATTAAAGAATATCCTTGTACTACAGAAATGGTTAGACAGACTTCTAATAAACATAGAAGGATATTGGATACATTAGAACCTCTAATATCTCAGCATAGAATTATTGTAGATAAAACAGTAATCAAGAAAGACTATGAAGGTACTAATATGTTGTATCCTCAGGAAAGCGCATTGAAGTATCAGCTTTTCTACCAAATAAGTAGATTACAAAAAGAAATACATTCATTGCCACACGATGACAGAATTGATTGTCTTCAGGTTGCTTGTCATCATTGGGTTCAGCATTTAGCTAAAGACCAAGAACTTTCATATAAACAAAGAAAAGAAGACTTACTTAATGCTGAAATAGAGAAATATTTTGGAGATAATAAAACAGAAAACAGTTGGATTAAAATAATATGAGTACAGTAAATAAATCAGGTAATTATACCAAACCTACTTTGAGAAAGCGTATATTCAGTAGAATAATGAATAGCAATTCTTATGGTACACCTAGTGGTAAATGGAGTGCTAGAAAAGCACAAGCACTAGCGAAAGCATATAAAAAAGCAGGTGGTGGATATAAAAGCTAATGTCACTTAAACAACCTCAAAAAGATTTGAAGAACTGGTCGGCTCAAAAATGGAGAACTAAATCAGGTAAAAAATCTAGTGTCACTGGTGAAAGGTATTTACCAGAAAGCGTAATAAACAGATTGTCCTCTAAAGAGTACGCAAGGACGACTGCAAAGAAAAGAAAAAACAGAACTAGAGCAAAGTATAGTAAGAAAATAGCTTCTATGGTTAGAAATGCTCTTAAAGTTGTTTGATTTTGATTTTTTAATTAAGTGCCACTATTAGGATACTACTATAGTTAAACTATAGTTAATCTTTATCCTTATATAAGTGCAACCAACAACATCTGACTATGAGTATATCTTATAGTAAATAAAGTTATGAACCACAAAGAACCAAAGGTAATCTATCTTAAAGCTCTTTTTTCAAAGAATAAAAGTAAAAAGAATGTAGAGAAAATAATAAAAGAATTTGTAGTACAAGCAGAATTTCCAAGAAAGAAACTTAAAGTTTCACCAGAAGTTAAATCTAAAATGGCTAGAGAGTTTATACTGAAGTACGCTAATGACTTTTTAGGTTATGCCGTAGAGTACTCAATGTTTGATAAGTTCTTTGATTTAAAAAGTTTTGACGAAAAAATCTGACAAGTTCACGTATATACACAAAATTTTTTTTACCCCCTCGACCCTATAGCAAAAATAAACAGGGGTACTACCCTGTATTGTATCCAATATACAATTTTTCTGCAGGAAACCGAGTGATAGTTTTGATTTACGTTAGTCTTCTAGACTACCGATGGACTTTTTTGTAGATTTTTTCTTTCAAAAAATTATTTCATATTATCTCTCTCATTATCTGTTTTGAAACTTCAGAAACTTTGTGATACTTACAGTTCAGTATGGTTAAGTTATTAAAAAAGAAAACATTAAAACAAAAGACTGAAGATAGACAAAAGGATTTAGAGAGAAGACTAGATATATTTCTTGGTAGACCTACAGTTAAAATAGATAGCAGTGTAAAGCTAGAGTACCATACGAAACCATTGTCACTTAAAGAGACACACTGGATTGCTACCACTCAAAAGAGAGACAAGATGTTTTACTTTGAAGGTAAACTATTGTCTGCAGAAAATGAACAAAGAGTTATCAATTACAAGAAGTCAAACAAGATATACAAGGCGTGGCTAAAGAAACAACAAGACGCACTGGATAAATTAAAGAACGCAATCAAACCAAGAGCAATGTTTGAAATGGAACAAGCATACCAGAAACTTGGAGAGCAAATAAGACAACAGGGTAATCCATTTAATCTGTCAGGTCAGATGATACAGATGGGTAAAGTAAGTGATGAATTATATCCAATGGGTTTGCTTTCTCCGACACCAAGTAAGACTAAAGTAAAGCAACAGATAAATAGACTGAAGGCGCATTTACAAGGAGAAGATATATCAGTAGCTAATCACGGACTGAATAGTTTCTGCGACAGACACAAGATTAAAGACCCAGTAGATATGGTGGTAAAGATGGCTAAGATGAAGAAGGAAGGAAAGCTATATGAAGACTACTTTACTATATCTTATCAGGACGCAGTAGCTATAGCAGAAAGCGTTGGTATGCTTCATCAAGAATTACTGGAAAGTGTGATAGATTATATAGCCAAGAGAGCCAAGCATTATAAGACTAATAATAATATAATGGCAGGAATTGCAGGTGAAACACTTGTAAACTTATGGCTTAAAGCAGTCGAAGATAAGAAGCCAATGAAACTACCAATGACAATGTTCTTTAATTCTAAAGCAAGAAAGCAATGGAGTAAACAATATAACTACGATTGGAAGGACTATAAAAGATTTCACGAGCAATTTAAGAAATGGATAAAAATATTTACTGCTAGAGCAAGAAAGAAAAGTGAAAATGTAGAAGGTGAGTTTGAAACTTATTTAGAATTTTTATCTCAAACAAATTCCAAAGGTTTAATTTAAGTTTCACGTAGAACAAAATCCGAAGTCAGTTCGGATAAAAAACAACAATCCGATTTGTGTTCGGATAATGTTTTATAGGTGTTCTATTGAATAATAAAAATTTTATGATTAGTTCAACTGCAGGAATAAGTTCCACTTATTTCGTTGCAATGACGAACTAAGACTTGTTTACAAGTGAGAACCTTTACTTCTTTCTATTCTTTGGAACTATTCCTTAACCAGAAAGATTAACTGTTAGGAGTGCGATGAAAGCACAAAAAGAAAAGACGGAAACTTTAAAAATTCCTCAGGACTTATGGCAACGTATGTTTGATATAAGTATGGAGATTAGTCCTGATAAGAAAAACTTAATCAAGCCATTACCTATACTTGCAATTGCTATAAACCACCTACACGAAACGGCTCATACGAGAGGTGTTGCTTTTGTTAATCAAAAAGAATTTGATGAAATAAAAGCTGAAGCAAAAGAGAGTGCTAGTAAGCACCTCAACTAAGGATAGGAATGATTATACAAGTAGTCAAAGAACTACCTGAGTTCGGTCATATGCTCGACACACAAGGTAAGGATAAGTTAGCGAAAGCATTATCTCAAACTGTAAGTGAGTTGAGCAAGAGACCTAAGATAGAACACAAGGTAGTCTTGTATCAAACACCAGAAGACGATTTAGAATAATCGCTTTTTGGTTGTGACGAACAATAGGTAGAAAGCCGAGATTTCTTTTTATCTATTTTTACGCAGTTTATATTGAGTCTAAATTGCAATTAATCCACAAGTTGAAAGTTTGCACTTGTGAAAAGCAAACGAATAACATAATAATAGGAGAAGTATGGTTATAAATAAAAAAAGTAAACTTTCGACTAGGTGCGTTATGAATGTAAGTAGCGTAGTCTGCAAAGTGTGGAAGGTCGTAAGATGTAAGTTGTGGAGAGATATAGATGATTTTGATTATTATATTTCAGACTTACGTTCCCAATATCCTAACTCTTTAGTTTATACTGAAGCAGTTAGAGACCTACCTTACTACTGCAAAACCGTAGAAGTTGATGATGAGTATGAAAGGACTTCATCAATTAAAATAGGTGACGCAGTTATCCAATACACTTTCAATAAACTAAGACGACAAGGTCTAATAGAAGACAGTGAAGTAATTCCATTGTTTGAACATTACGACCCATATAAGTCTACGATTGAAAATGTGATAGCGCAGACAAAACTCTCTCATAACCGACCTGATAAGTTGAAGGTTATAAAGTTAAATCGAAAGGAGAATAATGTCTTACAGTTGCACAACAAGTAATATTCACTTTGATAAAGTGTTTATGCAAGAAGTAGCAAAGTCTAAGGCGAAGACTTTTGGTAATGGTATTCCATTACAATTGGTCTTAACATTTAAGACACTCTCTTGTTTACCTGATGGTCAAGAATTAAACACTCAGGTTATAAGAGAATGGTATCACAAGTTTTTTGGAGTTGTGATTTCCTTGTCTTCAATATCTCGAAATGTAAGTGATTTACATACTCTAGGTTTCGTTGAAAGAGTAGTAAATCCATTCGAGAATAGAAGATTAAGTTGGATTAAATTAACACCAACAGGAAGAAGACTTCAAAAACTCTTTATTGGAACTACGTCAGATTGGAAAGATGTGCCGAAGTTGAAGATAGAGAACCAAGTAAAAACTGCAAGGAGTATAAAAATATGAGACAAGCAGTAAAAGCAAAAATCCTTGAAGCATTACCGAAAGGTATAACTTTAAGGCGTGATAATTCTTTATGGGTATCTAAGTATAAAGAGTACCACGTAAACGGTGAGAAGAAGTCGAAGCGTATGACTGAAACCGTAAAGTTAGATATTGATAATACAATGTCTGACGCTAAACAGTTGGAGAAGTTTGAGGAAGCACTTGGTAAAGCAATCAAGGTGAAGTCTCAAATGAAAGACCGTTTAGCAAACAGAAGTTTCCTTCTGACTGATAATGTAAAGATTAAGGGTGAAGCATATATCAATAATCTTTATCAAGACCTAGTTAGATTGGATACTTGGAAAGGAAAGCACGGTGAAACTGTTGCTAGTTATGCTAAAGATATATTGGCTTTCTTTAAGGACAGGGAAAACTTAAATCCTAAACTTAAAGATTTTCACGATGTATTTACTTTAGCTGACTTCAAGAAATGGGCGATTGTTCATTCAGCACAAAAGAGAATGAATAATTATAATTCTTGTAGCACTAATACCGTGAACAAACGATTAGGTTTGTTAAGGCAACTAACTCAATTTGCAATTAAACAAAGACTGTTTAGTCTTGATGATTGTATTGACCCAAGTGCAAAAAACTATGGGATACAAGATGAGAGACGTGCTGAGAGTAAACCTAAACCTGCCTTATCAATTGCAGAAGAACAAACATTATTAAAAACCATTCAGAAGTACGAAGATGGTTATTTTTATGATGTGATAGTTTTTGCACTAGATACAGGTGTACGTCACGATGGAGAACTAAATAGAATAACACCAGAACAAATTGATTTTGGTAAAAAACATTTAGTCTTCAAAAGACCTAAAACTGGTAAATGGTCTACTATACCTTTGACTGAAAGATGTATGGAGATATTAAAAAGAAGACGTGAAGTTGCTATGAAGAATGTAGGCAACCGTTTCTTTCCTATATCTAAATCTTCTTTAAGACATAACTGGTATAAGTATATCAAAGTATCAGGATTAAATAATGAGTATACACCTTACTCAACAAGACACACTTTTATTACTAGGTTAGTAGAAGCTGATGTAAGTCCAAAAGCAGTTCAGCATTTAGCAGGACATAAGTCTATTGAGACTACACTTCAGTACTACACGCATAGTACAAATGAGGTGCTTGAAACTGCTATAACTAAATTAGAGGAATACAAGAAAGTTAAAGCTAAAAAAGCTGAAGTATCACCTTTGATTGGTCACAATAGTAGAAAGGTGTTGAAGTAAAGAGAATGATGAGTATAACTTCCATGTCAATGTTCTGGGCGAGTGGTGGAACGGTAGACACGCCAGTCTTAGGAACTGGTCTCGAAAGAGGTGGAAGTTCGAGTCTTCTCTCGCCTACCATTGGTCAAAGAATGGATACAATGATGGATACAAAACTGTATTCATTGATACAATGGGTGAAGAAAGGAGTGTTGGTAGTTAAAGATTTTGTAAGATACGTTAGTCTTAGGAACCAATATGGCAACATGTGAAGGTTCGAGTCCTTTTCGCCCTACCATTTAAAAAAATTTATGAAAGTTACGGTAGAAAACAAAAAAGGTTTAAATAAAGATCTTAAGATATTCATAGATAAAAAAACTATGAACTCTTATTTAGATGAAAAATACGAGGAAATTAAAGGTACGGTAAACTTAAAAGGTTTTAGACCAGGAAAAGTTCCTAGGGAAATATTAAAAAGACAATTTGGGCAAGCAGTATTTAACGAAGTGCTGGATAAAGTTTTAAAAGATACAACTGCAAAAGCTTTAGAAGAAAATAAAATTAAGCCAGCAGGTCAACCAAAGTTAGATCTTAAAACTTATGGTGAAAATAAAGATTTAGAGTACATAATTTCAGTTACTGAATTACCTAAAGTAGAAATTAAATCACTTGAAAATATAAAATTTGATGAATATTTAGTTAAGATAGATGAAAAAGAAACTGAAAAAAGAATTAATGAAATTGCAAAGAATCAACCAAGTTTTAAAGAGGCACCAGATGATAGCAAAGCAAAAAACGGAGATCTTGTAGTTTTTGATTATACAGCGACAGTAGATGAAAAAAATTTTAAAGGTAGTGAAGGAAAAAATACTCAATTAACTTTAGGAAAAGATTTATTTTTAAAAGGTTTTGACAAACAATTAATTGATGTAAAAAAAGGTGAGGAAAGAACAGTAGAAGCGACTTTACCTGATAATTTTCCTGAAAAAGATTTTATAAATAAAAAAGCTAAATTCAAATGTAAAATTATATCAGTTAAAAATCCTGAAACAGTTAAAGTTAACGATGAATTTGCAAAAAATTTAGGAGCCAAAGATTTAAATAACCTGAAAATTTTAATATCTAAACAAATAAACGATGAGTATAAAAATTCATTAGATAGACTTTCTAAAAATCAAATTTTAAAGGAACTTGAAAAAATTAAAATAAATGAAATTCCTGAAAATCTAATTGAAGAAGAAGTGAAAATACTTTCACAAGGCATGTCTGAAGAAGATGCAAAAAAAAGCCGAAAAAATTTTGAGGAAGTAGCAAAAAAAAGAATAAAAGTAGGTTTAATATTAAATGAATTTGGTGAACAAAATAAAATTAAAGTCACAGAACAAGAACTTCAAGCTGAGGTTCAAAAACAATTAAGAATGATGCCAGGACAAGAAAAAATGGTTATGGACTTTTACCAAAAAAATCAATCTGCGTTAGCTAGTTTAAGAGGAACTGTTTATGAAGAAAAAATTATGAATTTAATAAAGGAAAAAGGTAAATCAAATAAAAAAGAAATATCAAAAGAAGAAGCTGAAAAAATATTAAAACAATCACAAAAACAAGAGCTTGATCAAGAACTTAAAGATCAAAGGAAATCTGAAAAAAAGGTTGAAGTAAAAAAATCTTCAGAGAACAAAACTAAGACAAAACCGACAAAAACTAAATCAGCCGACAAAAAATCAAAAAAAGTTAGCAAAAAGTAATCCCAAGTTGTATAAATAAAACGAATCAACTTATGACAAATAAAATTTCTGAACATATGAGTAACCTGGTTCCAATGGTAGTTGAGCAATCAAGTAAAGGTGAACGTGCTTATGATATTTACTCAAGATTATTAAAGGAAAGAATTATTTTTTTAACTGGTCAGATAAACGATAATGTTGCATCATTAGTAACTGCACAACTTTTATTTTTAGAAGCTGAGGATCCTAAAAAAGAAATTTATCTATATATTAATAGTCCTGGTGGTTTAGTTACAGCAGGTTTAGGAATTTACGATACTATTCAGTATGTTAAACCTGATATTTCTACTTTATGTATTGGACAAGCGGCTTCGATGGGATCTTTTTTACTTGCTGCAGGTACTAAAGGCAAAAGATTTTCATTACCAAATTCTAGAATTATGGTTCATCAACCTTCTGCAGGGTTTCAGGGTCAAGCAACTGATATTGAAATTCATGCAAATGAGGTTTTATCTTTGAAAGAGAGATTAAATGAAATCTATTCTAAACACACAGGTAAAACTGTTGATGAAATCAAATCAGCATTAGAGAGAGATAATTTTATGACTGCAGAAACAGCAAAGTCATTTGGTTTAATAGACGAAGTAGTAGAAAAAAGATCTTAAAACACAATATATTGAAACGAGTATATTCGAAACTTGATTAGTAGGAGTTATCTATATTAAAGTATTAAAATTGATTCGTTATAAAACTTATGAATACAAATAATAAAAATATTCTTTACTGTTCTTTCTGTGGAAAAAGTCAACATGAAGTTAGAAAACTTATAGCTGGTCCGACAGTGTTTATATGTGATGAGTGTGTAGAACTTTGTATGGATATTATTAAAGAAGAGAGTAAAGATACATTTGTAAAACATCAAGATGGTCTACCCTCACCAAAAGAAATTTGTTCAGTTTTAGACGATTATGTAATTGGACAAACCCATGCAAAAAAAGTTTTATCTGTTGCGGTTCATAATCATTATAAAAGATTAAATTACGAAAATAAAACTAGTAAGAATGTTGAACTTGCAAAATCAAACATTTTATTAGTAGGTCCTACAGGTTGTGGTAAAACTTTGTTGGCACAAACTTTAGCTAGAATTTTGGATGTACCATTTACTATGGCTGATGCTACCACTTTAACTGAAGCTGGCTATGTTGGGGAAGATGTTGAAAATATTATTTTAAAATTATTACAATCAGCAGACTACAATGTAGAAAAAGCTCAAAGGGGAATAGTTTATATTGACGAAGTTGATAAGATTAGTAGAAAATCAGAAAATCCATCAATTACGCGAGACGTTTCTGGAGAGGGAGTTCAGCAAGCATTGTTAAAAATTATGGAAGGTACAATAGCTAGCGTTCCGCCCCAAGGTGGAAGAAAACATCCTCAACAAGAATTTTTACAAGTAGATACAACAAATATACTATTTATTTGTGGAGGCGCTTTTGCTGGACTTGATAAAATTATTTCTCAAAGAGACAAGGGAACATCAATTGGTTTTGGAGCCGATGTAAAAAATACACAAGATAAAAAAACTGGTGAATGGATGAAAGGCTTGGAACCTGAAGATTTATTGAAATATGGATTAATTCCAGAATTCATTGGGAGATTGCCAATCATTGCTACATTAGAAGATTTAGATGAAAAATCTTTAATAAAGATTCTTCAAGAACCAAAAAATTCACTTACAAAACAATACCAAGAATTATTTAAGTTAGATGGTGCTAAACTTACATTTAAAGAACAAGCTTTGAAGGAAATTGCCTTAAAAGCTATACAGAAAAAAACTGGTGCAAGGGGTTTGAGATCAATATTAGAAAATATATTACTTAAAACAATGTATGATCTTCCCAGCAAAGAAAATATTGAAGAAGTAATAGTGGATGCGTCATCTGTAAAAGGACAGTCACAACCTATCATAGTTCATTCAAAAACTGATAGTAAAGCTAAATCAAACAAGACATCAGCGGCTTAATAACCTTAATAATTTGCAAAAAGGTATTGCATTATTGAATATAATATCCATATTTAAAGCATGGACGTTAAATTATCATTACCGCTTCTTCCGCTAAGAGACATAGTAGTATTTCCAAGTATGGTTATTCCTTTGTTTGTAGGTAGAGATAAATCTATTTTAGCTTTGAATGAAGTAATGAAAAAAGATAAAAAAATTATTTTAGTCACTCAAAAAAATTCAGAAATCGACGATCCAAAAAAAACAGACATTTTTATGTATGGTTGTGAAGGAAGTATTCTGCAGCTCTTAAAACTTCCTGATGGGACCGTTAAAGTTTTAGTTGAGGGAATTAAAAGAGTAAAAATACTGGATTTTAAGGATAATGAAAAATTTATTGTATGTGATTTTACTTCCTATAGTGATGTAAATAGTGACAACGAAGATTTGTATCCATTAGCTGTTACTGCTGTTAGAAGATTAGAAAAACTTACTTCAATAAATAAAAAAATCTCATCAGAAACAATTAACGCAATTAAACAATTTAAAGACCCTTCCCAAATTGCAGATAATATTGCCTCTCATATCACGGCAACAATTTCAGAAAAACAACAAATATTTGAAACAGTGGATGTTAAAAAGAGGTTAAATGCAATAATAAAAATAATGGAAAATGAAACTAGCATTATTGGTGTAGAAAAAAGAATTAGAGGCAGAGTCAAAACTCAAATGGAAAAAACTCAAAGAGAGTACTATTTAAACGAACAACTTAAAGCTATTCAAAAAGAATTGGGAGAAATTGAGGATGGTAAGGATGAAAGTACTAGTCTTAATAAAGCGATTCTTAAATCAAAGATGCCCAAAGAAGTCGAAAAAAAATGTTTACAAGAACTTAAAAAATTAAAAAATATGAGTCCAATGTCAGCAGAAGCAACTGTAGTGAGAAATTATTTAGATTGGATGATTGATCTTCCTTGGTACAAAAAAAGTGAAGTAGATATAGATTTAACAAAAGCATTAAATGTGTTAGATAAAGATCATTTTGGCTTAGAGAAAGTAAAAGAGAGAATTATCGAATTTTTAGCTGTCCAAAAAAGAATGGAAAAAATCAAAGGACCAATTTTATGCTTGGTTGGACCACCAGGCGTTGGAAAAACATCTTTAGGTAAATCTATTGCAAAAGCAACTAATAGAGAGTTTGTGAGAATGTCAGTTGGTGGAATGCGTGATGAGGCTGAAATAAGAGGTCACAGAAGAACTTACATTGGATCGTTACCTGGAAAAATAATTCAAATGATGAAAAAAGCTGGAACAAAAAATCCACTTATTTTGTTAGATGAGATAGATAAAATTGGAAATGACTACAGAGGTGATCCATCATCTGCATTACTTGAGGCTTTAGATCCAGAACAAAACACAAATTTTAATGATCATTATTTAGAAGTTGATTATGATTTATCTGATGTAATGTTCGTTACCACAGCAAATACTCTCAATATTTTACCTCCACTTTTAGATAGAATGGAAATAATTAGATTAGCTGGTTACACAGAAGATGAAAAGATTAATATTGCAAATAAATATTTACTCCCAAAACAGATAAAAGATAACGGTGTAAAAGAAAAAGAAATGAAATTAGGAGATGATATAATCAGAGAAATAATTAGAAGTTACACCAAAGAGTCAGGGGTACGAAATCTTGAAAGAGAAATTTCTAAAGTTGCAAGAAAAGTTGTTAAAAAAGTTGTTTCTGGTGAAGAAAAAGAAGTTAATATTAATACCAATAACTTATCTGATTTTCTTGGTGTTCCTAAATTTAAATTTGGAGAATTAGAAAGTGAAAATAGAGTTGGTATAGTCACAGGTTTAGCTTGGACAGAATATGGAGGTGAAATTTTAAAAATTGAAACAGTCACCATGCCGGGAAAAGGCAGGATGCAAATAACTGGTAAATTAGGTGATGTGATGCAAGAATCAGTAAAAGCTGCAAAATCATTTGTTAGATCGAAATGTTTAGAATATGGAATAATTCCTCCTTTATTTGAAAAAAAGGATTTTCATATTCATGTACCAGAAGGTGCTACGCCTAAAGATGGTCCTTCTGCTGGTATAGGAATGGTTACTTCAATTGTTTCCTCTATAACAAGTATCCCTGTAAGAAGAGATATAGCTATGACAGGTGAGGTAACATTGACAGGTCAAGTTTTGCCAATAGGTGGTTTAAAAGAAAAATTACTTGCAGCTCATAGAGCTGGTATTAAAGAAGTCTTAATACCAAAAGAAAATGTTAAAGATTTAGTTGATATGCCAAAAAAAATTATTGATGAAATAAAAATAACCCCAGTTGAATTTGCAGACGAAGTTTTAAAAATTGCATTAACTAAAGAACTTAAAAAGACAGAATGGGTTGAGGTTGATATATCAAAAAAAGATGACAAATCTCAAGCTAGTATTCAATAATAATTAATTTACATTATCGAAACGTTGATGTATTAGTAAACATCATTTTGGGCGGTTAGCTCAGTTGGTAGAGCATCTCGTTTACACCGAGGGGGTCAAAGGTTCGAGTCCTTTACTGCCCACCAAAATGAGTCAAAAGTGGGGGTGTAGCTCAGTTGGTTAGAGCGATCGCCTGTCACGCGATAGGTCGAGGGTTCGAGTCCCTTCACTCCCGCCACTTTTAAAGTTTATCAATAAATTATTACGTTTAGTAATGATAATCGTTATCAATTATAGTGTATATTTTGAATAATGTGACCTATCTACACTTCATCAACCTTTAAAAAATGATATATATTCGATCATGACTGCGGAATTTTTAAAAGATTATTTGCCTATAATTTTGTTCCTAATAATAGCTTTAGGATTAAGTTGTGCATTTATTGCAATTAATTTTATTCTTTCTCCAAAACATCCAGATCCAGAGAAACTTTCTGCTTATGAATGTGGATTTGAACCATTTCAAGATTCAAGAATGGAATTTGATGTTAGATTTTATTTAGTTGCAATTTTATTTATAATTTTTGATTTAGAGATAGCGTTTTTATTCCCTTGGGCAATATCATTGGGAAATATTGGAATTCTTGGTTTTACATCAATGATGATTTTTTTATTCATACTCACAATCGGATTTATATATGAATGGAAAAAAGGTGCTTTAGACTGGGAATAGTAATTAATTTAAATGAATAATAAGTTAGATCAAATACCTAATGAGTTTAAACAGTTAGCCGAGGACTTCGGTAAAAACGGTTTTATTACAACTTCTTTAGATAATTTAGTTAATTGGTCAAGATCTGGCTCCTTACATTGGATGACTTTTGGTCTTGCATGTTGTGCTGTTGAAATGATGCAAACTGCAATGCCCAGGTATGATTTAGAAAGATTTGGTGCTGCACCAAGAGGATCACCTAGACAATCTGATGTAATGATAGTTGCTGGAACTTTAACTAATAAAATGGCTCCAGCTTTAAGAAAAGTATACGACCAAATGCCAGAACCTAGATACGTTATATCAATGGGTAGTTGTGCCAATGGAGGAGGATACTACCACTATTCTTATTCTGTTGTGAGAGGATGCGATCGCATAGTTCCTGTAGATATATATGTTCCTGGATGTCCTCCTTCTGCGGAAGCATTGCTATATGGAATAATGCAACTTCAAAAAAAAATTAGAAATAAAGGTTCATTGAACAGATAAAATGATAAATTTATTAGATTTAGAAAAAAAAATTAATTCAGAACTAAACACCAAAATAAAAAAAACTGAAATTAAACACAATCAATTATACATGGAAATTGATAAAGATGATTTAATTGACGTTACGTTATTCATTAAAACAAATAAAAACACAAAATTTAGGCAACTCATAGATATTACAGTTGTAGATTATCCAGAACAAACTCAGAGATTTAAAATGGTATATTTATTTTTAAGTCATGAATTTAATCAAAGAATTATTCTAAATTATTTTATAAATGAAAATGAAGTTATCTCTTCTTTAACTTCGATTTTTCCATCGGCAAATTGGATGGAGAGAGAAGTTTTTGATATGTATGGTGTTAATTTCAAAGACCACCCTGATTTAAGAAGAATTCTTACAGATTATGGTTTTGAGGGACATCCTTTAAGAAAAGATTTTCCTTTGACTGGCAATTTAGAAGTTAGATATAGCGAAGAGCAGAAGAAAGTTATTAGTGAACCTGTAAAATTAGAGCAAAATTATAGAAATTTTGATTACGAAAGTCCTTGGGAGGGCACAAAATACATTAAAGAACAATCAGACAACAATGACAAAAAAAATTAAAAATTTAAACTTAAACTTTGGTCCGCAACATCCAGCAGCACATGGTGTGTTAAGATTAATTTTAGAACTAGATGGAGAAGTAGTTGAAAAAGCTGATCCACATATAGGTTTGTTGCATAGAGGAACAGAAAAGTTAATAGAGAATAAAACATACATGCAAGCAGTTCCATATTTTGATCGTCTTGATTATGTTGCACCCATGAATCAAGAACATGCTTTTGCTTTAGCAATTGAAAAAGTATTGAACATAGAAGTTCCAATTAGAGCACAATTTATTAGAGTAATGTTTTGTGAGATTGGAAGGATTCTCAGCCATATTTTAAATGTAACAACTCAAGCATTAGACGTTGGAGCTTTAACTCCTTCATTATGGGGATTTGAAGAAAGAGAAACATTAATGACTTTTTACGAAAGGGCATCAGGCTCAAGATTACATGCAAATTATTTTAGGACGGGTGGTGTTCATCAAGATTTACCAGCAGATTTAGAAAAAGATATCTTAAAATTTTGTGAAACATTTCCAAAAATTTTAGATGATTTAGAAAATTTATTGACAGATAACAGAATATTTAAACAAAGAAATGTAGATATTGGAATTGTAACTAAAGAAGATGCTCTAAATTATTCTTTTAGTGGTGTAATGTTAAGAGGTTCTGGTGTTGCCTGGGATTTAAGAAAATCACAACCTTATGATTGTTATGAGCAATTAGAATTTAAGGTACCAATAGGTAAAAATGGTGATTGTTATGATCGATACTTGTGTAGAATTGAAGAAATGAAAGAAAGTGTCTTAATAATTAAACAATGTTTGGCTAAAATGGAAAAAGGTCCAATCAAATCATTTGATGGTAAAATTTCTCCGCCGTCTAAAAAAGAGATAAAACAATCAATGGAAGCTTTAATTCATCACTTTAAATTATTCACTGAAGGCTACAGGGTTCCTAAAGATGAAATATACACTGCAGTAGAAGCACCTAAAGGAGAGTTTGGAGTTTATTTGATTTCGGATGGTTCAAGCAAACCATACAAATGTAAAATTAGAGCCCCGGGTTTTTCTCACTTACAGTCTATGGATTATTTAATAAAAGGTCATATGTTAGCAGATGTTCCTGCTGTTCTAGGGTCTCTCGATATTGTTTTCGGTGAGGTAGATAGATGAGTTTAAGAAGACCAGCAAAAGATCAACCGGAGACCTTTGAATTTAGTTCCTCTTCACTAGAGGCAGCAAATTCTATTATTTCTAAATATCCCAATGGTAAACAACAAAGTGCAGTTATGGCATTATTATATATTGCTCAAAGACAAAATAATAATTGGATACCATTGGCTGCCATGAAGTACATCGCTAAATTTTTAGATATGCCATATATAAAAGTTTACGAAGTAGCAACTTTTTATTCTATGTACAATTTATCACCAGTAGGAAAATATTTTATTCAAGTTTGTACCACTACTCCATGCATGATTAGAGGTGCCAATAAATTAGTTGAAGCATGTAAAGAAAAAATATCAGAAAAAGAAACTGAATTATCAAGTGATAAAAATTGCTCTTGGATGGAAGTAGAATGTTTAGGTGCCTGTGTAAATGCTCCTATGATGCAAATAAATGATGATTATTATGAAGATCTAAATAAAGAAAAAACCCTAGAAATTTTAGATAAAATTTTAAAAGGTGAAACACCTAAGCCTGGTTCATATAGAGGAAGGGTTAATAATGAACCTGAAAACAATAGAAAAACACTTATGGATTTAAAAAATGCTTAAAGATAAAGATAGAATTTTTCAAAACTTATATAATGATTTAGGATCAGACATTTCTTCATCTCAAAGAAGGGGTGACTGGGTTAATACTAAAGAAATAATGGATAAAGGTAGAGATTGGATAATAAATGAAATAAAAGAATCTCAACTAAGAGGTAGAGGTGGTGCTGGTTTTCCTACAGGATTAAAATGGTCCTTTGCACCAAAAGAAGTTGGAGCAAGACCCCATTATTTAGTTATAAATGGTGACGAGTCAGAGCCAGGCACTTGTAAGGATCGAGATATATTAAGATTTGAACCCCATAAATTAATAGAAGGATGTTTATTAGCTTCTTATGCTGTTCAAGCTCATGTTTGTTATATTTATATCAGAGGTGAGTATTTTATTGATGGAGAAAAACTTCAAAAAGCAATTGATGAAGCTTATGAAAAAAATTTGATTGGTAAAAATGCAGCTGGTACTGGATGGGATTTAGATATTTATATTCATTATGGTGCTGGAGCATATATTTGTGGTGAAGAGACAGCTTTACTTGAAAGTATAGAAGGCAAAAAAGGACAACCAAGACTGAAGCCACCATTTCCTGCGTTAATTGGGCTTTATGGATGTCCTACAATAATTAACAATGTTGAAACTATAGCTGTGGTTCCAACTATTCTAAAAAGAGGTGGAAAATGGTTTGCCTCTTTAGGAAGAGATAAAAATACAGGTACTAAAATTTTCTGTATATCAGGAAACGTAAACACCCCATGTAATGTCGAAGAAGAAATGAATATACCTTTAAAAGAATTAATCGAAGTTCATGCAGGTGGAGTAATAGGAGGTTGGGGAAATTTACAAGCTGTAATACCTGGTGGATCATCAATGCCATTAATTCCTAAAGAAAAATGTGAGACATTGACAATGGACTTTGACTCTTTAGTAGCAGAAAAAAGTGGATTAGGAACAGCTGGAGTGGTCGTAATAAATAAAGACCAAGATATAATTAAATGTATGGCAAGAATTGCAAGATTTTATAAACACGAAAGCTGTGGACAATGCACACCGTGTAGAGAAGGTTCAGGTTGGATGTGGAGAATGCTTGAAAGAATGGCTAGAGGAGAAGCATCAAAAGATGAAGTTGACATGTTGGGTGATGTAACCAAACAAATTGAAGGTCATACTATCTGTGCTTTTGGTGAAGGATCTTCTTGGCCAGTTCAAGGTTTATTAAGACATTTTAAGGATGAAATAAAAAAAAGAAATAAATTTGATCCAATTGTAAAAGAAAATAAAAATATTCCTTACTTAGTAGATCAACACTTATTGGATAAAAATGCTTAAATTAAGAGTAAATGATACAGAGGTTGAAGTCGAAGAAGGTCTAACAGTTCTTCAAGCTTGTGAAAAAGCTGGAGTTGAAATCCCAAGATTTTGTTATCATGAAAAATTATCTATAGCTGGAAATTGTAGAATGTGCTTAGTGGAAATGGAAAAATCTCCCAAACCTATTGCTTCATGTGCGATGCCTGCAGCTGAAGGCATGGTAATAAAAACAAATACTTCAAAAATTGAAAAATCAAGAAAAGGTGTAATGGAATTTTTACTAGCAAATCATCCTTTAGACTGCCCAGTCTGTGACCAAGGAGGAGAATGTGATCTCCAAGATCAGTCAATGTTTTATGGAATTGATAAGTCTAGATTTAAAGAAAACAAAAGAGCTGTACCAGATAAATATATGGGACCTTTAATTAAAACCCAAATGACAAGATGTATACATTGTACAAGATGTGTGAGATTTGCAACAGAGATAGCAGGTGTGCCTGAATTAGGTGCTATAGGAAGAGGTGAAGACATGCAAATTACAACTTACTTAGAACAATCAATACAGTCTGAGCTGTCAGGAAATGTAATTGATCTTTGTCCTGTAGGAGCCCTTACTTCTAAACCTTATGTTTTTGAAGCGAGACCATG
The DNA here is from genome assembly GCA_902533075.1 of uncultured Pelagibacteraceae bacterium. Taxonomy (GTDB): domain Bacteria; phylum Pseudomonadota; class Alphaproteobacteria; order Pelagibacterales; family Pelagibacteraceae; genus Pelagibacter. Next base: position 114,290 of record CACAKN010000001.1, read on the forward strand.
GGAATTAAAAAAAACAGAAACTATAGATATAATGGATGCTGTTGGTTCAAATATTAGAGTAGATACTTACGACTGGGAAGTAAAAAGAGTTTTACCAATAATAAACGAAGACATAAATGAAGAGTGGATTTCTGATAAAACTAGATATGCTTGCGACGGTCTATTAAGTCAAAGATTAGATACACCTTATATAAAATATAATAATAAATTTGAAAAAGCTTCATGGGATGAAGTTTTTAAAATTATAAAATCAAAAATACAAAATACTGATAAAGATAAAATAGCCGGATTTGTTGGTGATCTGATAAATATGGAAGCTAGCTATATATTTAAGGAATTTTTAGAAAGAACTATAGATACAAAAAATTATGAGTCTAGATCATCTGATATGTTTATTGATAGCTCTAAAAGAGAAAACTATTTATTTAATTCAACAATTAATGGTATTGAGGAGTCAGATTTAATTCTCTTAATTGGAACTAATCCAAGATTTGAAGCCACTATGCTAAATGCAAGAATTCGAAAGGCTTATTTAAAAAATAAAGTCAAAATTGTTTCTTTAAATGATATAGGTGATTTAACCTATCCTTATAAAAGCCTTGATGGAAAAACTCAAACAATCAAAGATATTTTTGAAAATAAAAATGAACTTACAAAAGAAATTATTGAAGCTCAAAAACCAATGATCATATTTGGAGAGTCATTTCTAAAATCTAAGTCAGCTAAATTTTTATTTAGTTCTTTTAAAAAGTTTTTGTTGAGTAACAATAAATTTACTGATGATTGGAGTCCTCTAAATTTTTTACCTTCCGATGCAGCTTCAGTTGGAAGTTTAGATCTTGATATAATTGATAAAAAAGATGAATTAATAAAGAAACTGAATGAAAATAAATTTGATTTAGTTTTTTTAATGGGTCAGGATAATTTTAAATTTAATAAAAAAAATGAGTTTATAATATATGTAGGAAGTCATGGTGATAATGGTGCAGAACTAGCAGATATTATTTTACCAGGAGCAGCTTACACAGAGCAATCAGGTCATTATACTAATTTAGAAGGTAAAGTACAAAAAGCTTATAAAGCATCATATCCACCAGGAGATGCTAAAGAAGATTGGGAAATTATAAATAATCTTGCTGAATTTATGAATAATAGAAAACTTTTTAATGATAGAGATGAATTAGAGAGCAGTATGTTCAACTATATAAATTTAAAAAAAGAAAAACAAGAAAGCCCCTCTAACACTAAAATAGACTTAAGTGATTTTGAGGACGAAACCCTTAAAATAACATACAAGGATTATTATTTTTCAAATGTAATTGCACGATCATCAAAAACGATGTTGAATTGTAATAATTCTAAATTAGAAGTTAAACGAACTGGCACCGAAGGGTAAATAATGGAATACGTAAATTTAGTTTTTGAAGAAGTCTACAAAATCCTTTTTCTTCTTGTCCCAGTTTTAGTTTCTGTTGCCATGATTGTTTGGTTAGATAGAAGAGTTTGGGCTTTTGTTCAAAAAAGACAGGGCCCTAATGTTGTTGGCCCCTTTGGTTTATTACAATCATTAGCTGATGCATTAAAATATATTTTTAAAGAAATTATAATTCCAGCAAGCTCTAATAAGATTATTTTTATTTTGGCTCCTATTATTACAATGACTTTAGCTTTAATAGCATGGGCAGTTATACCCTTCGGAGAAGATCAGGTTTTAGCCAATATAAATGTTGGGATTCTTTATATTTTTGCTGTCTCATCTCTTGGAGTTTATGGAATTATAATGGGAGGCTGGGCGTCAAATTCCAAATACCCTTTTTTAGGTGCAATAAGATCTGCTGCTCAAATGGTTTCTTACGAGGTTTCAATTGGTATAATCATTATTAATGTTCTTTTGTGTGTAGGATCATTAAATTTAAGTGATATCGTTTTAGCTCAACAAAACATCTGGTTCATAATTCCGTTATTTCCAATGTTTGTAATATTTTTTATATCCGCATTAGCAGAAACAAATCGACCACCTTTTGATTTACCTGAAGCAGAAGCAGAATTAGTTGCTGGGTATCAAACTGAATATTCTGGCATGATGTACGCAATGTTTTGGTTAGGAGAGTACGCAAATATTTTATTAATGTGTGCTTTAGGATCGATTTTATTCTTAGGAGGCTGGCTTTCACCTATTAATTTATATCCATTTAATTTGATTCCAGGAGCTATTTGGTTAATTTTAAAGATATTACTTTTATTTGTTTTATTTGCATTAGTTAAAGCAGTTGTACCAAGATATAGATATGATCAATTAATGAGACTAGGTTGGAAAATATTTCTTCCCTTGTCTCTTACTTATGTCGTTTTGACTGCAAGTTATTTATTTTATTTTAATCTTTTACCCACACATTAGATGAAAATTACAAGATTTTTAAAAACAATATTTATGGTTGATTTTATAACTGGGTTATTAATTGCCTTAAGAGAAATGTTTAAAACAAAAAAAACAATAAATTATCCTTTTGAGAAAGGAAAAATTAGCCCAAGATTTAGAGGAGAGCATGCACTTAGAAGATATCCAAATGGTGAAGAACGATGTATCGCATGTAAACTATGTGAAGCTGTATGTCCTGCACAAGCAATTACAATCGAGTCAGCCGAAAGATCTGATGGGAGTAGAAAAACTACTCGTTACGATATTGATATGATGAAATGTATTTATTGTGGTCTATGTGAGGAGTCATGCCCTGTAGATGCAATAGTGCAAGGTCCTAATTTTGAGTTTTCGACGGAAACGAGAGAAGAACTTTATTACACTAAAGAAAAATTATTAGACAATGGTGATAGATGGGAAAATGTTTTAGCGGCAAATATAAAATCAGATAATCCTTATAGATAAATTTATGATAGCTCATGCAATATTTTTTTATGTATTTTCAATTATTGCAGTCATTTCAGCGATCATGGTCACTGTTTCAAAAAATACCGTACACTCAGTTTTTTTTTTAATATTAGATTTTATTAGTATTTCATGTCTTTTTATAATGATTGGGGCAGAGTTTTTAGGGATGATAATGTTAATAGTATATGTTGGTGCTGTAGCTGTTTTATTCTTATTTGTTGTAATGATGTTGAATGTTGCTCAACAAAAAAATCAATGGTTCTATTCTGAAGCAACTTCTAGTCATATTCCAATCGGTTTAATTATAAGCGCAATTATTTTTCTTGAATTAATTATTGTTGTAGGTGGTTGGAAATATAAACCTGAATTGTTAAATCCAAATACTACAAAAATTTCTAATGAAATAAGTAATACACACTCATTAGGTCAAATCCTGTATACAGATTATATACATGTTTTTCAAATAAGTGGAATGATTTTATTAATTGCGATGATAGGTGCAATCGTTCTTACTTTTAGACAAAGAGAAGGTGTTAAAACACAAAGTTATTTGAAACAAATTTCTAGAGAGAGATCTGAAGGTGTTAATGTTTTAGAGGTTCCATCAAATAAAGGAGTTAAGATAGATGACTGAAATAGGTTTAGGACATTATCTTACTTTAGGAGCGGTTATTTTTAGTATTGGCGTTATTGGAATCTTTTTAAATCGAAAAAATATTATTGTGATTTTGATGAGTATTGAACTGATATTGTTAGCTGTAAACATTAATTTAGTATCTTTTTCTATTTATCTTGATGATTTGACTGGTCAAGTTTTTACATTATTTATCTTAACCGTTGCTGCTGCTGAGGCCGCAATTGGTCTAGCAATAATAGTAGTCTATTACCGAAACGCAGGAACTATACGGGTTGAAGAAATAGATAAATTAAAGGGATAAAATGGAAATTTCAATTTTAGCATTACCATTAATTGCTTCAATAATATCAGGATTTTTTGGTAAATTTATAGGCGATAGAAATTCTGAGATAGTTACAAGTTTATTAGTATCTATATCAGCTGTTCTTTCAGCAATTGTATTTTACGAAGTAATTTTTAATCAATACGAGGAAAATATTAAAATTGCTACATGGATTAATTCTGGATCCCTAGAGGTAAACTGGTCAATGAAAATTGATGCATTGTCATCAGTAATGTTAGTAGTCGTAACTTTTATTTCTGCGTTGGTACATATCTACTCAATTGGATACATGTCCCATGATCCTCATAAATCAAGATTTATGGCCTACTTATCGCTATTTACATTTGCTATGTTAATGTTGGTAACAGCCGACAATTTTATTCAATTATTTTTTGGTTGGGAGGGGGTAGGTCTTTGCTCGTACTTTTTAATTGGTTTTTGGTTTAAAAAGGAATCTGCGAATAAAGCAGCAATCAAAGCATTTGTTGTAAACAGAGTAGGAGATTTTGGCTTTGCTCTAGGTATATTTTTAATTTTTTATTTGTTTGGTACAGTAAACTACACAGAAGTTTTTGACCAAATCTCAACAGTTGTAGATGAAAAACTTAATTTTTTAGGTATTCAAATTTATGCTATAGATTTAATTTGTATACTATTATTCATTGGTGCTATGGGTAAATCGGCTCAAATCTTTTTACATACCTGGTTACCAGATGCAATGGAGGGTCCAACACCTGTTTCAGCTTTGATCCATGCAGCCACTATGGTTACCGCTGGAGTTTTTTTAGTCGTTAGATGTTCACCGATATATGAATATTCAGAGTTGGCTTTAAACATCGTTACAATAATCGGTATGAGCACTGCTTTTTTTGCAGCAAGTGTAGCTTTAGTTCAAACAGATATAAAAAAAATCATTGCTTATTCAACATGTAGCCAATTAGGTTATATGTTTTTTGCAGCTGGCGTAGGTGCATATAATGTTGCAATGTTTCATTTATTCACTCATGCATTTTTTAAAGCATTATTATTTCTAGGTTCAGGGTCTGTTATTCATGCTTTTAAAGATGAACAAAATATAAATAATATGGGAGGAGTATGTAGAAAATTACCTTACACTTACGCTTTAATGATTATAGGAACTTTAGCATTAACAGGCTTTCCTTTGCTATCAGGTTTTTATTCTAAGGATGCAATCATTGAATTTGCATACTTAAGTGGTACTACTACTGGCTACTATGCAGCTGGAATAGGTATATTTACAGCCTTATTAACCTCAATCTATTCTTGGAGACTGATATTTAAAACTTTTCACGGACAATATAACAACAAAGAAATTAAAATTGAGGAGACACATGAGTCACCATTAATTATGTTAATACCTTTGATAATATTATCTATAGGAGCGATATTTGCTGGATTTATTTTTAAAGATTTATTTTTAGGTTATAAAGGAATTAATAATTTTTGGAATGAGTCGATTTTCTTCTTAGAACCTCTAAGCACTGATCATCCACCATTATGGTTCTTAATTTTAACTCCAACGTTAGTTACTATATCAATACCATTAGCTTATTATTTATTTGTAAAAAATAAAAATTTTGCAACTCAACTAGTAAATATAAATAAACCATTATATGAATTTTTGTTTAATAAATGGTATTTCGATGAAATTTACGACATCTTGTTTGTTAAATCTTCGAAAAGATTTGGGTTATTTTTGTGGAAATTTTTTGATATTAAAGTTATCGATGGCTTTGGACCTGATGGAATTTCAGAGTTAATTAAAAAATTTTCTATCAAAGCTAATAAATTTCAAAGTGGTTATATTTATCAATATGCATTTGTAATGCTACTTGGTTTTTCCGCTTTTTTAACCTTCTTAATTGTTAAATAATGAACTTTCCTATTCTTTCTTCATTAATACTTTTGCCTTCCATTGGAGCACTCTTTTTATTTTTCACAAGAAGTAAAAGTGAAAATAAAATTACTGTAAAATATGTTGCATTATTTACGACACTAGTAAACTTTTTTTTGTCTATCTATTTGTGGTTTTTATTTGATCAAACAACATCAGCATTTCAATTTGTTGAAGATAGAATTTGGATTGAAGGTTTAATTAATTATAAAGTAGGTGTTGATGGAATATCAATACTTTTTATAATTCTTACAACATTTATTACACCTCTATGCATAATATCAGTTAATAATTCAGTTACAGAAAGATTAAATGAATTTTTAATAGCCATTCTTGTTATGGAAACTTTCATGATAGGAGTTTTTTGTTCTCTAGATCTTGTAGTTTTTTACTTATTTTTTGAGGCCGGATTAATCCCAATGTTTTTAATTATTGGAATATGGGGTGGGGCTAGAAGAGTTTATTCTGCTTTTAAGTTTTTTTTATTCACTCTTTTAGGTTCAGTTCTAATGTTAGTGGCGATAATTTCAATTTATTGGATCACAGGCACTACAGATATTGTTCAACTTTATGAATTAGGTATAGACACTAAATATCAAAATTTATTGTGGCTAGCTTTTTTTAGTTCATTTGCTGTAAAAACTCCAATGTGGCCAGTTCATACTTGGCTTCCAGATGCACACGTTGAAGCTCCAACGGCAGGATCAGTTTTGCTAGCAGCAATTCTACTTAAAATGGCAGGATATGGATTTATAAGATTTTCTCTCGGACTTTTCCCATCTGCCTCAGAGTTGTTTACTCCTTTAATTTATGCATTAAGTGTTATAGCAATTATTTTCACCTCATTAATTGCTTTAATGCAAGAGGATATGAAAAAATTAATCGCATACTCCTCAGTAGCTCATATGGGATTTGTTACTTTAGGAATTTTTACAATTCAACAACAAGGAATTGAAGGAAGTATAATTCAGATGATTAGCCATGGTCTAGTTTCTGCTGCCTTATTTTTATGTGTTGGTGTTGTTTATGATCGAATGCATTCAAGATTGATCAATACTTACGGAGGTATCGTAACTATCATACCTAAATATGCAGTTTTATTCATGGTATTTACTTTAGCTGCCTTAGGATTACCTGGTACAAGTGGTTTTGTTGGTGAGTTTTTAATTCTTATGGCCGCATTTAAAGATAATTTTTTAGTAGCAGTATTAGCTAGTTTAGGAGTAATTATTGGAGCAGCATATATGCTTTGGTTATATAAAAGAGTTATCTTTGGAAAGTTAATTAACTCAGAATTAAAAAAGATGATTGATTTAAATAAATCAGAAACATTCACTCTTACTTGTTTAGCTATTCCAACTTTATACTTTGGTTTTTATCCAGAGCCATTAATAAACACTATTGAAGTTTCAATAAGTGATTTAATCAACACATATAACTATAGTGTAGCAAGTAAATGATGAATAATATTGAATTAATATTTCCAGAAATTTTTATTTCATTATCTATAATGTTTTTACTAATTTTAGGAGTTTTCAAAAAAAATAGTTCAAAAATAATTCATAATATTTCATTGTTAGTTTTATTGATTACTGCAGTAATTACTTTCAATGAAACAATCAGTATAAATAGATCAACTCTTTTTAATAAAAGTATTGTTGTAGATTATTTGTCATCATTTATGAAAATTATTACTTTATTAGCTGCATTTGTAGTTTTATTGATTTCATCAAATTATTTAAGAACTTTTAAAATTTTTAAAATTGAATATCCAATTTTGATACTAAGCTCTGTATTAGGTATGATGATTATGATCAGCTCAAATGATTTAATAGTTTTCTATATGGGTTTAGAGCTACAGTCATTAGCTTTATACGTTTTGGCAACATTTAATCGAGATCAATTAAAATCATCAGAAGCAGGATTAAAATATTTTGTTTTAAGTGCATTATCTTCAGGTTTGTTATTATACGGTTGTTCTTTAATCTATGGTTTTACAGGCTCAACAAATTTTAATGTTATTGCAACTCAATTCAATACAAATGAATATGCCCTTACTTTTGGAATAGTGTTTATTTTAGTAGGTCTAGCTTTCAAAATTTCTGCTGTACCCTTTCATATGTGGGCTCCAGATGTATATGAAGGTTCACCAACATCTGTAACATTATTTTTTACAATGGTTCCTAAAATCGCAGCATTAACTGTGTTTATAAGATTTTTGTATGTTCCTTTTTTAAATTTAATTGATCAGTGGCAAATGATTTTAGTTTTTCTATCAATCGCATCTATGCTTTTTGGTGCGATAGCGGCGATAGGTCAAAAAAATCTTAAGCGGCTAATAGCTTATAGCTCGATAAGTCATATTGGATATGCTTTAGCCGGTTTGGCAACAGGTTCAAATGATGGGATACAAAGTTCAGTAATTTATATTACTATTTATATTATTATGAACTTAGGTTTTTTTTCATGCCTATTAATGATGAAAAGAAACAATATTTATTATGAGCAAATAGATGATTTATCAGGATTATCAAAAAATCATCCATTACTTTCAATTTCACTATTGATAATTTTATTTTCTCTAGCTGGAATTCCGCCACTTGCAGGTTTTTTTGCAAAATTTTATATTTTTAAATCTGTTATTGAACAGTCAATGTATTTTCTAGCTATTGTTGGACTATTATCAACAGTTGTAGCAGCGTTTTATTATTTGCGAATTATTAAGATAATGTATTTCGATAAGGAAAAAGATAGTTACGATAAAGATCATAGCCTTTGGTTGAAGTTATCTTTAACAGTCTCTACAGTGCTGATTTTAATGTATTTTATTTTCCCAAGTGAATTGATCGATGCAGTTTCAAAAATCAATATAATTTAATGAAGTTTAAAATATTTAGATTTAATAAAGTAAAAAGCACTAATAAAACTGCCATAAGAATAATCAAAAACTACAATTATGATTTTGGTATGATCTTATCTGATTTGCAAGTCAATGGTAGAGGACAATATGGAAAAAAATGGGTTTCCTATAAAGGAAATTTATTCGTTAGTTTTTTTTATAATCTAAAAAACTTTAAAATATCTTTAAACAAATTAACTAAAATTAATTGTTTAATGGTTAAAAAATGTATTTCACAATATTATAAAAAAAAAATTTATTTCAAAAAACCTAATGATCTTTTAATCCAAAAAAAAAAGATATGTGGAATTTTGCAAGAAAAAGTAAATAAATTTAATCATACTTATTTGATTGTTGGTATTGGTGTAAATTTAATAAAAAGTCCCTTTATAAAAAATTGCCCTACCACCCATCTTAGGGAGCTTGTAAATAAAGATATTTCAAAAAAAAAATTTGAATTAAAACTAAAGAAGATATTTGAAAATAATTTAAAGAGATTAATGAAAAAAAGAGTATAAATATAGATATGTTAATTTTAGGAGATATTGGAAATTCGGTAACTAAATTATTTTTAGTAAACTCTAAAGATAAGATTTTAAAAAAAATAAGTTTACCATCAAAATTAATAACTTACTCAATTCTTAATAGAAAATTTAGAATTTTAACAAAAGATTTTAAAAATATTGAAAAGATATTATTTTGTAGTGTTGTCCCAAAAACTTTTAGTTCTATTAAAAGATTTATATCAAAAAAAACTAATGTTAAGTGTTATGAAATAAAAGATCTCAATTTAAAATCTATTTTGAATATAAAAGCAAATTTTAAACAAGTTGGTTCTGATAGACTAGCAAATGCAATAAGTTTAATTACTCCCAAGAAAAATTTTATTATTTTAGATTTTGGCACAGCTACAACGTTCGATGTATTAGCAAACAATACTTACAGAGGAGGTGTTATTGCTCCTGGTGTAAGTATTTCATTAAATACTTTAACTGATAAGGCTTCTTTGATACCAAAAATTAATCTTAAAAAAATTAAAAAGGTAGTCGGTATTGATACAAATTCAGCTGTTAGATCAGGATTCTTCTGGGGCTATGCAGGCTTAATTGACAATATTATTAATTTGATTAAGAAAGAAACAAGAAAATCTTATAAGGTTATTATTACTGGTGGCTTTTCTGATTTATTCAAAAATTCAATAAAAACAAAAGTTATTGAAAATAAAAATATCACTGTTAAGGGTCTTATAAAAATTTCAAAATTAATTAAATAAATGAGAGAAGAATTATTATTTTGTCCACTAGGTGGATCTGGTGAAATTGGGATGAACATGAATTTGTTTGGCTATGGTTTACCAGGGGACCACAAATGGATTATGGTTGATATTGGTGTTACTTTTGCAGATGATACAGTTCCAGGAATTGATTTAATTTATCCGGATCCAGGTTTTATTGTGGAAAAGAAAGATAATTTATTAGGTATAGTTCTCACTCATGCTCATGAAGATCACATTGGTGCTATTGCTCATTTATGGCCAAAACTTCAATGCAAGATATACGCAACGCCTTTTACCGCTGTTTTAATAAAGGAAAAATTTAAAGAAAAGCATATTGATATTACTAAAGATCTTAAAATTGTTGAATTAAATGGAAATATTTCATTAGAAAAATTTGAGATCGAATACATCACTTTGACTCACTCAATACTAGAACCAAATGGTTTGAGAATTAAAACCCCAGCTGGAGTAATTTTACATACGGGAGATTGGAAAGTTGATCCAAATCCATTAATTGGTGACGAAATTAATTCTAAAAGATTAAAAGAAATAGGTGATGAAGGTGTTTTAGCCATGATTTGTGACTCTACAAATGTTTTTAGTGCTGGAAGATCAGGATCAGAATTAGATGTTAGGAAAAATTTACTAAATATAGTTAATCGATTAAAAAAAAGAGTCATCATTTCTTCTTTCGCATCTAATGTTGCAAGAATGGAAACAGCTTTTTACTGTGCTGAAAAATCTGGAAGACAGATATCTTTAGTTGGAAGATCAATGCATAGAATTTATAAGGCTGCGAGACAATGTGGTTATTTAAAAAATACTATTGAACCTATTGATCCTAGAGATGCAAAAAATTTCTCTAGAGAAAAAATTCTTTATTTATGTACAGGTAGCCAAGGTGAACCAATGGGAGCAATGATGAGAATTGCGAATTATACTCATCCAGATGTATTTATTGAAAAAGATGACACTGTTATTTTTTCATCAAAAATCATCCCAGGTAATGAAAAAAAACTTTATAAACTTCATAATCAACTAGTAAAAGATGGTATTGAGGTGATCTCTGAAGAAACAGAGTTTATTCATGTATCAGGGCATCCAAATCGAGAAGATCTAAAAGACATGTATCAATGGGTAAAACCACAATGTGTTATCCCAGTTCATGGAGAACATAGACATATGATAGAACATATCAATTTTGCAAAAGAAATGCAGGTTCCTCACCCTGTTCAAGTTGAAAATGGAGATATTGTAAAATTATCTCCTGGAGATAAACCAGAAGTTTATGATAAAGCACCAAGTGGGAGATTGTATTTGGATGGGAATGTTAGTGTTGAAGAGGACTCTCAGTCTATAAAAGATAGAAGAAATTTGAGTAGTAATGGTTATTTGGAAATAACAATTTTAATTACTCCAAAGGGAAATATCCACAATAGTCCTATAATCACCTTCAGAGGATTGCCCGTTTACGAAAAAGAGGAGTTTTTGTATGGATTAGAAGATGAAATTGAAAAAACAACAAGAACATTTAAACTTGGCAATAAACAGCAAGAACAGAATTTAATAGATGCACTTAAAATTGCGTGCCGTAAATTTACAAAAGAAAAAACTGGAAAAAAACCTTTTGCAAATATTAACTTGGTAAAGATTTAATGAGCCCTACAGGATTAGCAATAATCTATATAATCATTTGGTGGATAATTTTTTTTGCAATTTTACCGATCGATGTAGAAAGAAAAAAATCAGTAAAAATAGAAGGTGAGGATCCTGGATCACCAGAAAATCCAAAAATGTTGAAGAAATTCATTTATTGTACAGGAATAACAACGATTCTATTCATTGTGATTTATCTATTAATGAAATTTGAATATTTAAATTTAAGAAATATAATCATTTAGCATGTATTTTTCCAAATCATTTATTCCTATTCTTAAAAATAATCCATCGGAAGCTAAAATAAAATCACACCAGCTAATGTTAAGAGTTGGAATGATAAAACAATCATCTGCAGGAATTTATTCTTGGTTACCATTAGGGTTTAAGGTAATGAAAAAAATTGAACAGATTGTAAGAGAAGAACAAAATAAAATTGGAGCACAAGAAATATTGATGCCAACAATTCAATCTAGTGAAATATGGAAAGAAAGTGGTCGGTATGAAGATTATGGTGAAGAGATGCTAAGAATAAAAGATCGACAAGATCGTGAAATGCTTTACGGACCAACCAATGAGGAATTGGTAACAGATATATTTAGATCTTTAATTAAGTCTTATAAGTCACTTCCACAGCTTTTATATCATATACAATGGAAGTTCAGAGATGAGATTAGACCAAGGTTTGGAATAATGAGATGCCGCGAATTTTACATGAAAGACGCATATTCATTTGATATAACTGATGATGAAGCATTGTTTTCTTATAATAAATTTTTTCTATCCTATTTAAAAACTTTCAAAAGATTAGATCTGACAGCTATACCAATGGCTGCAGACACCGGCCCTATTGGAGGTAATCTTTCCCATGAGTTTATCATTCTTGCTGAAACTGGTGAAAGTAAAATTTTTACAGACAAAAGAATTTTTGAATTAGATAGTTATGGCACAGACTTAAATAAAAAGTCTTTAGAAAATTTAAGAATGAAATATGAGGAATTTTATTCTGTTACAGATGAAAAATTCAATAAAGAAGAATTTGAAAGTAAAGTTTCTGAAGAAAATCGTTTAAAAACAAAAGGAATAGAAGTTGGTCATATTTTTTATTTTGGAGATAAGTATTCAAAACCAATGAACGCTTCAGTTGATTTACCTGGGGGAAAAAAAGATTTTGTTAAAATGGGCTCATATGGAATAGGTGTGTCGAGATTAGTAGGAGCTATAATTGAGGCAAAATATGATGAAAAAAATGAGGTCATGAAATGGCCAATTTCTGTTGCTCCATATGATGTATCAATAATTCCTATGATTAATAAAAACGATACAGCCGCGCTAGAGAAAGCAAACAAGATAAACTTAGAGTTATTGAAAAATAATATCGAAACAATTATAGATGATACAGAAGAAAATTTTTCATCAAAATTAAAAAAAATGAATTTAATAGGATCTCCCTACCAAATTATCATTGGCAAACAATCTGATGGAGATTTATTAGAATTCAAAGAAATTGGAAAAGAAACAAAAAAAATTAATTTAGCTGAAATTATAAGAATTTTAAAAGAACAAAAAGCAAAAAATTGATTTCAACTTTAGAAAAAGAAATTACATTTAGATTTTTAAAAGCCAGAAAAAAAGATGGTTTCTTAAATATAATTTCTATTTTTTCTTTCATTGGTATAGGTCTTGGGGTTGCTGTCTTAATTATTGTAATGTCTGTAATGAATGGGTTCAGGACAGAATTAATTAATAAAATAGTTGGTTTTAATTCACATATAACTGTAAAGCCTTATGATTTGAAAATAGATACATCAAATAAATCTAATTTGAATATGATTTCTAAAAATTTAATTTTATCTAATAATGCTGAAGCAATAATGATTAAAAAAGATATTACAAAAGGGATTGTTTTAAGAGGCTATGAAAGTGAGGATTTTTCAAAACTAGATATTATTAAAAATGAAAACTTCTTAGGCAATAGAAATAATCTCAAGGAAAATTTTATATCTATTGGTAAAGAATTAAGTTTTACATTAGGTTTAAAAATTGGTGATAATATATCCATAATGTCATCCTCTGGCGTAGAGACAATTATTGGTAATCTTCCAAAACAAAAAACTTTTACCGTTGTATCGTTTTTTGAAAGTGGAATGGTTGATTTTGATAATAATATTGCTTTTATAAATTTAAATACGCTTGAAGAGTTTTTTGATTTAAAAACAAATGATAGAAATCTAGAAATATATTTAAAAAATCCAAAAAACATAGAAAATCAAAAAAAGATTGTTCAAAATATTTACCCTAATGAATTTGTATATAGTTGGGCCGATATGAATAGCTCTTTATTTTCTGCGTTAAAAGTTGAACGAAATGTAATGTTTATAATTTTATCTTTAATAATTATTGTAGCTGCATTTAATATTATTTCTGGTTTAACAATTTTGGTTAAAAATAAAACAAGAGAAATAGCAATACTAAAGTCTATTGGTGTTCTAAATAAATCTATAGTAAAGATTTTCTTTTTGATAGGGGTAATTATAGGAACTTCAGCAACAATTTTTGGAATTATTTTAGGAGTAACATTTTCTATATATGTTGAAAATTTAAGACAAGTAATAAGTACTGTATTTAATATAAGTTTATTTCCTGAAGAAATTTATTTTTTAAGCATTATGCCCTCTGAGATAGATCCATTTTCAATTTTTATTATCTCCTGTTGTTCAATATTAATAACAATTATTGTTTCAATTTTTCCAGCACTAAAAGCTGCTAAATTAGATCCAATTAAATCTTTAAAATATGAGTGATCTTATTAAATTAATAAATATAAATAAATCTTTTGCTAGTCACAAAAAGATAAAAGTTTTAAAAAAAATTACTTACAAATTTAAAAAAGGAAAAATTTATTCTTTAATGGGTCCATCAGGTTCAGGTAAATCCACTTTACTAAACTTAATTTCATTAATAGACAGGCCTACTTCTGGTTCAATTAGTATTGATAATAGATTTATAGATTTCAAAGATTTGAATAAAAATGACAATTTGAGAGCAAACAAGATAGGTATTATTTATCAACAAGATAATTTACTTCCTGATTTCACAGCATTAGAAAATATATATCTTGCAAGCTTAGCTGTAGGCAAAAATAAAAAATTGTCAGTTTCTAAATCTCACGAATTACTAAGAAAGTTTGGATTGTCAAATAGATCTGATCATTATCCGAGTCAACTTTCAGGAGGAGAAAAACAAAGAGTTTCGATTGCACGAGCTTTAATAAACGATCCACAAATTATTCTAGCTGATGAGCCAACTGGAAGTTTAGATTTAAATACAGCCAAACAAATTTTTGAAATTCTTAAAAAACAACTAAAACCAGATAGATTAATAATATTTGCAACTCATAATAGATTTTTTGCAAATAAGTCAGATTGCTTATTGGAAATAGTTAATGGTAATATAAAGACTGTTAATGGATGAGTCTAATGTTCAAAATTTTAATCATTTAAAGATCCACTCACAATACTCAATATGTGAAGGAGCAATTAAGATAGATGATTTAAAAGAGTTTTCTAAAGAAAATAAGATTAAATCACTAGCTTTATGTGATACCTCAAACTTATGTGGTGCTTTGGAATTTGCTGAAAAATTATCAAAAACAGGTACTCAGCCAATTATAGGAACACAAATAAACTTTAAACATAATGGTACAATTGGCTTATTACCCTTATATGCTTTAAACGAAAAAGGTTATAAAAGAATAGTTGAATTGTCATCTTTGTCATATTTGAAAAATGATGAAATTTCTGAACCGTACTTAGATTTTAAAGAATTACTTAATAAAAGTGATGGTGTTGCAGTATTTTCAGGAACTATAAATGGATTATTTGGTAAATTGTTTGACAAAGGTAAATTTAGTGAAATTGAAGAATTATATTTAAGATTAAAATCACAATACAAAAATTTCTTTTATATTGAAATACAGAGACACGGTGATCAAAATGAGGCTGGTTTTGAAAAATTTAATTTATCAAAATCTTTAAAGATAGAAATTCCCATAATAGCTACTAATGAAACATTCTATATTAAGAAAGATATGCATGAAGCTCACGATGCATTAATTTGCATTAAAAACAAAACTTATGTTAACGAAAAAAATAGAGTTAAATTTACCGATCAACATTATTTTAAAAACGACTCAGAGATGTCAGAATTATTTGCTGATTTACCAGAAGCTTTGGAGAATAATTATAATTTTCCACTACGTTGCTGTTATAGACCTGTTTTTTCTAAACCAATTCTACCTAACATTAGTTCAGAAAAAGATGGAAATGCTGATAATAAATTAAGAAAAGATTCTATAGATGGGTTAAATGAAAGATTTAAAAAAATATTTAAGATTAAAGATAAAGATTTTTCATCTGATAAGTATTATCAAAGATATAAAGATAGATTAGATCATGAACTAGGTATAATTATTGAAATGAAATATGCTAGTTACTTTCTTATTGTTTCTGACTATATAAAATGGGCTAAAGAAAATGATATACCTGTTGGTCCCGGTAGAGGCTCTGGTGCTGGTTCTCTAGTGGCTTGGTGCTTATCAATTACAGACGTAGATCCTATTAAATTTAATCTTATTTTTGAAAGATTTTTGAATCCAGATCGTATATCAATGCCTGATTTCGATATCGATTTTTGTGAAGAAAAAAGAGATTTAGTTTTTAAATATTTAACAAAAAAATATAAAGAAAGTGTTGCTCACATTATTACATTTGGAAAGTTAAAAGCGAGAATGGTAATTAGAGATGTTGGAAGAGTTTTAGGATTAGCTTACGGTTTTGTTGATGCTATTTCTAAAATGATACCTTTTGATCCATCAAGACCTCAAAACTTAACAGAGTGTATTGCGGGTGAACCAAGACTACAAAAATTAATAAATGACGATCCAAGAGTTAAAAAATTAACAGATTTATCTTTAAAACTTGAAGGTTTAAATAGAAATGTAGCAACCCATGCGGCTGGAGTGGTAATAGCAGATAAGAAACTTACTGAGACTGTTCCATTATATAAGGACTCGACTGCTGATTTACTTTTACCATCAACACAATTTGATATGTACTCAGCGGAAAATGCAGGACTAATCAAATTTGATTTCTTAGGTTTAAAAACATTAACAGTAATTAGTAACACACAAAAATTGATTAGAAAAAAAGATAAAGATTTTAATATTGAAAATATAAATTTTGAAGATCAAAAAGTTTTCAGTTTATTGTCTTCAGGAAAAACTGTTGGGTTGTTTCAAATTGAAAGTTCAGGAATGAGAGAAGCTTTAGTACAAATGAAACCTAATCATATTGAAGATATTATTGCATTGGTAGCTTTATATAGACCAGGTCCCATGAGTAATATTCCAACTTATAATGACTGTAAACACGGTAAACAGACACCTGATTATTTACATCCTTTATTGGAGGAGATACTTAAACCAACATATGGAGTAATTATTTATCAAGAACAAGTAATGCAAATAGCTCAAAAATTGTCAGGATTCACTGCAGGTCAAGCTGATATTTTAAGACGTGCAATGGGAAAGAAAAAAAGATCTGAATTGGAAAAACAAAAACAAAATTTTATCGCTGGAGCTGTTAAGAATGGTATTAGTAAAGAAGTTGCCGCAGGAATATTTTTAAAGATAGAGCCTTTCGCAGAGTATGGATTTAACAAAAGTCATGCAGCCGCATATGCAATTATATCTTATCAAACAGCATATCTAAAAACTTACTATCCAAAAGAGTTTATTGCTGCATCAATGACAATGGATATTTCAAATCAAAATAAATTGAGTGAATTTTATGAGGAGCTTAAAAGGTTAAACATAATAATTTTAAGACCTGATATTAATGAATGTTTTGCAGATTTTAAAACTGATGGCGAAAAATTTTATTATGCCTTAGGCGGTATTAAAGCAGTTGGTTATGAAGCCATCTCAAATATTGTCAACGAGAGATTAAAAAACGGAAAGTTTAAGTCAATTACAGATTTTTTAAGTCGAGTTAACCCCAAAGATATCAATAAACTTCAATTGGAGGGATTAGTTAAAGCTGGTGCATTTGATAATCTAAATCCAAATAGACAATCATTATATAATTCAATTCCTAATTTTATTACTAAATCAAAAAATATATTTGAAAATAAATCAGCAAATCAAATTGATTTATTTGGAGAAAGTGCAGATCAAGAAAATGAAATAATTTCAAATATTAAAGATTGGAAATTTGAAGAAAGACTATCCAAAGAGTTTGAGGCTGTAGGTTTTTTTATCTCTGACCATCCATTAAATCAATTTAAAGAAATTTTTAATGATTATAAAATTGTAGATTATCAAACATTTATCAGTTCAGAAGATATTAAAAATGCAAATATAGCTGCCACCTTACTTAAAATACAAGAAAGAAAAACAGCTAAAGGTAATTCTTATGCAGTCTTAAAATTAACTGATCTTACAAGTGTTTTTGAGTTATTTATTTTTTCAGATATTTTAGAATTAAATCGTGAAATTCTTAAGGAAGGTAGATCTTTATTAATTACTATAATTAAATCTATTTCCAATGATGAAAATAGATTTAAAAGAGTAAATGTTCTAAAAATTACATCTTTGATAGAAATTTTAAGTAATCCAATTAAAGAAGTTACATTTAATATTAAATCATTAACAGAACTTGATGAAGTTTCAAAATTTTTATCAAATGATGGTGATACTGTTATTAATATAGAAATAACAGATAAAGATAATAAACTAAACTTTCGCCTTAAAAATGGAAGAAATTTAGACAGAAAGTCAATTAATCTCCTTAGAAATAGGGAAATATCTGCAATTATTAGCTAATTAACACTTGTTAATTAAAAAGATTCTTTGTAAATAGACTACAATTTTAAATTAACACGCACACAGTTGTTGGTTTTATACCTCCGGTCCTTAATTGGAAATTACTGTGGTGGCTTAACCGGGAAAAAATAT
>CACAKN010000002.1 GCA_902533075.1 uncultured Pelagibacteraceae bacterium
TTGAAATTTTACTCTTGGTTGCCGATAGTTGTTTTATATGTGTCTGTATTAAATGAATTTGACGTTAACTATTTAGATCTTGACTTTTTCTCTTTCAATTTTCCTTTTATTTTAATCTTTTTTTTCACGTTAAAAGATTTTAAAAACTTTGATTATCTTTTAGTTTTTTTGGCAGGATTGATTAATGATACTGTTGTAGGTCTACCTCTTGGTTTAAGCAGTTTATCTTTCATGATAATTTGTATAGCAACATCATATTTTCGAAATATTACAATTAGACCCAATCAGACAAAAGATTGGTTTTATTTTTTATTTGTTATAATTTTAGTTAACTCTTTAAATTACACAATCTTAACATTATTTTTTTCATATAATCTAATATTATGGGGTTATGTAGTTAATACTTTTTTTACTTTCTTATTTTATCTTATTTTTCTTACAATATTCAAATTTTATCTAAAAGGTATAAATGATTAATTCATCTAGCGATAATGTAAAAAAACTTAATTCCATAAATAGAAGAATGTTTATTACTGGCTCAGTAAAGTTTTTTATAATGATTGGATTGGTAAGTAGGTTATTTTTTTTACAGGTTAGAGAAAATAAAAAATATTTAACTCTTTCAGATAAAAATAGAATAAGAGAATGGAAATTAGCCCCTGTAAGGGGAGAATTTCATGATTATTTTGGAAATGTTATTGCAGGTAATTTTGAGGCGTATCAATTACATATTATCCCAGAGCAAGTAGAAGATTTTAGATATGTAATTTATAGACTAAAAGATTTACTAGAGTTGAGTGATAAAGAATTTAAAAGAATAATAAAAAAGAAAAATGAGATTAAGTCATGGGAAACTTTAATTGTATCAGATAATCTAAGTTGGAAAAAATTCTCAAAAATTAATAATCATCTTTATGATTTAAACGGTGTTAAGCCAGTTATTTCTATTTCTAGAAATTATCCTTTTGGGGAAAATTTTACACATATTATTGGATATGTAAGTCAAGCAAATGAGCAAGATATTGAAAATAATGAAGCAATAAAGAAAAATTTTGTACCAGGTCTTAAAATTGGAAAAGTAGGTTTAGAAAAATCTTTCGAAAAACAACTTATTGGTTCTAATGATATTGAGAGATATGAAGTAAATGCTTATGGCAGAAGAATCAGTCAGTTAGAATTTCAAAAAGGAGAGAAAGGCAAATCTCTTAGGTTAACAATAGATACTAAAGTCCAACAATTATCAAATGAATTACTAAAAGATCAGGCTGGATCTATCTGTGTCATGGATATTTATACTGGTGAGGTAATTGCAATGCACTCTTCTCCTTCATTTGATCCCAACTTATTTGTTTTTGGGATAAGCCAAGATGATTGGCAAATTATTCGTAATGATCCAATGAAACCATTAGTTAATAAAACATTACAAGGAAATTACTCACCTGGATCAACTATTAAACCTATTGTTGCTTTATCAGCTTTAGAAAATGGAATTATTAATACTAATTTTACTGTTAATTGTAGGGGTCATAAGCATCCATTAGAACTCTATGGTCAAACTTATCATTGTTGGAAAAAGGAAGGGCATGGATTTATGAATTTAAGAAATGCAATGAAACAATCCTGCGATACCTATTTTTACGAGATAGCTAGAAAACTTGGAGTAGATAGATTAAGTGAAACTGCTAAAAAATTTGGATTAGGAAAAGAAGTTTTTGGTAATCTATTTAACATTGAAAAAAAAGGTTTAATTCCAAGCACACAATGGAAGAAAAATGCTTTAGGACAAAGTTGGGTATTGGGAGAAACTGTAATTACTGGAATTGGTCAAGGCTATATTCAAACAACTCCAATTCAATTATGTTTAATGACTGCTCAAATTGCAAATGGGGGCTATAAGATTTATCCAAAAATAGTTATAGATGATGAAAATAAGGCATTTCCAATCGATAAATTTACACCATTGTATAAAAATTCTAAAAATATTAAGATTGTCCAAGATGCAATGTTTGCTTCAACCAATGAAGTAAGAGGAACTTCTTATAGATCTAGAATTGATGATCCAAAATATCAATTTGCAGGAAAAACTGGAACTGCTCAGGTTAAAAAAATTACTGAGAGAGATCGTGAGTTAGATTTAAAAACTTTTCAAATTCCTTATGAAGAAAGAGATCACGCTCTTTATATAGCATATGGTCCGTATAAAAACCCACGTTATGCAGTTAGTATTTTAGTTGAGCATGGAGGAAATGGAAGTACTACAGCAGCTCCAATGGCAAAAAAATTATTTAAAAAAATTATTGATAGACATCAATTAAGAGAGTCAATTAATAATAAAAAATATTTGGATATATAGATGTACCAACATAATAGATTAACAACAAATAATTTTAATTTTTTTTCAAAATTAGCAAATTTTGACTATGTTTTAATGGCATGTATTTTGTTGTTAGGTTTTATTAGTCTCGCTACGATGTACTCAACTGATGGAGGAAAAATTTTATTTCATACCAAGAGTCATTTTACTAAGTTGATTGTTTTTACAATTATGATGTTGATATTTTCATTTATTAACATCAAATTTTGGTTTTCCATTGGTTATTTTTTTTATGTTATAATAATTGGACTTTTAATTTGGACATATTTGTTTGGAATTAAATCCTCAGGATCTCAAAGATGGATAGATCTATATTTTATAAATTTACAACCATCTGAATTAATGAAGATATGTATCATTTTATGTTTGGCGAAATATTTTCATAGAATGAAATTAGAAAACGTAAATTCACTTTATGCAATTTTATCATCTCTAATTATTATTTTGTTACCAATGGGTTTAGTAATTGTTCAACCTGATTTAGGAACTTCACTTTTGATATCTATTAGTGGACTGGCTGTATTATGGTTTGCTGGAATAAATCATAAATATTTTATCTATACTATGATAGGATTTTTAATCTCTTTACCTTTTATAATCTCTTTTTTAAAACCTTATCAAAAATTAAGAGTTTTAACTTTCTTAAATCCAGATAGAGATCCTCTAGGTGCAGGATATCAAATAATTCAATCTAAAATTGCTGTTGGTTCAGGAGGAATTTTTGGTAAAGGTTTTTTAAAAGGTACTCAAAGTTATTTAGAGTTTTTACCAGAAAAACATACAGATTTTATTTTCACATTATTTTCTGAGGAATTTGGATTTATTGGTTCAGTATTTCTTCTTTTAATATATGCAATCATTATTTATAGGATAGTTGCAATTGGCGCTCAATCTAGAAGTTATTTTGCAAAATTATTTTGTTACAGTTTTGGAGCATCAATTTTTGTTTACATCACAATTAACATGAGCATGGTACTTGGTTTACTTCCAATTGTTGGATCACCTTTGCCAATTATGTCTTATGGTGGGTCATCAATGTTAGCTACAATGTTTGGCTTTGGAATAGTAATGAGTGCTAAAGTCCATAACCAACAATCAATTGCATAAGTATAATTTGTCACCTAAATTATATTAAAAATTACTATATAAGTTAATTATGAGTAATTCTCTAAAAGTTGGAATAATTGGTGCAGGTATTCAAGGAATATCTAATGCTTTATTTCTCCAAAAAAAAGGTTTTGAAGTAACAGTCTTTGATAGAGAAGAACCCGGCAGCCCAGTAGCATCGTATGGAAATGCAGGACACTTTTCTCCGTATGCTTCATTATCTTTAAATAGAACTGATGTTTTAGCTGATGTTCCAGCAATGTTGATGAGCTCTACCGGACCGTTGGCACTTAAATGGAATTATGTTCCAAAAATGATCCCTTGGTTTATTAAATTTATTTTAAATACATCAAAAAATAAAATGATGCATACAGCCAGAAATATGCATCAAATTTTAGATTTAGCTTTACCAGCATATGATGAATTATTTGACGAAATAGACTTAGAGGGATTAGTTGAAAATAAAGGAATACTTTACATATGGAATGATAAAGATTTAAAAAGCAGAGAATTAGAAATTAAAGTTAGAGAAGAATTAGGTGTTAAACAACAACTTGTAAATAAAGATGAAATTCATGATTTAGAGCCTAATATAAAACCATTTTATCATGCCGGCGTTTATTATCCTTACGCAAGACATGCAAGAAACCCAAAAAAGATTTTATTAAAGCTTTTTGAACTTTTTATAAAAAAAGGTGGAAAATTTTATAAAATGAACGTTCAAGATATAAGTTTTGATGATAACAGTCCTGTATTTATAACTGACAATAACAGATATACTTTTGATAAAGCTGTTATTGCGTGTGGAGCTTTTTCAAAAAAGTTAACAGATAATTTGGGCGAAAAAATACCACTTGATACTGAGAGAGGTTATCATGTTCACTTTAAAAACTGCGATCATCTTTTAACAAGGCCAGTAATTTTTTCCAATAGAGGATTTGGTATCAGTCCAATGGAACAAGGATTAAGAGTTGTAGGGACAGTTGAATTTGGAGGATTAGATAATCCTCTTTCAAAATCAAGAATAAAAAATTTAATTGATAATGCTAAATATATGTTAGGGGATTTGCCGGATCATGAAGATGAGTGGTTAGGATTTAGACCAACTTTACCAGACTTTTTACCAGTTATGGGACCATCAAAAAATCATAAAAATGTTTTCTATTGTTTTGGACATCATCATTTAGGATGGACATTAGGCCCAATTTCTGGAAAGATTGTATCTGGAATGATAGCTAAAGAAAATACTAATTTAAATTTAGAACCTTATAGCTCAGCAAGATTCAATTAATTCATGCAAAATACCAAAGCATATATAATGCTGGTATGTGCTACATTATTTTGGGCAGGTAACTTTACATTAGGAAAGTTTGCTTATTTAGAAAATATACCTCCTAACTCACTTGCATTTTTAAGATGGTGCCTAGTATGGATGATTTTATTTCCATTCACTTATAAAGAGATACTGAAATTAAAAAATCAAATTAAAAGAAACTTATCATTATTTCTTATTTTAGGATCAACTAGTGTGTGCATATTCACTTCACTTACTTATAATGCCTTGAATTATACTCAAGTAATCAATGCATCACTTTTTAATACAGCAATACCTGTAACAATAATTTTAGTTTGTTTTCTTTTAAAAATCGAAAAAACAAATATTTTTCAAATATCTGGATTACTAATTTCAGTCTTAGGAATTTTAGCTATTATTACTAGACTTGATCTTAATATTTTGCTTACCTTAAATTTTAATAGTGGAGATTTATTTATGATTGGAGCAATAATTGCATGGGGAATATATTCTGCGTATTTAAGAAAAAGAAACTTTGAAGTATCTTTACTTGCGCTGGTCCATATAATTTGTACATTTGGATTGATTTTTCTTTTGCCACTATTTATTTTGGACATAACACAGGGAAAAGTTATTGAGGTAAGTGAAAATCTTTTTTACATCTTAATCTATGTTGCAATATTTCCAAGCATTGGATCTTATTATTGTTGGGCTGGAGCAGTTTCTATCATTGGGGCAAATAGAGCTGGTATATTCTTATCTTTAATTCCTTTATTTAGCACAATAATGGCTATATTTTTTTACAATGAAAGATTTCAGTTTTTTCACTTGATTGGAGCAATTTTAATTATATTAGGTTTATTTTTATCAAATAAGGAAAATAAAAATGCTTAAAGTAGCCATTTTAGATGATTATCAAAATGTTTCTCAGCAATTTGTTGATCTTGAAAAACTTTCTGGAAAATATGAAATTAAAATTTTTAGTGAACCTTTTGAAAATGAAGATGAAGCTATAGATAAGTTAAGAGATTTTGAAGCTTTATTAATAATGAGAGAAAGAACACCAATAACAAAAAATTTAATAGAAAATTTATTTAAATTAAAATTTATAGTTACTAGTGGATTAAGAAACAAATCAATTGATTTAGATGCAGCAAATAAAAGAAAGATAATAGTCTCTGGAACAGAAAGTAATTTAAACCCAACACCTGAATTAACTTGGGGTTTGATACTTGGTTTAGCTAGAAACTTTAAAGAAGAAATAGATAATATGTACCAGGGGTATTGGCAAACAACAGTTGGCGTTGAACTTAAAGGAAAAATTCTTGGACTAATTGGTCTTGGTAAAGTTGGATCTCAAGTTGCAAAAATTGGAAAAGTATTTGGAATGCAAGTGATGGCTTGGAGTGAGAATCTTAATTTAGATACCTGTAAAGAATTAGATGTTTTACCTTGTAGTAAAGATGACCTAATTAAAAACTCAGACTTTTTATCAATACATGTTCAAGGTGGTGATAGATATAAAGATTGTATTACTTTAAAGGAGATGGATAAAATGAAAAAAACTTCATTTCTAATTAATACTTCAAGAGGTCCCATTGTAAATGAAGATGATTTAATAATTGCATTATCAACAAACGAAATAGCAGGAGCTGGTATTGACGTTTATGAAAAAGAACCTTTACCAGAAAATAATAAACTTAGATTTTTACCTAATGCTTTACTAACTCCTCATATTGGCTACGTGACTGCTGAAAATTACAATATTTACTATAGCCAAATGATAGAGTCTCTTGAAGCATGTGTTAATGGTAAGCCTATCCGTTTAATAAAGTAATAATGAATTTACCAGTTGTTAATCACGAAGACTATTTTGCGAAAATTGGTGATGACCACAAATTTCCCATTAATAAATTTAGAGAACTTGCTAAATATTTAGTTAAAAATAAGATAGTTAAAAAATTTCACGTTCCATATCCATGCTCAGACGAAACGTTGAGAAGGGCCCATTCAGAGAGTTATATTAGAAATGTTAAAAATAAAACTTTGGATAAAAATAGTATAAAAAAAATTGGTTTTCCATTAGTTGATAGTGTAGTTCAAAGATCATTAGTCGCAACGGGTGGCACTGTTTTAGCATCAAAATTGGCAATTAATAATGGCCTTGCTTGTAATACAGCTGGTGGAAGTCATCATGCAAACTTTGATGGAGGTGCAGGTTATTGTGTATTTAATGATGTTGCAGTTGCTGCAGAATATTTGCTTAGTTGTGGTTTGGCTGGAAGAATTTTGATTGTTGATTTAGATGTTCATCAAGGAAACGGTAACTCTGAGATATTTAAAAATAATAAAAATGTATTTACTTTCAGTATGCATTCTAAATCAAATTATCCAGCAAAAAAATCAGTCAGTGATCTTGATGTTGAACTAGACGATAATATGGAGGACAAACAATATATTAAAGTACTTAAGTTTTATTTAAATCAATTAAATCAAGAAAATTTTGATTATGTTTTTTATATAGCAGGGGTTGATATTCATTTTAATGATCGTTTAGGAAAATTAAAAATTTCAGATGAGGGAATAAAGGAGAGAGATGAAATTGTTACACAGAATTTTTTTTCAAAAGGCATACCTTTATGTGGAGTTTTAGGCGGAGGTTATAATAAAGATTTTCAAAAACTCGTTGAATTACACTCTTTTTTACACCAATCTTGTGCTAAATTATTATAATTTTATGAATAAAAAAAAATTAAATCTAACAGCAGAGCAAAAATTAGTAATGTTTGAGGATGGAACAGAACCACCTAACACAAGTGAGTTTAACAATGAAAAACGAGAAGGAAGTTATCACTGTGCAAACTGTGATGTAAAATTATTTGATTCTAAAACAAAATATGAAAGCGGATCAGGTTGGCCTTCCTTTTTTCAATCATTGCCTAATGTTTTTGAAACAAAAACTGACCACTTATTAGGCTATGCGCGCACAGAATATCACTGTAAGAATTGCAAAGCACATCATGGTCATATCTTTGATGACGGACCACACCCAACTGGTAAAAGATATTGTAATAATGGAGTTTGTTTAACTTTTAAAGCTAAATAAATTTATTTAAGTAATTCTTGAAGTTTATTTTCTTTTTCTAACGACCTAACTTCATCATAGCCACCAATATGCTGATCATCGAAAAATATTTGAGGTATTGTTCTTTTTCCATTTGCTTTCTTAATCATTTCATCCATTGCCCCATCAACAGTAGCAATATTAATTTCGTTATAAGAAGCATTGTTTCTCGCTAACAATCTTTTTGCTGCATCACAGTAATTACAAAAAGGACCAGTATAAATTGTAATTTTTTTCATAAACTATAGATAATCATTTTTTTTAATTTTACTAGTTATTTGTTTTCTAGAATATTCAAATTTTTTTCTATGTTTGATACTTTTTTGATTTACTCTTTTTCTCCATAATCTAAATGAGGATGGTTTAAGTGATCGTCTCATAATTTTAATTACATCAGATTCTTTGTAACCAGTTTTTTTTTCAATTTCCTCAAAAGTGATCCTATCAGCCCAGGCTGCCCAGATGACCCAATCTGGATCCTCAATTTTGGGCTCTGGATTTTTAACCTTGGTGACTGGCCTGTGACCTTTTTTTTTCATAATTCCTTTATATTTGAAAAAAAACAATAATGCATTTTTTTTGAGATCTGTTATATTAGTTTTGATAGTCCTTCTTAGCCATCTTTAGCTCCCGGTTTTTAAGGACTATCTTTTTTTTTATGCTCCCTCTGGATTTCATCCTTTTTTTGCAAATAATAATTTTTTTATTTATTACACCAGGTACCCCAAGGATTGTTATTATTTCTTACTCAATGAATTATGGAGTCCAAAAATGCGCTTGGACAGCATTTGGTGATATTACAGCTAACTTTATTCAAGCTACTTTAGTAATTTTTGTTTTAGGTACTTTTTTTTCAGATAATCCTACTTTCTTAAGTATTATTAAATGGATTGGAGTAATATTTTTACTTTATTTAGCTTACGATGTTTATAAATCATCACCTAAAGAATTAAATTCTGAAATAATCACTTCAAAAAGTTTTTTTTCTTTTTTTAAAGATGGTTTTTTAGTTGCAGGAACAAGTCCAAAGGCCTGGTTGTTTTTTCCTTTAATATTCCCGCAATTTATCGATTTTAATTCAAATTATGTGGTTCAATTTTTTATTTTGATAACTACTTATGTCGTTTTAGATTTTTTATCTTTAATAGGTTACGCTTTACTTGCGCAAAAATTAATTTTGTGGATAAAAGCTAATCCAAAAACAATTAATACAATCTCTGCGAGTGTTTTAGTTTTAATTGCCATAATAATTATTATTACACAACAATATTAATGTATGTGATCGCACCTTTTGTCACTTGCAAAAGTACAATTTTCTTTATTAAATTGTCATTAATTAATTAATTAACAAGGGAAATAAAATGAAAATAAATAAAATAATCTTGAGTTTTATTTCTGCATTAGCAATATTATTATCAACATCTGTAACATCTTTTGCAAAAGTTGTTGGAGATAAGATAATATTAGGTTCTGCTATTTCATTAACTGGTAAATATTCATCTAATGGTGTTCATACTCAAAACGGATACAACATGGCCGTTGACAGAATTAATAGTATGGGTGGAGTTAAAGTTGGTGGAAAAACTTATAAGTTTGAAATCATTTATTATGATGATGAGTCAAACCCAAAAAGAGCAGCGCAACTTGCAGAAAGATTAATCTCACAAGATGGTGTTGAGTTTATGCTTGGCCCATATAGTTCAGGATTAACAAAAGCAATTGCACCTGTAACAGAAAAATACGGTGTACCAATGGTTGAGGCAAATGGTGCTTCTAGATCTTTGTTTACTAAAGGTTACAAATATCTATTTGCAGTTTTAGCTCCAGCTAACTTATATCTTGATGTTGCGATTAGAACAGCAGTTGAGCTAAATGGTGGTAAAGGCGTTAGAATTGCACAAGCGTTTGAACAAGATGCTTTTTCACAGGACGTTAGATTAGGTATTTTAGATGCAGCTAAGGAAACTGGATCTGAGATCATAATCGACGATAAATTACCAAAAGAGCTTAACGATATGGCTGCAACATTGGTTAAAGTTAAACAAATGAAACCAGATGTTTTAGTTGTATCAGGTCATACAAAAGGTGCATTAACAGCAATTAGACAGATAGCTGAAATGAAGGTTGATGTTCCAATGTTAGCAATGACACACTGCGATGCTGCGAAATTATCAAAACAACATGGTAAAAATTCTCAGTATGCATTATGTGCTTCTCAATGGCATAAAACATTAACTTATAAAGATGACTTCTTTAAAGATGGTATGACTTATGCGGCAGACTTTACAAAAGAGTTTGGATACGATCCTCCATACCAAGCAGCTGAGTCTTCTGCTGCATTGTTAGTGTTCAAAGATGCATTTGAAAGAGCTAATTCTTTTGATCAAAAGAAAGTAAGAGATGCTCTTGCAGCAACTAACATGCAAACATTCTATGGAAACATAAAGTTCGCACCAGGCGGTCAAAATGTTGACAAGCCGATGGTACTTTTCCAAGTTATGTGTGATAGCGCTGGGAAGTGTGAAAATAAAGTTGTAGCTCCACTTAAATGGGCATCAGCTAAGTTGATTCACCCAGTTCCTAAGTGGTCTGAAAGATAATTACAAATCTATAAATACCCCCTAAACTCTAGGGGGTATTTTTTTTTAGAGGCAAATTATGGATTTCATGGTTTTTCAATATCCAATGATTAGCGTTCAAGCTTGTTTGGATGGAGTGCTTTTAGGTATTTTGTTTGCACTTATTGCATATGGCATGGCTTTGCAATGGGGAGTTATGAATATTATAAATATTGCTCAAGGCGATTTAGTTATTCTTGGAGGATATATTGCTTACTTTATGTATCTCTATGGAATTCATCCTGCTTGGGGCGTAATTATAGCTCCGATCATAATGTATTTTGTTGGAGTAGGACTTTATAAATTAGTAATCAATAAAGTTGTCGATAGAGATTTATTTATTTCAATTCTTGCTACATTTGGAATAAGTATTCTTTTCATGCAATTAATGAATTTTGCATTTGGAGCTGATGTTGTATTGGCTAATTCAGGTTATGGAACAACTTTTTTATTTGATAGCGCAGTAGTTTTACCAAACTCAAAAATATTCTCTGCATTCATTAGTATTTTATTTGCAATTTGTTTAGTGATTTATATGAAAAAATCTAAGCTTGGTCGTGCTATTCGAGCTACAGCACAGAATGCAAGAGCAGCAAAGATTTTAGGAGTAGATACAGAGAAAGTTTATGCAGCTACATTTGGCATTAATGCAGCTCTTTGTGGTGTTGCAGGCGCACTAATATCAATAACATTTACAATTCATCCCTACATGGGATTACCTTATACGATTAGGTCTTTTATGATTGTAATTGTTGCAGGATTAGGAAATTTACCTGGAGTAGCATTATCAGGTATGGGATTGGGAGTTTTTGAGGAGTTTGCAGATTATATTTTAGGTACTGAATTTAGAATAGGTGCAGTATTTTTATTATTAGTTTTAATTTTAGTTTATAGAAGATTTAAATTATCAAGAAAAAGGGAATACTTAAAATAAATGAACAAAAATTTGATTTTATATGCTGCAATATTGGTTTTTGGAATAACAGCCCCTTTTATTTTTCCAGCATTTAAAGTTCAATTATCAATACTTTGTGTCTTAATTGTTTTAGCTCTTACATGGAATATTCAAGGTGGGGAAATGGGTTACAACACCTTTGGAAACATACTATTTTATGGTTTAGGAATGTATCTGTGTGCTTCAGTTCAAGTTGGCATGTTCTTTCCGTTAGCAGAGTGGACGGAGAGTGGTGGAGAAAAAACATTCGTGCACACTCCAGCTCAATTTTTCCAGGGGATGGCGATGGGTCTTGTGGTTGCAGCAGTTGTTCCGACAATAGTTGCTGGATTGATTGGTTATGCAATTTTAGGATTAAGAGGTCATTATTTTGCTATTTGTACATTAGGTTTAGGAGTTGCAGCTGGAGAAATTTCTGGAGGTATAGAAATTATCGGAGCTGGGCAAGGTTTTACTACACCACCATTTCCTGATGTTGGTGGTTTGGAAGCTAGAGGAGAATTCTTTTACTTATTAAGTTTTGGTGCTCTTGTATTAACATTTATTGCTGTAAGAGCAATTTACTCAACTAGATTTAAATTAATTCTCAATGCAATAAGAGATAATGAAGACAAAGCAGAGGCGATGGGAATTCAAACAATGAAATATAAGATTATTGGTTGGATGATATCTGCTTTCTTTTGTGGATTAGCTGGAGGAATTATGGGTGGTCTAGTTGGTTACATAGACTCAACTGATGTTGCATTTGATGGAAGAGAGATGGGAGTGTTCATGGTCTTAATGGCTATCCTAGGTGGAAAAGGAACTTTATGGGGACCTGTCATTGGAGCAACAGTATTTCATATTTTCAAAGAAGGGTTTTGGACATTCTTTTTAGGATGGCAGTATGTTGCGCTTGGTGTTCTTATTGTTGTAATTGTAATTTATTTCCCTGAAGGAATAATGGGATGGTTAAGAGAAAAATATCCAGAAAGATTTGGAGAAGTAGTTGATGAAGCTGATAGAAAAGCGCAGGTAGAATTAAAATGAGTATTTTAGAAGTAAATAATGTGAGTAAATCTTTTGGAGGAGTTAAAGCAAATGTTGATATCTCAATGAATGTTGAGAAAGGAAAAATAGTTGGTTTAATTGGACCTAATGGTTCTGGTAAAACAACCCTTTTTAATTCTATCGTTGGAACTTATCCAATAGATAATGGATCTATTAAATTTAATGGTAAAGAAGTTTCTGAGTTACCAGTTCCAGTAATTGCAAAGCTCGGTCTTTTAAGAACGTTTCAGCAAACAAGGATTTATGGAAAATTAAATTGTGTAGAAAACATGTTAATTAGTCATAAAGGAAGTGACGCTAGCTTGCTTACAATATTTAATAAGATTCCAAAAGATTTAACTGAAAAAGCTGAAAACTTATTAAATTTTGTTGGTTTATATCAGAAAAGAAAATTAAGAGCCGGAGACTTATCTTTTGGCCAACAAAAGTTATTAGAACTAGCTATGGCATTAATGAATGAACCAGAAATGCTATTATTAGATGAACCTACTGCAGGAATTAATCCAGTACTGATTAATGGGATTATTGATAGGCTGATAAAAGTTAATCAAGATTTTGGTATTACACTTTTAGTGATCGAACATAATATGAAAGTAATTATGCAATTAGCAGAAGATATTTTTTGTTTAGCTCATGGAAAAATGCTTGCAAATGGTACACCAGATGAAATTAAAAATGATAAGCGAGTTGTTGATGCTTATCTGGGTGCTCAATAATGTCTAATCAATATGAAGTTTTAGGAAAAGCACCTGTAGCAGAAGATTTAAAAAACCTATCTCCTAACGATATTCATTTAACTATTAAAAATTTAAATGCTGGTTATGGTAAAATGGAGATACTGCATAATTTTGAACTTTTTGTTAGTAAAGCCCAATCATTATGTTTGATAGGTCCTAATGGTGCAGGTAAATCTACGATACTTCATTCAATTTATGGGTTTACAAATATTTTTTCTGGAAAAATTGAAATTGATGGAAAAGAAATTACTAATCTTTCTCCAGCTGAAAAACTTAAATCTGTTGGAATAGCATATATTCTCCAAGATAATTCAGTATTCCCAGATATGACCGTAGAAGAAAATTTATTAATGGGAGGATTCATAAAGGATAAAACAGAAGAGTCTTATGAAGAAGCAGAAAAAATTTTACAAAAATATGAAAGATTGGGAAATAGAAGAAATCAACCAGCAAAAGTTTTATCTGGAGGAGAAAGAAGATTATTAGAAATTTCAAGAGCTTTAGTTATGAAACCTTCTGTTTTATTGGTAGATGAACCATCAATTGGACTAGAACCTAGATATATAGATATGGTATTCGAAATTTTAAGAGATCTTCAAGAAAATGAAAAAAAAACCATTATCCTTGTAGAGCAAAATGCAAAAAAGGGGCTTGAGTTTGCTGATATTGGTTATGTTTTAGTTTCAGGCCAAACAGCTATCGCGGGCAAGGGAGATGATCTTTTAAATAATCCAGATGTTGGTCGCCTATTCTTAGGTGGTTAATGATAGATACCAAATATTTTTTAAAAGGATTTAAATCAATAAAAGGTGTTGGAAGTCCTGCAATTGCATTAGGCGCAAGTTTTGTTGCAATCGGTGCATTGCTTAAAAATTTAGGTTTCTCAATTCAAGAAAGTGTTTTTTCAACTTTTTTAACTTATGCATTGCCTGGTTCTTTAGTAATGGCTGAGTCAATGTTTGTTGGTGCTTCATTAATAAATATCTTTATTGCAGTATGGTTAGTAAATGCAAGACTATATCCAATGACAGTTTCTTTGATGCCATTGTTGATGCATAGCTCTCAACCAAAATGGAAATATTATTTATCTTGTCATTTTATTGCTGTTTCATCATGGTTAATTATGAAAGATAATTGTGAAAAAATAGATAAAGAAAATAGAATTGATTTCTGGATAGGTATAGGCACTGCTACTTGGTCAGTAGCAATTTTCTCAACACTTTTAGGTTATATGGCTTCAGAGTATTTAAATAAGGATATTTTAATTGGCTTAGCAATTATAAATCCTATTTATTTTACATGTATGATGATCGGGGCAATGAAAACCTTGCAAGTAAGTTGTTCAGTAATTCTAGGGACATTTTTAGGTCCAGTATTTTATTTTATTTCACCTGAATGGTGTATTTTATTTGGAGGTTTTATTGCAGGAACTTTAGCATTTTTAATTGGAGAAATTCATGACAATTAATGTAATTTTGGCGATTTTGGTTACATCTATTGCCACTTATTTATCTAGAATTTTAGGAGTAATTAGTGCTGAAAAAATTAAAGAAACTTCAAAAATGTTTAGGTGGTTTAATTGTTTAGCTTATTCAACTTTAGCCGCATTAATTGCTAGAATGATAATTTTTCCAGCTGGTGATTTAGCTGAGGTAAATTACGTGTTAAGATTTATTGTTATAGGAACTTCTTTAATAGTCTTTTTTTTAACAAACAAGAATCTAGTATATCCTACAATTTTTTCTGCTTTGTTTCTTTCGTTATTAAATTTCATTAATATTTGACGTATAATTTGTAAATTTTGTAGAAATTTAAAAAAAGTAGGTCTTGTGACAAAATTACAACAAATTAAGCCTTATTTTTCAGTACTTTTTAAGCCTCAACTAAAACAAGAAAATACTTAGCTATACACAAGAAAATAAATTTGTTATCTACGGCTAACGTTAATTTTATATATATAAAAGTAAAAGGGTAATATTATGAAAAAACTATTATTAAGCATTGCCATGATTTTATCATTTGTGGTGTCTGCAAGTGCTGATGTAACTAGGTCTATTGGAGTTACAGGTTTTGTCACAACAATCGACTCATCTGGTCACGAAGATGTCGACAATGATGGAACAAAAGATACTACAAAGAGCTTCTCTAACGACATTGCTTTTGGATCAGTTTTTGCAGAAGCATCAAGATCATTAGGTAATGGTGCTGTAATAACTGCGGGTATAGACTTAATTCCTATGTCAGCAGAATTTGATAGTAGATCAGTTACACAGTCTTCAATGAAAGACTCTGCTACTACTACGACTGGAACTAACAAAGGTACTGTTGAAGTAGATCAACATGTTACGCTTTATATCCAGCCAGGCTTTGATGCAGGTAACGGTATAACTGTATTCGGAACACTTGGATATGTAACAGCTGATGTAGATTCTAAAATAGAATCAATATCATCAACAAATAAAACTGTTAGTGAGTCATTAGATGGTACTAAAATGGGTTTAGGTGTTAAAGGCGAATTTGGTGATGATATGTTTTTCAAGTTTGAGTACGCTGAAACAGATTATGACACAATATCTGTAACAACAACTAATGATACAAAGGTATCTGCTGATATTGACAGCAAAGGTTTTGGTTTATCAATTGGTAAGTCATTTTAGTTAGTTGAAATAATTAAAAATTTAAAGCCCTCATTTATGAGGGCTTTTTTTTTGTCTAAATTGAAATTCTCTTATCAAAATATTAAAAATACTATAAATTTATATGATGATAAATTATCAATATAACAAAAATAAAATTGAAGGTTTTGAGATTTATTTAAACAATGTATCAAAAAGAATTGTAAATATTGATATCAATGAGGAATTAGTAAATAAACTTATATTTCCTTTTAATAAATTTGATCTAACCGCATTAGATTACAAACCATTTACTAGATTTACTATTGCAAAGAGCTTAGATGAATTAAGTAACAATAAATTATCTATATTAATGAATAAAATTATTAAAGATAGAAATACTGGTTGCTTTATCATTAAACCAAAAAATATGACATCTAAGATAGATGATATTTTTTTAGTAAAATTATCAACAGCTATAGCTCACTTAATTGGCAAACCAAATCATGATGCAATGGCTGGAAAATACTATGCAAGATTTCACGTTAAGCATACAGATAAAAGTGACTCTTATTTGAGAAAGGCTTATATAAATATGGATCTTCATACAGATGGCACATACGTTAAAGAAAAAACGGATTGGTTGCTTATGTCTAAATTAGAAGAAAAAAATGCTGAGGGAGGCGAAACAGCTATGTTGCATCTAGATGATTGGGAACATTGCAAGGAGTTATTTAATGATCCTGTATCTAGAGAGGACTTTGTTTGGGGTTCTCCAAAAAGTAAAAATATAGATTACAAGGTTGAGCATTCAGTTTTTTCAAGTGATAGTGAAGGTAGGGCGCAAATTTCTTATATTGACCAATTCCCAGAGCCAAAAAATATGAAACAAGGTAATTTTTTACAAAAATTATCTGATAGTTTGGAAGAGAGTAGCAATAAGATAATAACAAAATTACCTGTTGGATCATCAGTGGTTGCAAATAATTACTTTTGGCTTCATGGTAGAAGGCCGTTTAAAGAAAACAAAGATTTAAGTAGAGAATTACTAAGAATAAGAGGTTCTTTTTTTTGATTTATTTAAAGAAATTAATATAGAATTAATAAAGGTTATTTGTAGAAAATGGAATATATTAAATTGGATTTAAACAGTCTTGATAAAGAAGCTGATAACTTAAAAAAAAAATATACTTCGGCAGAACCATTTCCTCACATAGTTATTGATGATTTTTTTAATGAAAAAAATTTGGATTTATTAATAGAAAACTTTCCAAAAACTTCAGGTGAATTTAATTCTAAATTTGACAATTTTGCAGAAAAAAAACTTGCTTTAAATAATCCTTCTCAACTGTCTAAAACAACTAATGATTTCATAAATTTTTTAAACTCTTACATATTTATTAATTTTTTACAAAAAATAACAAGTATTAAAGAGACTTTACTACCTGATCCATATTTAGTTGGAGGAGGTCTACACGAATTAAGAAATGGTGGATTTCTAAATATACATGCAGATTTTAATATTCATCCCAAACTTCAATTGGATAGAAGACTAAATCTTTTAATTTATCTAAACAAGGATTGGAATGATGATAATGGTGGTCAACTCGAACTTTGGGATAAAGATATGAAAAAATGTTTCAAAAGTATTTTACCAAAATTTAATAGGATGGTAATTTTTTCTACCACAAGTTTCTCAAATCATGGAAATCCTAAAAAAGTAAAATGTGGTAATAGTACATCTAGAAAATCCTTAGCACTATATTATTATTCAAATGGAAGACCCGAACATGAAATAATATCAGAAAATCATGCTACAATATTTAAAAAAAGACCGAATTCTGATGACAAAAATCCTTATGAATTTAAAAAAATTTTTGGAAAATTTTATGTACGTAAAAGAAAATAAGAAAAGTTTTTGAAATGAAACTTGGTTTTATAGGAACAGGCAAAATTGCTTCATCAGTGATTACCGGGATATGTAATTCGAACATAAGATATAAAACTATAATTATATCTCCAAGAAATAGAAAATTAGCATATTTTTTGAAAAAAAAATTTAAAAAAATTATTATTGCAAAAGAAAATCAAGAAATTGTAGATGAATCTCATTGGATATTTTTGGCCGTAACCCCAAATGTTGGAAAAAAAATTATTAAAGATTTGAGATTTAAAAAAAA
The DNA here is from genome assembly GCA_902533075.1 of uncultured Pelagibacteraceae bacterium. Taxonomy (GTDB): domain Bacteria; phylum Pseudomonadota; class Alphaproteobacteria; order Pelagibacterales; family Pelagibacteraceae; genus Pelagibacter. The sequence goes on from CACAKN010000002.1 coordinate 18,055, forward strand.
CCAAACAATCATTAGCTTTATTTCTACAATTAAACTTTCGGAATTAAAAAAAATGATTAAAGTAAAATCAACCATTATAAGAGCAATACCGCTTCCTCCTATATCACTTAAAAAGGGGCCTGTTCCAATATGTCCTCCAAATAAAAAAGTGAAAAATTTTTTTAATAAAATTGGCTCTACAATAGAAATTAAAAATGAAAGGTTATCTAAAAACTTCTGGTCCACGTCTGGTATGATGGCTTCTTATTATGATTTATTAAGGGTTATGAGTAATTGGTTAGTTCAAAAAGGTATTAAACAAAAAGATGCCCAAAAATATATAACCTCTTTATTTTTGGCATTGTCTGAGGATGCAGTAGCAAATTCAAGAAAAGATTTAAAATTTTTAGTTAAAGATTCTCAAACACCCAAAGGTTTAAATGAACAGGGTTTAAAAGAAATGTCTAAAAAGGGTGTTTATAGATCTGTAATAAATACTTTAAATAGTATTTATAAAAGATTAGATAAATAAATAATGTCAGAAAATATTTTAGAAATAAATAATCTCTCAAAATATTTTGGAGGTTTAGCAGCAGTATCAGAGTGCTCACTTAAGGTTAAAAAGGGAACCATTACAGGTATTATCGGACCTAATGGTTCGGGTAAAACTACATTATTTAATTTAATCGCTGGAAATTTAAAATCTTCAGCTGGTAGTGTAATGTTTAACAACGAAAATATTACTGATGTTCCTTCTTATGAGTTATTTTCAAAAGGATTACTTAGAACTTTCCAAATAGCGCATGAGTTTACAAATTTATCAGTTTTAGAAAATTTAATGATGGTTCCAGGAAATCAATCTGGGGAGAAATTAATGAATGCTTTATTAAAACCTTCATTAGTTGCTAAAGAGGAAAGTCAAATTAAAGAAAAGGCAATGGAGGTTGTTAATTTTCTAAATCTTAGTCATTTAAAAAATGAATTAGCCGGAAATTTATCTGGAGGACAAAAAAAACTATTAGAATTAGGTCGAACAATGATGGTTGATGCAAAACTAGTTCTATTGGATGAAGTGGGAGCAGGCGTTAACAGAACCTTATTAAAAGATCTTGGTACAGCTATAGAAAAATTAAATAAAGAAAAAGGTTATACTTTTTGTATGATTGAACATGATATGGATTTCATTGGTAGATTATGTGATCCAGTAATAGTTATGGCAGAGGGGTCTGTTCTATTTAAAGGTTCAGTCGAGGATGCAAAAAAAGATGAAAAAGTAATAGAAAGTTATTTGGGTAGAGGTTCAAAGTTAAAGGGTAATTAAGAATGGCATTTTTTGAAGGTAATAAAATGACAGGTGGTTATGGAAATGGGCCAGATATAATTAATTCATGCTCCGTAAACGTTGAGAGAGGCGAAATAGTATCAATTCTTGGACCTAATGGAGCTGGAAAATCTACAGCAATGAAAGCAATGTTAGGTTTGTTAAATTTAAAATCTGGCTCTGTTTTAATTAATGGAAAAGATATTTCAACATTATCACCACAAGATAGAGTTAAGGAAGGTATTTCATTTGTTCCTCAAACAAAAAATGTTTTTGCAGGCATGACAGTTGAGGAAAATTTAGAGATGGGTGCTTTTCTAATTAATACTGAATTTAAAGAGACAATTAATGAAATTTTTGACTTATTTCCAATTCTTAAAGAAAAAAAAGATCAATTGGTTGGAGAGTTGTCTGGAGGTCAAAGACAACAAGTTGCATTAGGTAGAGCGCTTATGATCAAGCCTTCTGTACTTATGTTAGATGAGCCAACTGCTGGTGTTTCACCTATTGTGATGGATGAATTATTTGATCACATTATTAAAGTAAAAAAGACCAATGTAGCAATTTTGATGGTTGAGCAAAATGCAAAACAGGCATTAAATATTTCTGATAGAGGGTATGTTTTGGTAACAGGTGAGAACCGCTATTCTGGCACTGGAAAAGAATTATTAGATGATCCAAGAGTAAGAAGCTCTTTTCTAGGTGGATAATATGGATTTTGTAAATGCAATTATACTTTTATTAAATTATATTTTTGTCCCAGCATTGGCATATGGATCTCAATTAGCCTTAGGTGCAATTTTTGTAACTTTGATTTATGGGATTTTACGATTTGCTAACTTTGCAACTGGTGACATGATGTCTTTTGGAACTATGTTTACAATTCTATTTACTTGGTATTTTCAATCTTTAGGTATCAGTCTAGGTGTTTTTCCAACGGCGCTTTTAGCAATTCCTTTTGCTGTAATATTTATGATTGGTTATATGCTTTTGATAGATAAATTTGTCTTTAAATATTACAGAGTAAATAAAAGCCCACCAGTTCAGTTAGCAATGGTTAGTATTGGTGTGATGTTTGTTACTCAAGCTGTAGTAAGAATTATAATTGGTCCCTCAGATAGAAGATTTTTTGATGGAGAGAAATTTATAATTAAGGCTGGAGAATTCAAAGAAATGACAGGTTTAAATGAAGGTCTTGCAATTAAATCAACCCAAGTCTTAACTATTATTGTTACATTAATTTTAGTCTCAACTCTCTTTTGGTTTTTAAATAAAACTAAGACAGGAAAAAGTATGAGAGCATATTCTGACAATGAAGACTTGGCATTGTTATCAGGTATTGACCCAAAAAAAATAGTTATGATAACTTGGGTCATAGCAGGTATCCTTGCTACAATTGGTGGCGCTCTATACGGTTTAGACAAAAGTTTTAAACCATTTACATATTTTAATAATATGCTTCCAATATTTGCTGCAGCTATTGTAGGTGGAATAGGCAATCCATTTGGAGCATTTTTAGGAGGATATGTAATTGCTTTTTCTGAAATATTATTAACATATGCATACAGAAAATTTTTTATGTATATTTTGCCTGAAAGTATGGAACCTGGTGGTTTAGTTCAATTACTTTCAACTGATTATAAATTCGCAGTATCGTTTTCAATATTAGTTATCGTATTACTCTATCGACCATCAGGAATTTTCAAAGGGAAGGTATTGTGAGAAAAAATTTAAATGTAATAGCTGCTTATAGCATAATGATGGGGTTAATTATCCTTGTGGGAATATTTCAATCCTGGAATATTGCTTTATCAATATTTAATCTTTGCTTGATTTCAGCTGTCATGACGATGGGTGCAAATATTCAATGGGGCTATGCTGGTTTAATTAATTTTGGAATAATGGGTTACACAGCTTTGGGTGGTTTAGCAGCAGTTTTAATTTCTGTTAATCCAGTTCAAGAAGCTTGGAGCGCAGGTGGTTCGAACATTTTATTTAGTCTATTTCTTATTATAGGAATGGTATTAGCTGTTAGATATGTTTTAAACAAATATGAAAAATCGAAAAAAAGAACTTACATTATTGCTACAATTATTATCTTAGGAATTATCATAATACGATTTGTATCTGAGCCTGGTATCGAGGCAATTGAAGAGATAGAGCCAGCAAAAACTGGTTTTTTGGGTGGACTTGGTCTACCAATTATTTTTTCTTGGATAGTTGGAGCTTTGTTTGCTGGTGGATTAGCATTTGTTATAGGTAAAGTTGCCTTAGGTTTAAGAGCAGATTACTTAGCGATAGCAACCTTATTAATATCCGAAATTGTAATTGCAATTATTAAACATGAAGACTGGCTGACAAGAGGAGTTAAAAATGTAATTGGTTTAAAACGTCCCGCACCTTACGAGGTTAATTTACAACAAACCGATTGGTTCATTAATTTAGTTGAAAAATTTAACTCAAGTAAATTGAATTTAATTACAGATTTTGCTGAAAGACAAGCTGCTCTTAACCAATTTGTAATTGAAGGATCATCTGTTTTTGTAAAACTTTGTTACTCAGGGCTATTTTTGGTTGTAGTGATTATTCTTTTGATTTTAACTCAAAAAGCACTTTATTCTCCATGGGGAAGAATGATGAGAGCTATAAGAGATAATGAAGAGGCAGCTAACGCTATGGGTAAAAATGTTGTTAAGCAACATCTTCTAATATTTGTTTTAGGCTCAGCCATTGTTGGAATTGCAGGAGCGATGTTAGTAACTCAAGATGGATTGTTTACTCCAGGAAGTTACAGACCGATGAGATACACTTTTTTAATATGGGTTATGGTTATAGTTGGAGGAAGTGGAAATAATTTTGGGGCAATTCTTGGAGGTTTTGCTGTTTGGTTCTTGTGGATTGAAGCTGCGCCAATAGGATTATATTTAGTAAATCTAACAACCGCAGGTTTAGATGATACACACGCTTTAAAAGTTCATTTAATTGAGAGTGTTCCTTATTTTAGATTTTTAATGATGGGAATTGGTCTATTACTTATTATGAGATATCGACCAAAAGGTATACTTCCTGAAAAAATAGAAATAAAATAATTATTATGAAATATATTATTACAGGTGCTGCAATTGCTTGGGCTTTATATATGGCCGATAAATATTTATTTTTTTAAAATTTTTATTACAACCACAGATTTAGAGTTATACACTTTTTTACACATCAAAGAATTAATCTTGAAAATTTAATCTTAATAATTAAATAAGTTACATACCTTAACTAACCTAAAAGAGAGAGCAAGGTATAAACTAGAAAGGATGCTGTTTGGCAAGGCAAACAGCGTGACCGCAATAATTGGGAAATATATATTGGGCGGTCTTATCTTCCAATCTTTTAGCACCAGATTGGCAGTAATTATGATTAAAAAAAACAGCTGCTAATTAAGATAGTGGTGCTAGGGAACTGACCAACCTTTGGTCATAAGGAGGATACATATGTCGTTAGAAAATAATGACGCTCACTTTTTAGTAAGAGCTAAAAAGATTTTAAGAACAAATGAGTGGCTACCAATACTAAACCACTTTTATAATCAAAAGACTCAAGCCTTTATGGATAATAATTTTGATAAAGTTTCAGATTATATTTATTGGGGACATTTGATTGCTAATGCGATTGATTATGATCAGTATAGACAATCTCATCATTGGAAAGATCTTAGAACAAGAACTTTAGATAAATATAAAAACTGCATTGTTTGTTCTAGACCATCTGAGGATATGCATCATAATAGATATCATGGTGTTTTATTCAAGGAACAAGTTGGTGTTGATGTTGTTGCAATGTGTAGATGCTGCCACACTAAGTTTCATAATGATAATAAAGTTGCAAATTATTATGAATTAAAAAGAACCAATTAACAAAAAAAAACCCCAGCGAATTTCTTCGCTGGGGTTTAAAATATTAAATATTATCTTTGTTTTTTAGTTTTAAATTTTCCGCCTTTAATTTCTTGTTCTAAGAAAGAACCTTCAGCTTCGCCGACGCTAGTAAAAGTAACTCCAGTCGCACCCTCGTAGTTTACTTTTTTACCTTTAGCTAGCAAATCTAAACCTTTTTTAAGTTCACCTGGATAAATTTTTGTTCCAGGGCCGTTAGCAACATCCATTACATTTTTTGCAATTGATGCTCTATCAGCTGACCCACCTGCTTGCATCGCTAAAACAATTAAAGCAGCTGCATCATAAGATTCTCCAGTGTAAGGACCAGAACTATCGATACCAGCAGCTTTTGCTACATTACCGAATACACCAGCGCCTTTACCAGTTGAACCTGGCATTGAGCCAAAAGATTTTTTCAAGTCTTTTCCAAATGCATCTACTAAAGACTGACCAATCATACCATCAGATAAAATGAATTTATCAAATGCTCCAGAGTCTAGAGAAGCTTGGATTATTCCTTTACCACCTTGGTCTAGGTAACCAATTACAGCTACCGCATCACCACCTGCTGAAGCAAGAGTTGCAACTTCAGATGAATAATCTGCTTTACCATCTTCGTGAGCAGTTACAGTAGTTACTTTAATACCATGAGCTTCAACAGCTGCTTTGTAAACATCCGCTAAACCTTTTCCATAGTCATTGTTAGTGTAAGTGATTGCAACACTTTTAACTTTTCTGTCTTTAGTAATATCAGCTAAAATTTGACCACCTCTAGCATCTGAAGGAGCAGTTCTGAAGAAATACCCTTTGTCATCAAGAGTTGTTAGTCCTGGTGATGTAGCTGATGGAGATATCATTACTACACCATTTGGCACAGCAACGTTTGAAGCTATAGCTCCAGTTACTCCTGAACAGTCAGCACCCATAATAGCCGCAACACCTTGTGAAACTACACCTTCAGCTGCTGCAGTTGCTGCAGCTGAATCAACACAAGTTGAGTCTGCTCTTACAACTGTAATTTTTTCACCACCTAGTAATGAACCTGAATCTGAAGCTTCTTTAAAAGCAAGCTCAGCAGATGCAGCCATGGCAGGCGTTAGGGACTCGATAGGACCTGTAAATCCTAAAATAATTCCCATTTTAACTTCTGCAAAAACATTTGTTGTAAAAGTAGAAACAAATATAAATGCAGCTATAAATAGTTTTTTCATTATTATCCTTTTATTTTTGTTAACAATTTGTAAAAAATAAATTAAAGCCTATTTCAATATTTTTTCAATAAGCAAATTATTTAATTTTATGAAGAAAAAAGACTGAAGTTATAACAATTATACCACCCAATATGAACATAATTGTAGGCACTTCACCAAAAATTATAAAACTTAATAAAATACCAAAAATAGGAAATAATGAGTAAAAGGGAAATATCTTTCCTACAGTGTAAAATCTATATAAGTAAAACATAAGCAAGTGAGCAAACAAAGAAACTACTATAGCTTGATAAAGAATTAATATCCAAGACTGTATTTTTATCTGATAAATATTTTTAATAATATTTCCTTCAATGAAAAAGGAAATAATCAATAAAATTATAAAACCAAAAATTCCTGTACTTGCGTTAATTAAACTTATATCTAAACTTTTAAGTTGTCTGGAATACACTTGAGATAAACCAAAAAATAATGCCATTAAGCTAGCAAAAAATAATCCTATAATATTTTCAGTAATTTTAGGATCGAAAAATATTATTAGTATCCCAATAAATGAGAGAAAAATAAAAAACCATTTTTTGTTACTTATATTTTCTTTGAGTATAATGGAGCTTACAAGAATACCAAAAGGAATTGCTAATTGAGATCCTAAAATAATTGGTGAAATGATAGATGAATAGTAAAGAGATAAATTCATAAAAACATAAACTAATACACCCATCGAAATTGAAAATATGATTAATGGTTTCAAATATTTTTGATTTGGAACTTCAAATTTCAAAAAAGGTATTAAGAATAAAAACACTAAACCCATTCTTAAAGAGGCCATCAAAATAGGGGGGACTGACTCATTTAAAACAAGCTTTGCCACAGGAAAAGAACTGCCATGAGCAACCATAATAAATATTAATATAGTAAGATGTTTGATTGGCAATTTAATATTAATTAAAAATATTTTTTAAATTCTTCGTTAATTGAAAGTATTTCAAGATCAACAAGTCCACCTATAACAAGTTGAATAGCAACTAGTAATATAAATCCTAAGCCCACATAGGCTATCCATAAATGTTTTTGAATATAATTAGCAAGGTATGTTGCCATAGCTCCAGTAAGTATCACAGATAATACTAAACCAAAAATCATAAAACTAAAATTACCTTTAGCAGCACCTACAACACCAATTACATTGTCAAAACTAATTGTTATATCAGCGAATAAAACTTTATAAACACTTTGTATGTAAGATGGTTCTTTAGATTTTTTAGTTGGTGATTTTATTTTTTTTATTTCAAAAAGATCTTTTCTCAAATCATTAACAATCCAAATTAAAAGTAATCCTCCAATAATTTTAATAAAATAAAATTCAAATAAATATGTTGCAAATACCGCAAATATAACTTTAAATATTAAAGCTCCTGCAACACCCCATAAAATTATCTGTTTTCTATTCTTCGGAGCAAAATTTGCAGCTATCAAACCAATAATTATGGCATTATCTGCTGCTAAGATTATATCTATAAAAATAATCTGTACTAATATGAGAGCTTCTTCTAACAAAGTAAGGACATAATAATTAAAATTCAAGATAATTCAATTAAAAGTAGTATAATTTTTTTATTGATAATTTTTATAATACATAATGAAATGCATTAAAAATAAATGGAGGACAAATGAAAATTATGAAATATTTATTAACTATTTTAGTTTCATTAATTTTGTCAATAAATTTTGCAATTGCAGAGAAATGGGACATGGCTCTAGCTTATGGAGCTGGTAATTTTCATTCTGCAAATGCAGCTGAATTTGCAAAAAATGTTACTGAAAAAAGTGGTGGAAAATTAACTATTGTTACTCATCCTGGAGGATCACTTTTTAAAGGAGGAGAAATTTTTAGAGCTGTTAGAACTGGCCAAGCTCAGATTGGTGAAAGATTTATGTCAGCTTTAGGAAAAGAAGATCCATTACTTGAAGTGGACTCTCAACCATTCTTAGCTACATCTTACTCAGATGCTATGAAACTTTACAAAGCTTCAAAAGATGAAATTATAAAAGGTTTAGATGCAAAAGGATTAGTTTTTTTATATGCTGTACCATGGCCTGCACAAGGTTTGTATAGTAAGAAAGAAATTAACTCTGTGAATGATCTAAAAGGATTAAAATTTAGAGCATATAATTCAGCAACTATTAGAATTGCTGAGTTGACAGGAATGGCTCCAACAAAAATTGAGGCAGCTGAAATTAGTCAAGCTTTTTCAACTGGTGCAGTTGAAAGTATGATTACTTCACCGACTACAGGAAAAAACTCAAAGATTTGGGAAAATGGAGTTAAATATTTTTACGACATAGCAGCTTGGTTTCCAAAAAATATGATAATTGTTAATAAAGATGCGTGGAATAATTTAGATAAAGCTACGCAAGATTTAGTAATGAAACAAGCAGCCTTAGCTGAAAGAAAAGGTTGGCAATTATCAAAACAAGGAAATGTTGGAGATAAAAAAGCTCTAGCAGATGCTGGAATGGTAGTTGGAAAAGTAAACTCATCTTTACAATCTCATTTTGAAAAAGTTGGAGAGACAATGGCTAAAGAATGGTCTCAAAAAGCTGGATCAAGAGGAGCAGCTGTTTTATCAGCATATAAATAATTTTATTCAATTTATCTTAAGGCCACTTTATTTTTAAAAGTGGCCTTAAAATTATAATGATTAAATTTTTAGATAATAATTTACATAAAATTTATAAACTTTCAGGTTATATTGCTGCGATTTTTTTAATATTAGTTGCGTTATTTATTCTTATAGGAATTTCATCAAGAATATTTGGTTTTTATATTAGAGGGTTAGCAGAATATTCTGGTTATTGTATGGCCTCAGCATCATTTTTTGCCTTAGCTTATACTTTTATAGAAGGTGGGCATATTAGAATTACTCTTTTTTTAGAAAAATTTACTGGTAAAAAAAAATGGATAATAGAAACATGGTGCCTAAGTGTGGCAACTTTTTTTTCAGGATATTTAGCATTTTATTTTATCAAGATGCTAATCATATCTTTTAAATTTCAAGAAAGAAGTGAAGGTGCTGATGAAATTTTGATATGGATACCCCAAACAGGAGTAGCTATTGGTTCTACAATTTTTTTTATAAGTGTTTTTCATCAATTTATTTTAAATTTAAATAAACATTAAAATGGCTGAGATATTTTTAACAATTTTTTTTATTGTAGTTTTACTATTTTTTTTAGGATCTGGTATTTGGGTTGCATTAAGTATGATTGGAGTATCAGCTATTGGGATGATGATTTTCACATCTAGACCAGTCGGAGATGCAATGGCAACAACAATATGGGGAACATCTTCATCATGGACATTGACTGCTTTACCACTATTTGTTTGGATGGGTGAGATATTATTTAGAACAAAATTGTCGGAAAATTTATTCAAGGGACTTTCACCTTGGATGCAAAAATTACCAGGAGGTTTAATCCATGTTAATGTTGTTGGTTGTGCATTGTTTGCTGCAATATCTGGCTCATCAGCAGCAACAGTAGCTACTGTTGGTAAAATGTCTATTCCCGAGTTAAGAAAAAGAAAATATCCAGAAAAAATTTTATTAGGAAGCCTTGCTGGCTCAGGAACTTTAGGATTGTTAATCCCACCATCAATAATTTTAATTATCTATGGGGTAGCTGTTCAAGAGTCTATAGCTAAATTATTTATTGCAGGAATTATACCAGGTATAATGATTGCGCTAATTTTTATGTCATATGTAATTTTTTGGTCTTTATTAAACAAAAAAGAAATGCCAATTATAAAGCAAGAGTTTACATTTATTCAAAAACTAAGAAAATCAACTCAATTATTGCCAGTAATAATATTAATATCTGCAGTAATAGGATCAATCTATACAGGAATAGCTACTGCTACAGAGGCAGCATCACTTGGAGTTGTAGGAGCACTAGTTCTTTCTTATTTTCAAAAAAGTTTAACAATTGAAACTTTTAAATTATCATTACTAGGAGCTACTAAAACTTCTTGTATGATTGCATTTATACTAGCAGGTTCAACTTTTTTATCTTTAGCTATGGGCTTTACAGGTTTGCCTAGAAATTTAGCTATTTGGATTGAAAGTATGAGTTTATCACCTTATGTCTTAATATTTGTTTTAATGATCTTTTATATAATTTTAGGAATGTTTTTAGATGGGATATCAGCGGTGGTTTTAACTATGGCAATAATTGAACCAATGATACGACAAGCAGGCTTTGATATGATCTGGTTTGGAATTTTTTTAGTTATAGTCGTTGAGATGGCTCAAATAACACCACCTGTAGGATTTAATTTATTTGTACTACAGGGAATGGCCAATAAAGATATGGGCTATATTGCAAGAAGTGCATTTCCATTATTTTTATTGATGATATTTGCTGTTGTCTTAGTTGTTTTATTTCCTGAAATTGTATTATTTTTACCTGAGCAAATGGTTAAAAATTTAAATTAATATTTATTAATAGAATTTTTTAAATCATTATATTCATCACAACCACACCCACTCATTGCTTTTAATCTTTCTTTAGCTAAGATAGGTTTGTTAAGAGATAAATATAGTTCACCTAAATATTTATTTATATATTGGTTTTTTGGCTCTAAAGTTAAACCAAGGATATAATATGTTTCAGCGTTATCAAATTTTTTAAGTTTGTTGTAAGCAAAACCCAAATAGAAAAATATATCTGGATCAATATCTTGGTTTTTGTTTGCTTTGAGTAAAAAATTTATTGACTCAGAATACATTTTATTAGCTTTTTTAATTTTACCTTTGGATTCATATTTCAATCCTTTGTTTATTCTTCTTATACCAATTGTTAAATCAGTAAATCTTTGCAACTCTGGGAGTTCATCTCTATATTTACTTGAGTTAGCAAAAACGTTCAAAGAAACCGCAAAAAAAGAAAAAAGCGATATATAAAAAAATAATTTTTTTAACATTAGTTTAAATTTATAAAATATAAAAAAATTTGACAATTTTTTTTATACTATAAGATAAGATTTAATATTTGGAAACTTTTTCGCCAGCTATGATAGCCTTTAAATCTTCATATTCTTCACAATTGCAACTTTTAAGGACTTCAAGCCTTTCAACTGCAAGGTTATGTCTTTTTGTTACAATGTATAACTCACCTAGATATTCATTAATGCCTTTATGATTTGGTTTTAATGCTAGCCCTTGCAGATAGTATTTTTCTGCTCTATCGTAATCTCCAAGTTTTCTTGTCGTGAACCCAAGATAATTTAGTGTATCAGCTTTATTTGGATTTTTTTTGTTAGATTTTATTAAAAGTTTATTTGCTTTTTTATAAATTGCTTCGGCTTTATCGTTTTTACCTTTTTTTTCATTTTTTTTTGCCTTTAAAATTAATTTTACAGCTTGATCGTAATTTGATTTAGTTTCTCCACCAGATGAACCAGCTGAATAAGAATTTGAAGTAAGTAAAAATAGAGTAAATAATGATATTAAAACTTTTTTCATAATTTAAATTTTTGCATTTGTGTTAAAGTTTTTAGTACTAAGCCATTTTCTAACAAGTTATTTTTAATAGACTTTGCAGTACTTAATGAGCTTAAGTTATCTCCATGTATGCATATAGAGTCTATTTCGCAAGGTATTTGTTTTCCACTGTGACAATTAAGTGACTGAGACTTTACCATTTTTAATACATGTTTTTTTGCCTCTTCAGGATCAGTAATTAAAGCATAAGGTTTTTTTCTTGATACAAGATTCCCATCATCTTCATAATTTCTATCAGCAAATATTTCACAAGCAATTTTCATATCTACTTTTTTTGCCGCCTCTTCCATTTTAGAACCAGTGGGGACAAGATATATTAGATCTTTGCTTATTCCTTTAATAGTATTTGCTAAAGTTGTAGCTAATTCTATATCCTCACAAGCCATATTATTTAAAGCTCCGTGTGGTTTTATATGTGAAACATTTTCTTGATGTTTAGAAGCTATTTTTTGCAAAATTTCATACTGATCAATAATAAGTCTTTTTATTTCAGACGAGGACAAATTCATCCTCTCTCTACCAAAATTTTCAGGATCGTTAAATGATGGATGTGCACCAATACTTACACCGTTTTTTTTTGAAATCTCTACAACTTGACTCATTGTATCTTCGTCACCTGCATGATATCCACAAGCAACATTGGCAGAATTAACAATTTCTAATAAATCTGGATCATGTTTATTAGAATGATGTTTTGATTTCTCACCTAAATCACAATTTATATTAATTTCCATACTATTAATTGTTAAGTATAACATGGCATGATAAAAAATATATTAAATCTTGGTGACGCAGCTTTGTATTGTGATTTTGGAAAAGAAGTTAATAAAGAGACAAATACTCAAGTAATAAAATATTTTAAAAGTATCAAAGAAGAAAATATCGATGGTATAAATAATTTGACCCCATCTTATAATAAATTGATAGTATCTTTTGATTTAAAAAAAACTAATTTTAAAAAATTAAAAAATAAAATTGAAAATCTAAATATTAATAAAGATAATTATTTTAAAAATAAAAAAATTGAAATTCCTGTTTGTATTGATGAGAATTTTTCACTAGATATTGAAAGACTAGAAAAAAAACTAACTTTAAGCCGGGAAAAAATTTATGAAAATTTTTTTCTTAAAGAGTTTTTTTGTTATATGACAGGTTTTATCGCCGGTATGCCATTTTTAGGTGATCTTGATAAAAATATGAGAGTAAATCGTCTTGAAACACCAAGAGTGAAAGTGCCTAGAGGATCAGTTGGTTTAACAGAACAGTTTGCTAATATTTACACATTTGATAGTCCAGGTGGATGGAATATTATTGGAAATACTCCTTTAACTATATTTGATAGCTCAAAAGAAGATGAGCCTAATCTAATTAATCCAGGTGACTTAGTAACTTTTAAAGAAATAACTAAAGAGCAATATATTAATTACAATGGTTAAAAATTATTTTGATATTTTAAGAGCTGGAATTAATACAACTTTTCAAGATCAAGGACGTAACAATCTTTATCATATTGGTATCCCTTTTAGTGGGGCTATGGATAATAGAAATTACTTATTATCAAATAAATTAGTTGGAAATAAATTATCTAAACCGGTATTAGAATTCGCCTTTCAAGGTCCTTTACTAAAATATCATGGAAATAAAATTAATATAGCAATAACAGGTGACGTTAATTTTGAAATAAAAAAAAATAACAATTTAATTCTTGGGGAGTGTTATAAATCTTTTACGTTAGAAAATGGTGATGAACTAGATATTATTTCAACTAACAAATCTGTTTATGGTTATTTAGCAATCGGAGGCGAATTAGAATTAAAATTTCAATGGTCAAGTTGTTCAGTTAATACAAAAGCTAATATCGGCTCTAATAATGGAAAAAAACTAGAAGATAAACAAAAAATATTTGTTTCTAAAATAAATCTTAATCATAATCACAGGTTTCTAAATTATGTAAATACAAAAATAGAGAATATTAGAATAGTTAAAGGTACTAACTTTGATTACTTTTCAGCACAAGGTAAAAGTGATTTTCTCAAAAATAAATTTAAAGTTTCTAAGCTATCTGATCGTATGGGTATGAGATTAGAAGGAAAAAAAATTGAGAATGTTATTGACACAAATATAAAATCAGAGGGCTTAGTAAAAGGTGTTATCCAAGTACCTGCAGATGGGAATCCAATAATTATGCTTTCTGATCATGGGACTATTGGAGGTTATCCAAAAATAGGAGTAGTGATTAGTGCTGATTATGACAAATTAGTACAACTAACACCAGGTTCTGAAATAAAATTTAAAGAGGTCGATTTAATTAATGCAGAAACATTATTTAAATTATATGACTTAGAGACGCAAAATTTAATTTCACAAATTTAATGACTTTTATAAGAAACTTACCTGGACCATTGTTAATTTTTTTAGGAGCTTTAAGTTTAAGTTTTGGTGGATTACTTGTTAAATCTTTTGAGGGAGCTACATTATGGCAAATTTTATTTTGGAGATCTTTATTTTTTTCTCTTACTATTTTAGCTTTTTTAATTATTAGCTATAAAGGAAAAACTTTAAAATCATTCTACGTTTCGGGTTTACCAGGATTTTTTGGTGGAATAATACTATCTATTGGTTTCTGTGGTTATGTTTTTGCAATGTATAATACGACAGTTGCAAATACTAATTTTATCATTTCACTTCAAATATTATTTCTTTCAGTATTTGGGTATTTTTTTTTAAAAGAAAAAATAAGTACTACAACTTTAACTTCAATAATTTTGGCAATGTTAGGCGTTTTATTGATGGTTGGAAATTCACTCACACCAGGTGAGTTATCTGGAAACCTAGCAGCATTTTCTATGCCAATAGTTTTTGCAATTTTAATTATAATAATAAGAAAATATCCGAATGTAGATATGGTTCCAGCTCAATTTGTAGCTGGAGTATGTTCATGTTTAGTTGGTTTTTTGCTCTCAACTAAAATAATGATATCTCCTCATGATATTTTTTTAGGTTTTCTAGCTGGTTTTTTTCAAGTTGGGTTTGGTTTTATATTTATAACAATCGGAGCAAGAACAACTACTTCTGCTACGGTTGGAATCATAATGTTATCCGAATCTGTCCTAGGACCTATATGGGCATTCCTTTTTGCAAGTGAAAGACCCTCTGTATTTGGATTAATTGGTGGCGCAATTATACTTTTTGCGGTTTTATTACAATTTTATTCGCTTTTAAGTAAGCAAAAAAAAATTGTTTCTGATTGACTTTTTTCCATACATATAAGAATATCCTGCCACGGGAGAGACTACAGAATATCGTAGCGCCGAAGGAGCAACCACCCAGGAATCTCTCAGGCAAAAAGGACCGTAACATATTAACTCTGGAAAGAGATTTAATTCTCGCCGAAGGAGCAAAACTCTCAGGCAAATATACAGATGGGTACAAAGAGTTAATATGGAAACAAAAAAAACATCGCTGTACCAATTACATCAAGATTGTAATGCAAAATTTGTTGAATTTGCAGGCTATCAAATGCCGATACAATATTCGGAAGGTATTGTAGAAGAGCACAAATTCACACGAAATCACTCAGGTATCTTTGATGTTTCCCATATGGGTCAGCTATTTATTTATGGTGGTGAAGACTTAATTAAAGATTTAGAAAAAATTTTTCCTTTAGATCTTAAAAATTTAAAATTAAATCATTCAAAATACAGCTTCTTAATGGACAAAGATGCTGGGATACATGATGATTTAATTATCACAAAAACAAATGAAGGCTTTTTGATAATCCTCAATGCAGCATGTAAAGATAATGACTTTAAAATTTTAAAAGAACTTCTTGAGGAGAAGTATAAAATGGTACTAGATGAAAATAGATCTCTAATTGCCATTCAGGGTCCTAAATCATCAGAAATTCTTAATGATGTAGTTAATGGTGTGAAAGATCTTAACTTTATGTCTGGAAACTGGTTTACATTTGAAAATCAGAAAGTTTATATTACGCGATCTGGTTATACGGGTGAAGACGGTTTTGAGATATCTATCGCAAATGATTTTGTAAACCAATTAACTAGAGAATTAATCAACAAAGGATCTAAATTAATAGGTCTTGGAGCAAGAGATACACTTAGATTGGAAGCCGGTTTATGTCTTTATGGTCATGATCTTGATAAAGACAAAACTCCAGTGGAAGCAAATTTAAAGTGGGCTATTTCAAAAGAAAGAATCTCTAAAGGAGATTTTATTGGCTCTGACATAATTATTAAACAATTAAATGATGGTGTCAGTAAAATAAGAGTTGGAATTAAACCTGAGGGAAGAATTATTGCTAGAGAAAAGACAAAAATATTTAATCAATCAGATGTTCATATTGGAGAAATCACAAGTGGTACATTTGGACCAAGTGTTAATGGACCTGTTGCAATGGGTTATGTAGAAAATGAATTTTCAAAAAAAAATACTAAAGTATTTTTAGAAGTCAGAGGTAAAAAACATCCTGCAAGTATTTGCAGCTTACCATTTTATAAAAAAAGTTATGTCAAAGGAGTAAATTAGTGAGTGAAGTAAAATATTCAAAAGAACACGAGTGGATTAAATTAGATGGAGATGTTGCAACAATTGGTATCACAAAACATGCTACGGAGATGTTAGGTGATATAGTTTTTGCAGAGCTTCCAGAAAAAGGTTCTAGCGTAGAGAAAGATGGTACAGCTGGCGTTGTGGAATCAACCAAAGCTGCTAGTGATGTATATACTCCTGTGAGTGGTGAAGTAGTTGATACCAATCAAGCTATAGTAGATGATCCATCAAAGATTAATCAAGATCCAGAAGATTCAGCGTGGTTTTTTAAACTTAAAATAAAAGATCCATCAGAAATGGATACTTTAATGAATAAAGACGATTACGATAAATTTGCAAAGGAGACTTCAGCATAATGTTACCAAATTCAGAAAAAGATTTTTTAAAAAGACATATTGGTCCTTCTGAGGAAGACCAATCAAAAATGTTAAAAGAATTAAACTACAAGTCACTAGATGATTTAATCGACAATACTGTTCCAGAAAAAATAAAGTTTAAAGGTGAACTTAATATTGGTGACTCAAATTCAGAATACGAGGCGTTAAGAAAGTTACGAGCGATTTCGAAAAAAAATCAAGTTTACTCAAATTTTATTGGTATGGGTTATTATGGAACTTATACACCCTATGTAATTTTGAGAAATATACTAGAAAATCCAGGTTGGTATACTTCCTATACACCTTATCAGCCTGAGGTAGCTCAAGGAAGACTTGAGATGTTATTAAACTTTCAACAAATGATTGTTGATTTTACAGGGATGGATATTGCCAATGCGTCTTTATTAGATGAAGGTACAGCAGCAGCAGAGGCCATGGGTCTAAGTCACAGATTAAATAAAAAAGATAGTAATTTAGTTTTTGTTTCTGAAGATTGTCACCCTCAAACAATAAATGTAATTCAAACAAGAGCTGAACCTATGGGTTTAAAGGTTTTAGTCGGTAAAGAAGATGAAGTTTTAGACCAGCTAAAAGAGGATTTAGTTTGTGGAATTTTACAATATCCAGGAACTTTAGGAGATATTAAAGACCCAAGTGAAGCAATTAGCAAAATTCACAAAAAGAATGGGAAGGCGGTATTAGCTTGTGATCTGTTAGCCCTAGCAAAATTAAAAACGCCGAGAGAACTTGGTGCCGACATCGCAGTTGGAAGCTCTCAAAGATTTGGTATTCCAATGGGATATGGAGGTCCACATGCAGCTTTTTTTGCTACAAAAGATGAGTTTAAAAGATCAATGCCCGGAAGGATTGTCGGTGTATCAGTTGATAGACATGGTAATAAAGCATATAGATTATCATTACAAACTAGAGAGCAGCATATTAGAAGAGATAAGGCGACGAGTAATATTTGTACTGCCCAAGCTTTATTAGCAATTGTGTCAGCAGCATATGCTATTTATCATGGTCCAGATGGAATTAAAAATATTTCAGAAAGAGTGTCTCAATTAGCAAAAAGTTTTGCTGATAAAATAAAACAATCTGGATACGAGCTTTATTCGAATAATTTTTTTGATACTGTTACGATTATTACTAGAGAAAAGACTGATCAAATTTATAAGAATGCTTTGAAACAAAGAGTTAATATTCGAAAAGTAAATTCTGAAATGCTTGCTGTTTCATTTGATGAAAGAAAAAATGTATATAGAGTAAATCAACTATTAAAAATTTTTAATGCTGCAGAATCAATCAAAAAAGAAGATCCACCAGTAAGTTTACCTAATCTTCCAAAAAACTTATTAAGAACTTCAAAATATTTAGAACATCCAGTTTTTAATTCATATCATTCTGAAACTGAAATGCTTAGATATTTAAAAAGATTAGAAGATAAAGATATAGCATTGAACAGAACTATGATTGCACTTGGTTCTTGTACAATGAAATTAAATGCTGCTGCCGAAATGATCCCAATATCATGGAAAGAATTTGCAGAACCTCATCCGTTTGTCCCAATTGAACAAATGGAAGGTTTTAGAGATTTATTTACTGATCTAAAAAATTGGTTGCGTTCTATAACTGGTTTTTCAGGTGTTTCCTTGCAACCTAATGCAGGTGCTCAAGGTGAGTATGCGGGCTTAATGGTTATCAGAAAGTATCATTTAGATAGAGGTGAGGCTAATCGTAATATATGTTTAATTCCAAGTTCAGCACATGGTACTAACCCAGCAAGTGCACAAATGGTTGGAATGAAGGTGGTAGTTGTTAATTGTGATAAAGAGGGAAATGTTGATTTTGATGATTTAAAGAAAAAAGCTGAACAACATTCGGAAAATCTTGGGGCACTAATGGTAACTTATCCATCTACACATGGAGTATTTGAGGAAAAAATAACTGATATCTGTGAGTTAGTCCACAAACATGGTGGACAAGTCTATATGGATGGAGCAAATTTAAACGCCCTAGTTGGAGTTGCAAAGCCTGGAAATTTTGGTCCAGACGTCTGTCATATTAATTTGCATAAAACATTTTGTATTCCACACGGTGGGGGAGGACCAGGTATGGGACCGATTGCTTGTAAAAGACATTTACAAGTTTATCTACCTAATCATCCAGTGATAAAAGATTGTGGACCAACATCTGGCATTGGAGCAGTCTCGGCAGCTCCTTGGGGTAGTTCAAGTATTCTATCAATCTCTTGGATGTACATTAAAATGATGGGATCAGCTGGTTTAAAGCTTGCTACTGAAGTAGCAATATTAAATGCGAATTATATTGCTCATAGACTAAAAGATCATTTTCCAATTCTGTATAAAGGATCAAATGGAAATGTTGCTCATGAATGTATTATTGATATTAGAAATATTAAATCAGAGACAGGAGTAACCGAAGAAGATATTGCAAAAAGATTAATAGATTATGGATTTCATGCACCAACTATGTCATGGCCAGTAGCTGGTACAATGATGATAGAGCCAACTGAAAGTGAGGGTTTGTCAGAACTCGATAGATTTTGTGATACTTTAATTAAGATTAAAGAAGAAATTGAAAAAATTAAATCAGGTGAATTTGATAAAATAGACAATCCAATAAAAAATGCTCCTCACACGGACAGCGAACTGGCTTCTGATGATTGGAAACATAAATACTCAAGAGCAGAAGCTGCTTATCCAGCAAAATTCTTAAGAGCTAATAAATTTTGGCCTCCAGTTGCAAGAGTAGATAATGTTTATGGTGACAAGAATATATTCTGTACTTGTCCAAGCATAGATGAATTTAAAGAAGATGCAGCTTAACAATTAATGAAAATTGCTGTTGTTGGCTCAGGCATATCAGGATTAAGTGCTGCATATTACTTATCAAAAAAACATCATGTAGATCTTTTCGAGAAGGAAGATCGTTTCGGTGGTCACTCTCATACTATTGATTTATCGTTTGGCACAAAAAAAGTTCCAGTTGATATAGGCTTTATTGTATTTAATTACGCAACTTACCCAAATTTAATAAATTTTTTTGAAGAGAATAAAATTGCAATTGAAAAAAGCGATATGTCTTTTTCCGTATCAGTTGAAAAATCTTCATTTGAATATTGTGGTAGAGGATTAAATGGAATTTTTTCGAATAAGACTAATCTGTTTAATCTAAGATTCCTTAAAATGTTTTTTGATATAATAAAGTTTTACAAAAAATGTGATAATATAAAAAAAATTGATCAAGATACAACACTTGGTGATTATTTGAGAAAGGAAAATCTTTCAAAAGAGTTCATCAACTATCATTTGATACCGATGGTCTCAGCTATATGGTCAATGCCACCTAGTGCTGCCAGTCAAATGCCGTTAAGATTTTTCTTAAAGTTTTTCCAAAATCATGGTTTGTTTAAGTTAAAAAATAGACCCCAGTGGTACACTGTATCAAATCGAAGTAGAACTTATGTTCAAAACATTATTTCAAAAATCAGCGGTGAATATTTTAAAAATTATACAATCAAAAAAATTAAAACAAAAAATAAAGGTATAAATTTATATTATGGTGGAGAAAATGAGTATTTTGGTTACGATAAAGTTGTAATAGCAACACATGCAGATGAAGCACTATCAATAATTGATAATCCAACTTCGCAGGAAAAAAAAATCCTATCAAATTATAAATATAAAGAGAATATTGCCTATATTCATACGGATAAACAAGCAATGCCAAAAAATAAAAAAGCTTGGTGTTCATGGAATTCCTCAATTAAAAAAAATGAAATAGAAAAAAATTCAATTACGTATTGGTTAAATTTACTGCAGAATTTAAAATGTGAAGAAAATATTTTCCTAACTTTAAATCCTTATTTTGAAATAGAAGAGAGTAAAATTTTAAAGAAAGTAAGATTTACGCACCCATATTTTGACCAATCAGCTTTAAATTTTCAAAGTCAGCTTATAAATTTACAAAATAAAAGAAATATCCTTTTTTGTGGTAGTTATTTTGGTTACGGTTTTCATGAAGATGGAATAAAATCATCTATTGAAATGCTTAAAACCCTTAATGACTAGTTTTATTTATAACGGCACTGTAATTCATAAAAGATTTAAACCGAAAATTCATTTTTTTAAATATAAAGTATTTTCACTTTTAATTGATCTCTCTGAATTAGAAAAATTGGATAAAACTATTAATTTTTTTTCATACAATAAATTTAATTTAGTAAGTTTTTTTGACAAAGACCATGGTAATAGAGATGGTTCATCCTTAATTTACTGGGTTAAAAAAAATCTTACACAAAATAATATTACCTGTGAAAATATTACAATTAAACTTTTATGCTATCCAAGAATATTTGGATATGTTTTTAATCCTTTAAGTGTATTCTATGTCTACAATAACAAAAAAGATCTAATATCTATATTATATGAAGTTAAAAACACTTTTGGCGAACAACATACTTATGTTTTTAAGGTTAAAAATAATAATTTATTACAACATAATTGTGAAAAAAAATTTCATGTTTCACCTTTTATTGACATGAATTGTAATTATTTTTTTAGAATTTTAAAACCTGCAGATAAAATTTCAGTCATCATAGATCAATATCAATTAAACGAAAAAATTTTGTATGCTTCACAAGATGGTAAAAGAACAGATTTTACAACTTCAGAGTTAATTAAATCTTATCTAAAACATCCATTAATGACCTTAAAAATTATCGCAGCGATACATTTTGAAGCGTTCAAATTATGGATCAAAGGAATTAAATTTGTCAAAAAAAAATTTAAAATTAAAAATAACATAACTTTTGAGAATTAATGAGTTTATATAATTTTTCAGATAAAATCGTTTTTAAAATATTGAAAGATATTAAGTATGGCTATTTAGAATTAACAAAATTCAATGGAGAACTTTTAAAATTTGGTGATCCACAAAGTAATTTAAAAGCAGTTTTAAGGATTAAAAAACCTAATTTCACGTTTAATTTAATTAAAGGTGGTAGCATTGGTCTTGCAGAATCGTATATGAAGGATGAATTTACAACTGATAATTTATCTAATCTAATTGAAATTACTGCAAGAAATATAAAAATAATTCATAAATTTTCTGGTTTATTAGATTTTCCAATGATTAATTATTTTAAAAATATTTTTATAAAAAATACCAGAGGAAGAAGTAAGGAAAATATTTCAAAACATTATGATTTGGGAAATGAGTTTTTTTCACTTTGGTTAGACAAAACATTAACTTATTCAAGTGCAATTTTTGATGAAAAAAATAAAGATTTAACAAACGCGCAAAATAACAAATATCAAAAATTAATTAATTTAATTAAACCTAATAATGGAGATAAAATTTTAGAAATAGGTTGTGGCTGGGGAGGATTTGCAGAATATCTTGGAAAAAAATATGATGTAAAACTTGACTGTATTACAATTTCTAAAAAACAATTTGAATATGCAAAAGAAAGAATTCATAGATGTGGTTTAAATGAAAAAGTTAATATTGAAATAAAAGATTATAGAGATTTAAAAGACCAATATAATTCTATAGCGTCAATTGAAATGATTGAGGCTGTAGGGAAAAATTACTTAGAAAGTTATTTTAAAACTATTAAAAATAATTTATCAGACAACGGTAAAGCTGCTATTCAAGCTATAACTATAGATGACGCTTTGTTTGATAGATATAAAAATAAAGAGGATTTTATTCAAAAATATATTTTTCCTGGTGGCTTTCTTCCAAATAAAAACAGTATAAACAAATATGTTTCTGATAACGGTTTGACTATTAAGTCTTATCAATCTTATGCTGACCATTATTCAAATACTTTGTCAATATGGAGAGATAAGTTTAATAAAAAATGGGATCAAATAAAAAATCAAGGATTTGATTTGACATTTAAAAGAATGTGGGAGTTTTACTTGTGTTATTGTGAAGCTGGTTTTAAGTCAAAAAATATTGACTTAATACAATTTTCAATTCAAAACAAATAAGGAACAAAACTATGCTCGACATAAAATTATT
Organism: uncultured Pelagibacteraceae bacterium; assembly: GCA_902533075.1. Taxonomy (GTDB): domain Bacteria; phylum Pseudomonadota; class Alphaproteobacteria; order Pelagibacterales; family Pelagibacteraceae; genus Pelagibacter. Next base: position 41,056 of record CACAKN010000002.1, read on the forward strand.
TAGATCAATTTTATTGATAATTTCACTAATCTTAATTACAAGTTGTTCTATAAATAGCTCTATGAAGCCAGAAGATTTTAAAAATAAAGAACCCCGATTGATAATTGAGGAATATTTAGCAGGTAAAACTAAGGCTTGGGGAGTTCTTCAAAATAGATCTGGAAAAGTTACAAGACAATTTTCTGCTGACCTAAATGGAAAATGGGATGGTAAACAGCTAATACTTGATGAAAAATTTAATTGGGATGATGGTGAAATTCAAACTAGACAATGGCAAATAACTAAAATTGACGAAAATAATTATGAAGGTTCGGCAGGAGATGTTGTTGGAAAAGCAAAAGGTTATTCTTATGGACCTGCATTTAAATTTGAATATGTTCTTTTAGTTCCTGTTAAAGGGAAAGAAATGAAAATTACTTTTGATGATTGGATATTTAAACAAGATGATCGTGTAGCAATAAATAGGGCTACAATGACTAAATTTGGTTTTAAAGTTGCTGAACTAACAGTTGTTTTTGTAAAAGATTAATTTTTTTTTTGATATTTGGTCATTTTACCAACTAAACCAAAATAAATTTTGCTTGGTAAGAAACTTAACATTTTTAGTACAAAAGTTAAAGATTTTGGAAAATGGATTTCAAAAATATTTTTATTTATCAATCCATCATAAATTTTTTCAGCTGCATATTCAGTTGTTTTTAAAAAAGGCATTTTAAAATCATTCTTATCTGTCATTGGTGTTTTGATAAAGCCTGGTGACACTAAACAAATACGTACGTTAGATCTTTTAAAGTCAAAATATAAACTCTCAGCTAAATTGTTCAAAGCTGACTTCGATGGTCCATAACCAGTTGAATTTGGTAGCCCCCTATATCCAGCTATCGATGATACAATAGTAATAATACCTTCTTTTTTATTTTTAAAATATTCTTCTACAGCCTTAATACTATTTAATGTTCCAAAGAAATTGACTTTAAAAACGTCTTCAATTTGTTCCACATCAATATCTTTTTCTTTTTTTGGATTCCACGTTCCAGTTGAAAAAAAACAAATATCAACACTTTGAAACTTATTTTTGATTGTTTCAAAAACCTCTTTACATTTTAACTTGTCAGTTACATCTAATGGAAATCCATAAATATTTTCATTATTGTTAGATATTTCTTTTAATAAATTTTCTCTTCTTGCTGAAATTGCAACATTCCAGCCTTTATTAGCAAATTTTATTGCTAAGGCTTTACCAATACCAGTACTTCCGCCAGTTATCCAAATAGTTTTTTTATTCATTTTATAGTGATGTATAATACTTATATGTTAAAAAATAAATTCATATCATTTATTCTGTTTTTTATTTTTACATATTCTGCATCATTAATTGGGGGAATGGCGACAATAAGTAATAAAGAACCTTGGTACTCAGAGCTTGTGAAATCAAATTATAATCCACCTGACTGGGTTTTTGCACCTGTTTGGACAACTCTATACTTCATGATGACACTAGCTATTTGGTTTTATTGGCATAGTAAAAACAGAGAAATGAATACTGTTTATATTTATTTTATCCATATAGTATTTAATACAACTTGGAGTATTGTTTTTTTTGGCTTACATCAAATTTTATTAGCTTTGATTATATTAGTGATTCTAATTATTTTTATAATTATTCTTATTTTTAAATTTAGACGTGCCAATTATGTTAGTCCATACTTAATGATTCCCTATTTACTTTGGAGTTGCTATGCACTATTTCTAAATTTAAACTTATTTATTTTAAATTAGTATGGATGATGTTGTAATAATTGGTGGGGGAATAATTGGTACTGCTACAGCTTATTTTCTGTCAAAAGAGGGCAGAAAAGTAAAAGTAATAGAAAGAGATCCTACATATAAGAAAGCTTCATTTCCATTATCTCTAGGTGGTTTTAGAAGACAATTTTTTCAAACTGAAAATATTTTACTTGGTAAATTTGCACGAGAATTTATTTTTCAAATACCTAAATTATTAAAAACAGAAAAAAACCCCAAACCAACCGCTAGTATGGTCACCAACGGTTATCTATTAATGTTTGGACCTGAACATGCCGAAGAGCAATACAAAGCTCTAGAAAATCATAAAGCTTGTGAAGCGGGTACAAAAAATATTAAAGGCTCTGAACTAAGTAAATTTTTTCCATATATAAATAGTAATGGAATAGAAACAGCAACATTTACTGACAATCAAAGTGAAGGTTGGATTGATCCCTTTATGTTCCATGGAGCATTAAAAAGTAAGGCGATGGAACTTGGCGCTGAATTTATTAAAGGAGAAGTAAAATCTCTTTCAGAAATAAAGGCCGAAACAATTATCTCTGCTGCTGGATGTTGGACAAAAGAATTATTAGAGGATATTCCAGTTGAACCACAAAAACACACAGTATTTAGAGTTAAATGTCCAAAACATATTCCTGAAATGCCTTTAACAGGCGATTTAACAACAGGAGTATATTGGAGACCAGAGGGAAAAGAATATTTAGCTGGGTCACCAAAATCTATTTTTGATGCAACTGATCTTGAACCTGCCTGGAATGATTTCGAAGAACTTGTTTGGCCAGCTTTAGCTAAAAGAATTCCCGCTATGGAAGAATTAAAATTAACTGGTGGATGGGCTGGTTATTACGATTGTAATAGACTTGACAATAATGCTGTAGTTGGAAAGCACCCGAAATTTGATAACGTTTATCTAGCTACAGGTTTTACTGGAAGAGGGTTAATGCAAGCACCAGGCATAGGAAGAGCACTTACTGAACTAATAACAACAGGCTCCTATCAATCAATTGATATTTCGAATATGGCAGTTGAAAGAGTCTTGGGAAAAAAAGCTCGACCAGAACCATACGTCCTCTAATTATTTTGTGATTAAAAAGAATATTTTTTCATTTTCGTTATCAATTGTATTTGCAATGATAATTGGCTATTTAATTTATAAACAAATTGTTTATCCAACAGTTATTCCAATGGTTATAAAAGGTGGGGCAAGTTTATTTGCCGATTGGACTGTAATTTTAAATGCCAATGACTGTGTTCAAAAAGGATATGATGTTTTTTTAGAAAACCCTTGTGATAAATGGAACCGCAAACATGTTTATGGTGAGATATTGCTACATATACCTTATATTAGGTCTTTCGCAAAATTTTATTATTTTTATTTTCCTTTAATACTTAATTTTATTTTTTTATATGTAATTTCATACAGTCTATTTAACCTAGATTATAAAAAGTCATTTCCATTTTTATTATTACTAGTTTTTAGTTTGCCAGTTATTTTAGTTATTGAGAGAAGTAATATAGATTTAATTGTATTTATATTTATATTTTTAATTTCTAAATATAATAGTAAATTTTTAAGTTATTTCTTAATAATTATTTCATCAATTTCCAAAATTTATCCAATTTTATTATCGGTAGTTTTTTTTTTTGAAAATAAAAAAAAAGATATTTTAATTAATTTAATTATTATTTTAATCATTTTGTCTGTATTATTTGGTTTGCAATTTGAAAGCTTTGTTAAAATATTCAATAATAAAGGCCAATTTTCAGGATTTGGCTATGGACTATATGAATTTTCTTTTTTAGGATTATTTAAATTTATAAATAATTTAGATATAAATTTTAATGGATCTAATTTTAATTGGGTTAAGTATCTTTACATACTCCTTTTTGTGATTTTACCAGTAATATTATTAAATATTTTAAATAATTCTAAAATTAATCTACTTTTCGATAATGGCAATTTTAACCTTGATGGTAAATTTGAAAATAAGATTTATTTTATATCATCTACAATAATTGTTTTTTGTTACTTTACATTTTCGAATTTTATATATAGGGAAATTTTTTTTCTTGGATTAGTGCCAGCTTTACTTATTTACAAGAATACATCTAAAAGCAATATCTTAAATTTTTATTTTTATTTTTTAATTACCAAGTTTATCTTAACAACAATTTTTATTTATTTTTACCAGAATAATATTTTTCCAATGATTAAGCCACTATTAATAGTATTTAAGCATACGATAGATTTCTTTTTAGTGTCGATAGTATTGCGTTTTTATTACAATTTCTTAATTTTATTTGCTCGAAAGAAACTTCTTCAAATAACTTATTAGGTTCCACAAAAAGTTTTATATTCTTCACCTAGAGGTGAGGTTTGCTGATAATCATTTATTCCTTTTTGCTTTAGATAAGGTTTTTCTAATATTCCTAAAATTTTAATTAATGGATTAAAATCACCATCTTCAGCAGCTATTAAAGCTTCTTCAACTTTGTGATTTCTTGGAATAACCATAGGATTATTATTTTTCATCAAATTAATATATTTATCTGATGAATTATTGTTTTTAAGAAGTCTTTTTTTCCATCTTATTCTCCAATCTAAGAAATCATTATTTTCAAAAACTTTTTCTTTTTTCGGACCTTGATCCATTAAATGGCAAAAAGTATTTGTGTAGTCCACTTTTTTTTTATGCATCCAGGTTAATAAATCCAAAATTAAAGATTTGTCTTTGTCATCGAGACCAATTAATCCTAATTTATTTCTCATCATGTTAATCCATTTTTCCTCATAGATTTTTTCAAAAGTATTTATTGTTTCAGTTGCTATTTCAATAGCTCTGTCTTTATCTTTATCTATAAAAGGTATTAAGCACTCTGCAAATCTAGCTAAGTTCCATTTCGTAATAACAGGTTGATTACAATAAGCATACCTTCCCATTTGATCTATTGAGCTAAAAACAGTTTTTGGATCATAAGAGTCCATAAAAGCGCATGGACCATAATCAATTGTCTCCCCAGAGATACTCATATTATCTGTATTCATTACGCCATGAACAAAACCAACACGCATCCAGTTAACTACTAAATTACATTGTCTCTCGATAATAAGATTCAATAAATCTAAAGCCTTATTATTTGAATTTTTAATTTCAGGATAATGTCTATCAATCGTGTAATCTAATAAAGTTTGTAATTCATCTTCTTTTTGCCTTGCTGCAATATATTGAAAAGTACCAACTCTGATATGACTAGAAGCAACACGAGTTAATATGGCACCCTGTAAAATTTTCTCTCTTTGAATATTTTCCCCTGTTTTTACCACTGCTAAACTTCTTGTAGTCGGAATATTTAAAGCACTCATAGCTTCACTAATTATATATTCTCTTAACATAGGACCTAGAGCTGCTCGACCGTCACCATTTCTTGAAAATGCAGTTTTGCCCGAGCCTTTAAATTGTATATCATATTTCTTATTTGCTCTTGTTGTGTGTTCACCAATTAATACTGCTCTACCATCTCCAAGCATTGTAAAATGACCAAATTGATGACCCGCATAAGCCTGCGCTATAGAATTACTTCCATTTGGTAATACATTTCCTGAAAAAATTTTTGAAAGCTCTTTTTTATCGATTTTAGAAAAATCAAGATTTAATTCAGAGGCCAAGCTTTCATTGAGCACTACTAAATCAGGATTTTTTACAGGGACAGGATTTACATCTTCTTTAAAAGATTCTGGTAAATTAAAATAGGTATTTTTGAAATTCCAATTGATTTTACTCATAAAAAAAGCGATTTATAACAATATAAACCGCTTTTTTTTGAATTTTAAATCTATTTTTTCTTATATTTTGCTGCTTCTTCTGAACCACCAGTTGCAGAACCTTTACTATATGAGTGGGCACCCATACCAGCTAATTGACCATCTTTTACAATTAAATACTGATTTCTTATCTCTTTGCCTTCAAAGAAACATTCCAATATCTCTCGTACACCATCAGCATATCTCCCTTGTGCTGTCAAAGAAGTCCCTGAAGTATGAGGTGTCATACCATGATTAGGCATACTTCTCCACACATGATCGTTTGGTGCTGGTTGTGGAAACCAAACATCCCCGGCATAACCACTCAACTGACCACTTTTAAGTGCCTTTGCGATCGCTTCACGATTACAGATTTTTCCTCTAGCAGTATTTACTATATAAGCACCTTTTTTCATTTTACTAATCATTGCATCATCGAATAAGTTTTCAGTTTCTGGATGAAGAGGACAGTTAATTGTCACTACATCACAAACTTTAACCATAGACTCTACTGACTCATGAAATGTAAGATTAAGTTCTTTTTCGACTGAATCAGGTAGTTTATGTCTGTCAAAATAATGTAAATGAACATCAAATGGTTTCATTTTTCTTAAAGCATCTAACCCTATACGGCCTGCAGCAACTGTTCCAATATGCATACCTTCCACATCATATGATCTTTGAACAGCATCAGCTATATTCCATCCACCTTCATTTACTATTCTATGCTGATTATGATAATCTCTTACCATTGATACAATCATCATAACTATGTGCTCAGCTACAGATCTAGAGTTACAATAAGTTACCTCTACAACATCAATTTTATTATCCATTGCAGATTGTAAATCAACATGGTCTGAACCAATACCTGCTGTGATTGCCATTTTAAGTTTTTTTGCTTTTGCAATTCTCTCTTTTGTTAAATAATATGGAAAGAATGGTTGGGAGATAACAATATCAGCATCAACAATATGTTTGTCAGCCTCACATCCATCTCCATCTTTACTATTAGTAACTACTAATTCATGTCCGTTGCTTTCTAAAAATTTTCTTAATCCAAGTTCACCAGACACACAACCTAGTAATTGTCCTGGAGTATAATCTCTACCTTTTGGTGAAGGTAAAGTCATTCCATCAGGGTATTTTTCAATTTTAGGTAATTCAGAAAGTGCATATGATTTTGGCATTCCACCTTTTGGATCATCATATAATATGCATAATATTTTCATTTATTCTCCTGTGTATTAAAATATTTATTTAGGGCATCTAACCTTATTTTGAGGCCCCTAGCAAATGAATTATTTTTGACTTGGGTAAGATTTTTTTAAAATAAATCGGTTTATAATTATTGCGGATATAATAATTATTATTGAACCTGTTATTACAGGGCTGAATAAATAATCGAATGATACACTTCCAACTATGACTATAATGGGATTTCCTCCTGCAGGAGGGTGAGTAACATTGAATAAAATCATTAAACCGACCCCAAAACCTACAGCTATAGGAATGGTAACAAAAAGTGGCAGTGGCACAAAGTGCAAAACAATTAAACCAACAATCGTAGTCACCAGGTGTCCAAAAAATACATTTTTTGGCTGAGCAAAAGGACTCTCTGGATAACCATAAAGTAAAACCATTGATGAACCAAATGACGCTATTAAGAATATTCCAAATTCTGTTTTGTAAGTTAATAATGTTAAAATTCCAATTGTGATAATAGAGAATAAACCTGCTAAAATAGATTGTTTAACATTTCCCATAGCTTTAATTTGATACTATTTTTTTTAGTGTCTTGAAAGGTAATAATAAACATTCTTTTCTAGAAATACTTTTTTTTTTAAATAATTTTTTCAAAAATTGCCATTTTTTGTCAATTATCTTTGAATTTCCATCAAAATATAATTTTGCATCATCACATAACTCATTTAATTTGTTTTTTTTATTATTAATTGAGATTTTTGATAATAAACTTGCTGATGCCTGACAATAAACACATGATTTACCTTGGTATCCAAAATCAAGTATTTTTTCGTTCTTAATAATTAATTTAATTAACATTTCATCTCCACATAATGAATTTTTTAGTTTGGAAAAATGTGTGTGATTCTTAATATCTCTATTATTATCAGTATCTGAAGCTAAATTTAATATTTCTAAATCCATTTAATTTTTTATACTAACTTATATAATATAAAAATGAAATCTTATAGCCAAGCGTTAAAAATACTTAAAGAAAATAAAATTGAAATAAATGATGAAAATATAAATTCATCAAAAAGCTTAAATAGAGTAAGTTCAATTGATATTTATACTAATTCAGATTATCCATCAGCTAACAATGCATCATTTGATGGTTATGCAATTAAATCTAAAGATACAAATAAATTAGATAATAAGATTTATCAAAAGTTCAAAATAATTGGGTCAATTGCCGCAGGAGACAAGCCAATAAAAAAAAAAATTAAAAAGTTTGAAACAGTAGAGATAATGACTGGTGCATTAATACCCAAATCTTTTGATACAATAATTCCTATTGAACAAATCAATTTCTATCCAAATAAAAAAAAAGCAAGATGTATTCTACTTAATAAAAAAGTCCCGAAATTTAAACATATAAGGTTTAAAGGATCTGATTATAAAAAAGGTGATTTATTAATTTCTAAAGGAACAATCTTACAATCTAGTCATATACTAGCGTTAAAAACATTAGGTGTTTTAAATATAAAGGTAAAAAAAATACCTAAAATTTTATTTTTTTCAACAGGTAATGAAATAACAAATCAGCAAATAATTCCAGATTGGAAAGTAAGAAATTCAAATAGTCATTATATTCATTCACTAAAAGAAAATTTTTTATTTGATTTTAAAGATGGTGGAATTTTAAGAGATAAGGATAAACTTAAATTTGAAAAAAAGATAAAAAAAATCCTAAATTCGAATATTGATATTATTATTACCTCTGGCGCAGTATCAGCCGGTAAATTTGATTTTATACCAAATGTTATAAAAAAATTTAAACACTCAAGTTATTTTAAAGGTGTAGCTATTAGACCTGGAAAACCAGTTTTATTTGCAAAAATTAAAGGAAAACAGAAAGCTATTTTTGGTTTGCCTGGTAATCCTATTTCATCAGCAGCATGTTTTAGATTCTTTATCTATCCCTATTTACAAAATTTACTAGGTATTAAAGAGGAAAAACCCATTAAAGCAACTTTAAAAAATAGTTTTAATAAAAAAAAACTTTTTACCCGTTTTATCAAAAGTAAAATCAATACAACTAAAAATGGTAATGTTGAAGTCAAAATTTTAAAAGGTCAAGAGTCATACAGAATTCAATCTTTTGTTAATTCAAATATTTGGACATTGTTGCCTGCGGGTAAATCAAAATTTAAAAAGGGAGAAATTGTAGATTGTTTTTTTCCACATCAACCAAATAAAACTTTTTAGTAATGGCCTATTTTTGTTGTAGTTCAAAGTAATTACAATTAAACATTCATAATGGTTGAATTGAAAAACGAAAAAATTGCAGTACCTGTAGTTTTATTTGCAGGTATTCTTTGGTCTTTTGGACCTTTGGTTGTTAGATATATGGATGATCCCAATACAGTGCCTTGGCAATATATTTTTGGTCGAGGACTTACGATTTTTATTATTTTAAATTTATACCTGTATTTTGAAGAGGGATTAAATTTTTATAAAAATTATAAAAGGGTTGGTAAATCAGGACTTATTGGTGGATGTGGTCTTGGAGTAGCTATGATGTCATTTATTTATTCAATTACAAATACCTCTGCTGCAATTACCCTCCTATGTTTGGCGGCAATGCCTTTTTTTACAGCTCTCCTTGCTTTTTTATTTTTAAGAGAAAGAATTTCTTTAAATGTTTGGATATCTATATTTATTGCAACTATAGGAATAATTATTATGGCTGTTGGCAATACCGAAAAAAACTCGATTATTGGATTTATTTTTGGTATTACTTCATCAATTGGTTTTTCCGTATTTTCTGTAAGTCTTAGATGGAGAAAAGAAACTCCAAAATTTACTACAGTTGCAGTTGCTGGTCTAATATGTTTTTTAGTAGCATCAATTATGATACTGATTAAAGATCAACCTTTTTTTGCTTCAAGCTTTAACAGTTCAATGTTTTCTTTACATGGCACACTGGTTTGTATGGGTTTAATCTTGTATTCTATAGGTTCAAAAGCAATTCCAGCTGCAGAATTAACATTATTATCTTTAACAGAAGTAATAGGAGGAATTTTTTGGGTATGGCTACCTTTATTTGGAATAAATGAAGTACCTTCAACAAGTACAATAGTTGGAGGTTTTTTTCTTTTTATTTCAATAGTTTATTACAGTTTAATAATGCGATGGAATAAAAGATTTATAGCTTTAAATTAAATCTCTTAGTAATGAATAAAAAAAAAATTAAAGTTAATAGTTGGAATGAATGGGACCCACTTAAACATGTTATTGTTGGTAGAGCAGATGGTACCTGTATTCCTGCCCCTGAACCAGCCTTAGATGCAAAAGTTCCTGAAGACTCTGATATGAGGGGTAAGTTTGGTCCAAGAACCAAAGATACAATTGATAAAGCAAATCAACTTTTAGATGATTTTTCTAATATTTTAATAAAAAGAGGAATTCAGGTTGATCGACCTACACCATTAAACTTCAATCAAAAAATATCTACTCCTGATTGGCAGTCAGAAACTATGTTTGGTTGTATGCCGCCTAGAGATGTTTTACTTACAGTAGGAAATGAAATTTTAGAGGCAACTATGAGTTACAGGTGTAGATGGTTTGAATATCTTTGTTATCGACCATTATTAAAAGAATATTACAATTCAGACCCAAATATGAAACATGAATCTGCCCCTAAACCTAGGTTAACGGATGATGATTATCGAAAAGATTATTTATCAGATAAAATTGGGATTCAAAAAAGACTTCAGTGGACTGAGGATAAATTTTTTGTAACAACCGAGGAAGAGCCATTATTTGATGCTGCAGACGTTCTAAGATTTGGAAAAGATCTTGTTGTTCAACATGGATTTACAACAAATTTAAAAGGAATTGATTGGCTTAAAAGACATTATAAAGATCACAGAATACATGCTGTAAATTTTCCAGGAGATCCTTATCCAATACATATAGATGCAACATTTACACCTATTAGAGAAGGATTAATTATTAACAATCCTCAAAGAAGATTACCAAAAAATCAAAAAAAACTTTTTGAAAATAATGGGTGGGAAATAATTGATGCTGCTCAGCCAGCTCACAATGAACCACCACCACTTTGTTACTCATCAGTATGGCTTTCAATGAATGTTTTGGTATTAGACTCTAAAACAGTTTGTGTTGAAAAAAGCGAAAAATATCAATCTGAACAACTTGATAAATTAGGGATGGAGGTTATACCAGTCGAGTTAAGAGATGCATATGCTTTTGGTGGAGGCCTTCATTGTTGCACTGCTGATGTATATAGAGAGGGAACATTAAAAGATTATTTTCCAAAACAATAAATTAATTAGGATTTCTTTTTAAGTATTCAATAAAGTTTATTACCTCATTGAATTTTTCATCAGGTATATCTTTATAACTAGCATTAAACTTTTCTTTAACACAAAGAGCTACATGCGCGTAAGGGTTTCTTCCCTTCGGATGATTAGGATGATCTGGTAATTGTCCATTTAGAAAATCGCCAGCTTCCTGTGTCATTTTCCATAGTTTACTTACGTTTTCTTTGTTAATATTAATTTACATTTATATTAAATTTTAGCTTATAATAATTATTAAAATAAATGATCGTAAAACATTTTTGTAACTCGTTTAACTTAATAAAAACTGGGAAGAGTACAATTGTTTGTGATCCTTGGGTTGGTGAAGCTGCACAAACTTCTTGGATATCATACCCGGTACACAAAGAAGGTGGAAAAATTTTAAATGAGATTAATCCAAATTTTATTTACATAAGCCATCTACACTGTGATCATTTTGATCGAATAACTTTATCTCAATGCAAAAATAAAAATGTCAAAATTATAATCAAACAATTTAAAATCCCAATATTAAAAAAAAGAATTATAGACCTTGGTTTTAAAAATATTATGGAATGCCAACCATGGAAAAAATATAGACTAAATGATGATATTTCAATATCTATTATTCCTCAAATGTCTTCAAATAATAGTGGTTTAGAAGAGCAAATAAATTATGACTTAGATACATCTATTGTAATTCAATCGAACAAAACTAAAGATGTTTTTTATAATGGGGTAGATAATCCACTAACATCAAAAGATTATAAATTTGTTAAAAAATTTATTTCAAAGAACTTTAATAAAAAAATTGCTGTAACTGTTTTACAAGATGGTGCTGCTGGTGAGTATCCACACTACTTTTTAAATATAGATAGAAAGAAAGCAAAAAATAAAGTTATTAAAGCTTCACTTGTGTCTTTAAGAGAAAAAATAAAAATTCTTAAACCTGAAGCTTACTTTTCACCAGCACCAGGTGCAATTATTAGCGGAAAGTTTTCTCAACTCAATGATTTAGTAGCAAAACCAAGTTTAAAGAATGTAAAAAAAATCTTAAAAAATGAACCAACGATACCTTTAAATATTTCTGGTGGTGGAATAGCTACAAAAAATAAAGAAAAATGGACAGTAAAAGAACCAAATTATAATTTTACTCAAAAAGAGATTATTAAAAAATTTTCTAAGAAAAAATATTTTTATGCTGAAAAAGCTAATAATGTTAATATAAAGATTTTAAATGAAGTTTTTTTAAAAGCACTCAATAATTATTACGAAAGAGTTGCAAAATATCCTATTAAAACAAGTTGGAAAGTTGAATTTTCTATATATAAAAATTTATCTTTAAATACTTCTAAAAAAATCGACTTTAAAAATTCTAAATTTGTAAAAGATTACTACATGAAATTTAATACCTCAAAAAAAAAATCAAAAAAGAATTTTACATTATTGCGATGTCATTTAGATCAAAGCCTATTTTATGCATTATTAGCAAAAAAAAAAGAAGCAAACTGGAATCATGCCCTTTCAGGAACTTTAATTCTATATGATAGGATACCAGATAGATTTGATCCTAATCTTTTATTTTCATTAAATTTTTTAACAATTTAGCATTTTATTGAATGCATAAAAAAATGGATATTTATTTTTAATAAAAATTAAAAAATTTGCTTAACTAGTGTGAGCTAGTGTGTTCATTTAACTCCCCAAATAATCGCCAGCTGCTTGAATAATTTTCCAAAGTTTACTTCCATTTTCTTTGTTCATTAATATTTACCTTTTTTTGAAGATCCTTTATAAAAAATATCTTGTAGGTTATCATTTTCTTGTTTTTTTATTCTTAAATCATCTTCCTTTAGTAATGATTTTGGTCTATCAATTTTTTTATGATAATTAAATTCGTCAACACCTCTTGCTAATTGAACTCCATTTTTACCTAAAATTTGTTTAACATTGGTACTTATATAACTTTGAATTACAAAGCCTATTCTTCGATCATCACTTTTATTAAGATCTGAACCATGCACAATAGTTGGATGATGAAGAGACATTTGTCCTGCATTTAAAATTAAAGGTGTAGTTTTTTCTTTTGGCACATTTTTGACAGTTTGACCTCTAGTTAATAAATTACCTTCATTAAACTTTTCATCATGTTCTTTAAGATTATTTTTATGTGAGCCAGACCACATTCTCATACAACCATTTTTTTCATTAGAATCTGTTATTGCAACCCAAGCAGTTACCCAATTATAAGGTTCTAAACCTATGTACTTAGCATCTTGATGATAACTAACAAAACCTTTTTCATTTGGATTTTTAATAAACAAAGTTGTTCCACAAACAAGAATATTTTTACCAATTAAACTTTCAACCGCATCTAAAATTTTTGGATTATGTGTAACTTCATCAAGCAAAGGTGAAATCAAATGAGCGTTATATCTACCTGATTTTTCTAACTCCCCAGGAATTTTATTTTCAATTAATTCAATTTCTTCTCTAATTTCTTTTGCTTTTTCTTTTGAGAAAATATTTATTGGAGAGACAAAACCTTCATCTTTATATTGTTTGAGTTGATTTGAGGAAAGATAAGACATATTATTTAAAGATTATATGAGTGGCTCTATTTCTTCAATAAATTACTGTCCTGTAAAATCAATATCATTTCAAACTTCCAATGAGTGTAAAATAAAAAAAAATATAGGAATAGTTAATGATAGAATTTTTGCATTTTCTAAAGGTTTAGAATTTAATCAAGCAAGGTTATTTGAAAAAAATCTAGAAGAAAGGAGAGGTAAATGGAATAAAATTTTAACTCTCAAAAACTCCCCTGTATTAAATAAGTATAATTTTAAATTTAAAGATAATAAGTTAACATTTACCCAAAGAGGTAATGAAATTCTAACTATCGATATTAGCAAGAAAAATGAGTATGATTTACTTTCAAACAAAATTTTGGAATTAGAGGGTTCTCTTCAAAAACCAATATTTTTGATGGAAAATATAGACATCCCTTTTTTTGATACATCAATATCAAATAAATCTGTCTTAACTCACTCGATATCTTTTATAAATAACAAAAGTATTGAGGATTTTGAAAAAAAAATTAATCAAACAATTGAACCCCAAAGATTTAGAGGCAATATACATGTTGATGGAATAGAAGCATGGGAAGAAAGAAACTGGATCGGACGGATTATTAAGATAAATGATATTTCATTCAAGGTTGAAAAAAATATACCAAGATGTGTGGCGATTAATTTAAAACCAAGCTCTGATGATAATAGTTTAAATTTACTTAACTCTTTAAAAAAAACTTATAACCACTTTGATATGGGAATTTATCTTACTGCTCTTGATGATGGACAGGTAAATATTGGTGACAGTGTTTCAATAAAATAATTTTTATCAACTTGAGATTGTAATTTTTCAACTATACTTTTTAAATCTTTTTTGATTTAATTATTTATTAATTAAAAATAATGAGGAGATGAAAATGAGTAAAATATTTAAGTCATTAATAGTTTTTCTTGTGCTTCTTTTTTCAATTTCTGCAGTAAATGCAAAAACTCTTACTGAAAGACTTGCGGATGGACATAAATTAAGACTAGGTTTTGGAACAGCAGTGCCCTGGGCTTACGCTGGAGATGGTGGTGAAGCTTTAGGATTTGTTAATATGATAGCATTAACAGTTCTAGAAGAGATGGGTATCACTGAACATGAAACAAAAGTTTTTGAATGGTCAGGATTAATTCCAGGATTAAATGCAGACCGTGCAGATATGATTACTGGTGGTATGTATATTTTAAAAAGTAGATGTGCAAACATGGACTTTTCAGATCCAATAGGTGTATTTGGTGATGCAATGCTAGTGCCAAAAGGTAATCCAAAAAACATTAACAACTATGCAGACGTAATTTCAACTGGGGCTAAATTAGTTACAGGAACTGGATTTAATACTGTAGAAGCAGCTAAAAAATATGGTGTGCCAGACAGTCAAATGCTTTTAGTTGAAGGTGAAGTTGGTATCTTAGCAGCAATGAAAGCTGGAAGAGCTGACGTTGCAGTACAAACATTCTTTGGTGCTAAAGAGCATGAGAAAAAAACTAATGGCAAATTTGAAGTTACCGATCCTAAATTAATGCCTAAAGAAACTTTAAACGTTGTAGGAATTGGATTTAGAAAAGGTGATGACAAATTTAGAGAAGCATTTAATGCAGCTCTAGCTAAAGTTATGGCTAACCCAGCAACTATGTTGAAAAGAGCTGGAGAGTATGGGTATGATAAAGCTCAACTTCCTCCACCAGACATGAGTACTGAGTGGGCTTGCTCAACTAAATAATTTAATAAGAAGTTATTAAAGTAAACCAGGCAACTTAATTGTTGCCTGGTTTTTAAAATTTAAAGGTATTTATTTGACTTATTTTGAATTTTTAAACGAACATGGGATAACTCTTTTACTTGGAACAGTAACAACTGTGAAAGTGCTAGTTTGTTCAATGATTCTTTATGTAATTATCTCTATGATATTTGGCCTGATGAGGCTTTCTAAGAATCCGGTAATACAAGGGACAGCTACTATTTATATAGAATTTTTTAGAGGTACTTCTTTGTTAGTACAATTATTTTGGGCATATTATGTTTTACCTTTTTTTGGAATATCATTAGAAGCTTTTACAGCAGGAGTAGTAGCTTTAGGTCTGAATTTTGGAGCATATGGCGCTGAAATAGTAAGAGCTGGAATACTTGCAGTGCCCAAAGGACAATGGGAGGCAGCTTATTCATTAAATTTTACTGCAGCAAAAAGAATTAAAAGAATTATTATTCCCCAAATTTTTCCAATAATATTGCCACCAGCAGCAAATTTAACTGTAGAATTATTAAAAGCTACAGCATTAGTTGCATTAGTTACCGTGGTTGATCTTACTTTTGAAGCAAAACAAATTAACTCTATAACGTGGTTATCAGCACAATGTTTTGGAACAGCATTACTTATTTATTATATAATGGCTAGATTTGCATTAGTCCCATTTTTAAGATGGTTAGAAGTCTTAGCAGCTAGAAAAATTGGAAAGGAGAAAGTTTAAATTATGGAAATGGGTTGGAGATGGGATTTTACTTATGAAATATTGCCTCAAATGGCAATTGCAACACTTAATACTATTCTTGCAGCAGGTGTAGGTTATGCAATCGCTTTGATTGTTGGATTATTTTTTTTATTAGCACAAAGAACCCCCTCTAAAATTTTTAATTGGGTTAACAGAGAATTAGTTGAGTTTATAAGATCGACTCCATTGCTTATACAATTATTTTTTGTATATTTCGTATTACCACAGTTTGGTATTACTTTATCTGCTTGGGTGTGTGGAATGATTACTATTGGTCTTCATTTTGGAACATATATGTCAGAAGTATATCGTGGAGCACTTGAGGGAGTTTCAAAGACACAATGGGAGGCTTGCAGAGCTTTAAATTTTTCTACAATTTATACTTATCGAAGAATTGTTTTACCTCAAGCGTTTCCAATAGCAATACCAGGAATGGGTAATTATCTAGTAGGTATATTTAAAGATACTCCGTTGTTATCAACCATTGGTGTTGCAGAATTATTCCATGCTGCCACAGCAGTTGGTGGTTATAATTATAGATATTTAGAACCTTATACTTTAGTGGGTATCATATTTTTGACACTTTCAATTCCTGCAGCAATGTGGGTAAGAAAACTTGAACGAGATGTTAATATATCTCAAGGTAAAATAAAAAAGTAGATTATGAAAAAAAATAATTCAGATCAAATTATAGTGAAGTTTGATGAAGTAACTAAACAATATGGTGATTTAGTTGTTTTAGATAAACTTAATTTAGAAATTAAAAAGAATGAAATGGTTTCAATTATAGGTCCATCTGGATCAGGAAAAACAACAGTATTGAGAGTTTTAATGACTTTGGAAAAGATTAACGGTGGAGTAATCTATTTAGATGAAGAACCTTTAACACATATGGATTCGAATGGAAGTTTAGTTAAAGCGAATGAAAAATATTTAAGAGAAAGAAGATCGAAAATAGGTATGGTGTTTCAACAATTTAATTTGTTTCCACACATGACAGCTTTACAAAATTGTATAGAAGCTCCAGTTGAAGTATTAGGTATGAAAAAAGAAGAGGCAGAGGAAAGAGCCTTAGAATTATTAGAACTTGTTGGTCTATCAGATAAAAAAGATCAACACCCAAGTAGATTATCTGGTGGGCAACAACAAAGAGTGGCGATCGCAAGAGCACTTGCTATGAGGCCGAAAGTAATGTTGTTAGATGAAATAACTTCAGCACTTGATCCTGAAGTTGTAGGTGAAGTTTTAAATGTCATAAGATCATTAAATAAAGAGCATAATTTGACAATGATTATGGTTACTCATCAGATGGGTTTTGCAAGAGAAATATCTGACAGAGTATGTTTTTTTAATGATGGAAAAATTTTTGAACAAGGGCCACCAGAAGAATTATTTGGAAATCCTCAAAATGAGAGAACTAAAAAATTTTTACATGCTGTATTAGATGCTAATTAAAAAAAAGTTTAATTTTTTTTGGTTTCATTTATTTCAAAATCATCTAGACGTTTGAATAATTCATCTTGTAGAGATCTATCTTTTTCCTCTTCGATAGCTCTTCTTAATTGATCTCGTCTTTTAAGTCTTTCTTCTTTTTGCAACTCCTCTTCAAGCTTAATTCTTTGATCTTCATCGAATTTTTGTTCCCATTCTCTAATTCTTTGTGCTTCAAAATCTTTTTGTCGAGCTTCTTCATCCGCTTTAATCTTTTGTTCTTTTTGTTTTTTTCTTAAATCTTTTAATTCTCTATTTTTTTGTTCCTCCTCTCTAGCTTTTAAATCAATTTCTTTTCTATTTTGCTCCTCATCTTTAAGCTTAAGCTCTTTTTCTTTGTTTCTTAAATCGTTAGCAATTGAAACTAAATTTTCATCTTTTTTAACAAGTCTTTCATTTTCAATTTTTTGATTATCTTCTTTAGATCTTAAATCTTTTTCTTTAATTCTTAATTCGTCTTCTTTTAGTCTAAACTTATTTTCTTCTTTTTTTAATTTTTCTTCCCAAATTTTCAATTCCTTTTTTTCTTTAATAAGATCATTATTTTCTTGAAGTTTTTTTAATTTAATTTCTTTTATTTTCTTTAACTCTTGGTTTTTTTTTAAAATTTACAAAAGCTTTGCTTAAAGATTTAGTTGTAATAGTCGCAATTTTAGCCAAACCATTATTATTCTTTAAGCTTTTTTTTTTTAATTTAGATTTTAAATTTTTTTTTTTTGTCATTTTTTAAAAGTGTATTTGAGCAAAGAATTTGGTTTGATTCAATATATCAATGAAAAAAAATTTTTTTTCAGTGACTATTTTGAGTTTCAACCTATGAGTGATTATTAACTTATAATTCAATAAATTCGTAATATTCCTTTTGCATTAAAGTAAGCAAGACATTATTAATTTTTTGTGAGGAAATTTAATAAATTAATAATTGCATGTGATGGCGAGTCAGCTAGTGGCAAAAGCACTGCAGCAAAATTAATTTCAAAAAAATATAAATTATTATTAATAAATTCAGGTCTTTTGTACAGATACGGAAGTAAATCAATTATTAAACACAATCCTAAAAATATTGTTTCCTTCTTAAAGAAAAGATTTAATAATATTTCTTATAGGCAAATAGCCAAACAGAATTTACACACAGAGCAAATAAGTAACCATGTTGCTTTTTTAGCAAAAAATAGAAAAGTAAGAAAAATTATAAATAGATTCCAAACAAAAATAATAAAAAAAAACAAGATGATTTGCGTTGAAGGTAGAGACATTGCTAGTAAAATTCTTGCAAAAAATCCAAAATATGATTTAGCTTTTTATTTTAAATGCAATATAGATGTGGCAAGTTATAGAAGATGGTTAGAATTAAAGAAAAAGGTTCCTTTAAAAGAAGTTAAAAAGTCTCTTAATAAAAGAACTCTTATGGATAAAAATAGAAAAAATAGTCCTTTAATAAAAGTTAAAGACTCAATATTAATTAATACAAATAATTTATCAAAAAAAGATGTTATTTCAAAAATGTCTAAATTTATTGAGAGGCTTAACTAAATTATCTTCTCTTCTTTTATCGGTTCTTCAATAGGTTCTGTTGTGGGATTTAACTCTATACCTGCTGGTGTAATCGTCTGTGGCATAGCTACAAATTGTGAGTCAGGGTTATCAACAGTTTGTCTTACTCTCATCCTATAAATACCAAAAAAACCAATAATTGAATGAAAAAAACACAAAAATACAAAGAAACCATTTGAACCTACTAAATCCATAAAAAGTGAACATAAAAAAGGACCACCCATTGCGCCAAGACCAAATACAAACTGAAGACCTGCTCCAGCAGCAACAAATTTTTCTTTAGGAATATAATCATTTGTATGAGCTAAAATCAGAGAAAACATTGGTAAACTAAAAAAAGAAAAAAGAATTAGAAAAATATAAAACCAAGTTTTACTAGTTGCGAGACCATCAGGTAAATACATTTGTCTTGAAACTAAAATTGCTAGTAGGGCAAAAAATGCAGCACCAAAAGTAGAAAAAACTATTACTTTTCTTCTATCGTATAGATCAGATATTTTTCCAACTGGAAATTGTGATACAGCTCCAGAAATAGCTAGAAGAAAAGTTACAATAGAAATTTCTAATATTGTAAAATTCATTGATGTTGCATAAACTGCTAATAAAGTGAATAAAGCAGACTGAATCGTTCCATAAAAAAAAGAACTCACCATTCCAAAAGGTGATGCCTCATAAAGATTTTTAAGAGTCATAGCCTTAATTTTTTTAAAAGTAGGTGGTTTTTTCTTTGTAAGCAAAATTGGTATTAGTGCTGCTGATGTAATCACTGAAATCAAAATAAAAGGCTGAAAATTTTGTGGACTACTAAAGTTAAGTAGAAACATACCAACACCCATAGTGCTGTACAGAATTACCATGTAAATTGATAATACACTCCCTCTATTTTTATTACTTGACCTATCATTCAACCAACTTTCAGCGACTGTATAAATACAGACCATACTTATTCCAGTTAGAACTCTTAACAAAAACCAAATAAATGGATTTATTAGAATTGAGTGGACCAAAATAACCAGTGACGCTAAAGAAGCAAAAGCCGCAAAAACTCTTATATGACCAACTCTTGAAATTATATTAGGAATAGTTGCTGCACCCACAAAGTATCCTACAAAATACCCTGACATCATGAACCCAGTTGCTGTTAAACTAAATTCTTCTTGGACTGCTCTTACGCCTAGTAAAGAGCCTTGGAAACCATAGGCCATCATTATAAAACCCATACCCAAAAATAGTGCCCAAGAATTTTTTAAAACTTTATTCATAAATCTGATGTACCTATTCGCGATGTATTATTAAATCAAGTCTTAATTGTGACAAGCCTAGGAATTTTTAAGTTTTAAAAAGGAGTGTATAGCTATTGTTGTAATTATAATTAATCCACCTTGGAGAGTCTCTATACTTGGTTGTTCTTTAATGATTAACCAAACCCATATAGGACCTATAATGGTCTCCAATAAAAAAAATAAATTGACTTCAGCAGCAGGTATAAATCTTGGAGCTATAGTAACCAAAACAAAAGGTATTGCTACGCAAAGAATACACATTAAAGGTACTATTAGGATATCTTTTTCATTCAAATTGAAGCTTTCAATAAATAAAAGAGCAAAAAGAGCAACAAAAAGCTTTCCAACAACAGCAGCTGGAACCAAATTTTTTGATTTAGCTGATCGAATTGTTACAGCTCCTACAGCTAAACCAACTGCAGTAATAAAACCTAATATGTCCCCAAAGAAATTACCTAATTTGAGAGAGTCAAAAAAAATATAAATTATAGCAACAAATGTTATAATTATTGAAACCCAAGTCTTTTTATCTGGAGGTTCTTTCAGAATAATTGCCCCAAGAATAGCTGATAACATTGGTGCAGTAGCAATCATGACAAGTGTATTTGCTACATTAGTATTTTGTATTGATACAACGAAAGTAATATTTGTTACACTGAATGTGAAGATATATATAAGACCATGGTATCCAGTAGTAAAAAGAATTTTGAAAAAACTTAATTTATAAATAATTAACATTCCTAAAAAAACTGTAAAAAATGGAATTATTCCCCTATAAAAAACTAAACCCCAAGTATCAACATTTGAAAGCCTTATAAACAAAGAGTCTGGCGTGATAAACATAACTGCTACAAAAGCCATTAAAGATCCCTTATGTTGATCAGATAGATTTTTCATGCCTTTAATTCTTTCCAAAAAGTTTTAGCAAGGTTTATCTCAGATAGATCATATAAAGTTTTTAATCCTGTAGGAGATGTTACATTTATGTCTCCATTTAGCTTTTGATCAATAAAATCAATTCCAGCAAAAAATATATTTTCTTTATTTAAATCTTTTGCAATTAGCTCAGATATTTTTTTTTCTATTTTTGTAAGTTTAGTATTTACTGGTTTGGCTCCTTTACTTAGATTGCTTAAATAAGATCCTTTTTTTGGAATTCTTGAAATTGCCCCAACAATTTTTCCATTTATTAAAAAAACTCTTTTATCACCTTTGTATATTTTAGGTAAATATTTTTGACACATTATATAGTTATGTTTTTTAATATATTTATTTATAATATTAAAATTAAACTTATCTAATAGAAGAATATCATTGCCACCATAACTATGAATAGGTTTTAAAATTATTCTCTTATGATTTTTAAAAAAATTTTTTATTTCAATAATATTTTGAGTAAAAATCGTACTTGGCATAAATTTAAGATATTTCATTGAATAAAGTTTTTCAGAAATATTTCTTATTGAACTTGGATTATTGATAATTTTTACTTTTTCTTTAATCTTATCTAGGATATATGTGGTAGAAATATACTCTAGATTAAAAGGCGGATTTTGTCTGATTAATATAAATTTACATTTTGAAAGTTCTAATTTTTGTTTTTTAAAAATTTTAAAAAACTTTTTTTTATTATAATAAAATTTTATAAAAAAACCTTTTGCTATTACTTTAAAATTTATTACCGAAAGGTCTTTAGGACTATAATAAAATATTTTATATTTTTTATCTTGCACTACCTTAGCCAAAAAAATACTTGTATCAGTTGAAGGGTTTAGCTTTGAGGGATGATCACCTTGAATTGCAACGATTTTATTTGTCATATAATTTACTTAAATCTTCACTTCTCGAAAATTCATTAATCATATGATCTGCATTTGTAGTTTTATTATCAATAACTTTTTGCAGGTGATTTAAAAATAAAGATTCATTTTTTTTATTTTTATTAATTATGTCTCTATTCTCTAACCCTTTCTTTGACATTTTAAATAAAGTAGATGCCCAGTAGAGAAGATCTTTGCCCATTAGCTGTGTATTAAATCCTTTTTTAGGAGCTTCAATATAAGCATTAATAATTTTATTTTCATCCCATTTAGAAACTAATTCATAAACTTCATCAAGATTTCCATAAAGCATCCCGACATTAAAAGCAGGACCAGCACACAAGCAGTCCCAGCCGCAAGTGTCCATTGATCTTAGTTCTATATATTTTTTTAATCTATTTTCTGTGAAAATTGTGCTTAGATGTAAGGATAAATCGTTTTTATTTGGTAATCGATTATTAATTTCATTAATTTTACCATCCATAAAATCTTTAAAAATATATTTTTGACCAGAAATAAATTTTTCTTTTTCCTGGATAAATAAAATCGGAAAATTCATAACAAACTCTGAATATTTTTCAAAGTTTAATCCCTCAAAAAATAATTTTGGAAGCCCACCCCTGGAGGTGTTTTGCCAAACTTTTGATCTATATGACAAATAATTACTTTGTTTTTTTTCTACAATTGATGAATTAGCAAATAAAGCAATTGAAATAGGAACTATAGAATTTACAACTCTAAATTTTTTAATAAAATCTTGTTCTGAATTATAATCAATATTTAATTGAGTTCCGCACGTTCGATACATCATATCTAAACTTAGCTTGCCTTCAATTGGCATTTTTTTAGTCATAAGCTTGTATCTTTGTTTTGGATTATTCGGAATTTCTTCAAGTTTTGAAATTGGATCAAATCCCGCACTAACAATACTTATACCTAGTTTTTTGGTTACTTGTCTTAATTCAAATAAATAATCTTGAGATTCAGCACAAGCCTCATGCATATTATTTAGTTTTTCTCCAGATAATTCTATTTGGTTTCCGGGCTCTAGAGTTATATTTTTACCCTCTTTATTTAATCCAATAATATTTCCCTTCTCTTGAATTGGGTTCCAACCAAATTCTAATAAAGATGAAAACATCTCTTTTATTTTTGAATAATCTATTCTTTTGTTTTTTTTATTATCAAATAAAAATTTTTCATGTTCTATTCCAATTTTTAAATCTTTATTTTTTTTAATGCCAGAATTAAAATATTCAATAATTTTATCTTTTGTATCAATCATAAAAAACTAAGTAACAATTTTATTTTAAATTTAAAGTAATGAATATGGTTTTCTTGAAAAAATTTTCTTAACTAATGGCTTAAAAAAATCTAATGGTAAAGACTTGAAATTTGGATCAAATGAATTTTGATCATATTTTTCACAAAAATCTATTGTATCTTGATAATATTTGTGATTTTTATATTTATCTCTTTTATTTTTATCTCCACCTAAATGATGTGCATAATAAAACATTTGAAATTCTCCATGTTTTTCAATTATCCAATGAGTCCTTTCTGAAACATAAGGTTTTAAAATAGCAGCAGCATATTCCGAATGATTCATTGGAGCTAATTC
This sequence comes from uncultured Pelagibacteraceae bacterium, assembly GCA_902533075.1. GTDB lineage: Bacteria > Pseudomonadota > Alphaproteobacteria > Pelagibacterales > Pelagibacteraceae > Pelagibacter. The sequence goes on from CACAKN010000002.1 coordinate 65,090, forward strand.
ATCTCCAATATCATGAAGTAAAGCTGCAACAATCATTTCTTCACTTTCTCCATTGTTATAAGCTCTAGTCGCACTTTGAAGTGAATGCTCTAATCTCGAGACTTGATATCCTTTAAGGGTTTCAGTTAGTCCTGACATAAATTTTAATAGTCTATCTGCAGTTTTACTTGCGAACTCTTTTTCATGCTTATCTAAAAAAAGATAATCTTCTTTTGTTCCTTTTTTCATTTCTTTAAAACTTACTTTTTTCATAATTAATTATTAGATGCAGTATTAAGCAATGATAGTTGTGTAACTTTATTGTCATTAAGCTCATCTATAGGTTTTACTGGATAATCTCCTGTAAAGTAATGATCTGTTAACTGAGGGTAACTTTCATTCCTTTTGTTAAAACCTATTGCCCTATACATTCCTTCTAGAGATAAAAATTTTAAAGATTTTGCCCCAATATATTTACATATTTCATCATTTGTTTTGTTTGCAGCAAGAAGTTCTTTTTTAGTTGGTGTGTCTACACCATAAAAATCGGGATATTTAATTTCTGGACAAGCGATTTTAACATGTACTTCTTTTGCTCCTGCATCATATAGCATTTTTACTATTTTATAAGATGTTGTTCCTCTAACTAAGGAGTCATCTATCAAAACTATAACTTTACTTTTGATAGTTGATTTGTTGGCATTTAATTTCAATTTAACCCCTAAACTTCTAATTTTTTGACTTGGTTCAATAAATGTTCTTCCTACATAGTGATTACGTATAAGTCCTAATTCAAAGTTTTTACCCAGATGTTGTGCAAATCCAAGAGCAGCAGCGTTGCCAGAATCTGGAACTGGAACAATTATATCTGCATTAATATTGTTTTCTTTTGCGAGTTCTATTCCTAAATTCTTTCGATGCACATAGGCTGTTTTATTATCTAAAATACTATCTGGTCTTGCAAAATATATGTATTCAAATACACAGGGCCTAACTTTTTTTGGTGGAAATGGTTTAATACTTTTTAGTTCATCATTTTCTATCAAAACTATCTCTCCATTTTCAACTTCCCGCACAAATTTTGCTCCTATTATATCTAGCGCACATGTTTCAGATGCTAAAACATAGCTATTTTTTAATTTTCCTATTACTAAAGGTCGTATACCAAACGGATCTCTTACACCAATTAAAGATTTTTGAGTAAGCATAACAAGTGCATAACCTCCTTGAATTTGAAATATAGCATCCACAACTTTATCAATAGTCTTAGTTCTTTTAGATTTAGCAATTAATTGAACAATAGTTTCTGTGTCAGAGGTAGTATAAAAAATTGCCCCATCCTCGACTAATTTTTTTCTTAATGATATTGAATTGGTTAAATTTCCATTATGAGCCACACCAATGCCACCAGCATTTGTATCAGCGAAAAAGGGCTGTATATTTCTTAAAGTGTTCTCTCCCGTAGTACTATATCGATTGTGACCGATTGCATAATCTCCTTGAAGATTATTAAGTATTTTTTCTTTGTTAAAATTATCTCCTACTAACCCAAATCTTTTTTCAGAAAAATATTGTTTTCCATTAAAAGTAACAATTCCGCATCCTTCCTGACCTCTATGCTGAAGAGCATGAAGTCCAAGAGCAGTTAGAGCTGAGGCATCTTTAGCATTACTTATACCAAATACCCCACATTCTTCTTTTAGTTTAGGGTCAAAGTTCTTTAATTTTTTCTTTAGAGTCTTGATATGTTTTTTCATTAGGAAATTCTTTTAATAAATAATTACTACCTTTTTCCAAATATGGAAAGATGTATGATTTATCTAAATTTATCGGCCATTTGTCGTAATTATACACTATATGTGCACCAGAAAAAATGCATATCGATATAATATATGCTCTAATGAAGCCAAAAAAGAATCCAAAAATTGTATCTAAGCTTCCGATTCCAGTGTAATTGACAGCCTTACTGATTCCTTTGTTAACTAAAAGTACCAAAAATATTACTACAATAAATATTGCAACCCCTAAGCTAATATCGAGCACATATTCATTATCAATTATATCTTTAAGATATGGTTTTATTTTTGGAAAAATTAACAAAGTTATAATGTAAGCCAATAACCATTTTAACATTGACAAAATACTTAAAACAAAACCTTTTTTATAACATTTGATTAGTGACAGAGAAGTGATTAATAAATAAAAAAGATCTAAGATTGAAATAATTTTATAAAGATTTATAAACTCATCTAACATTAAGTTATTTTCCAAAAGGTTTGATCAATAAAATTAAAGAAGGGAGTAATGTTAACACAGAAACCATCGCAAGAAACATTGCTAGACCAGTAAAAATTCCAAAATAAATAGTTGGTATAAATTTAGATAAAACTAATATTGAAAAACCAAAAACAATAGTGATAGAGGTATTTAAGATTGCTCTACCAACTGTTGAGTGACACAAATCAACTGTTTTTTTGTAATCATTTAAATTATCGAATTCTTCTTTAAATCTATAAATATAATGTATGCTATTATCTACAGCGATACCAATTGTAATAGCTGCAATAGTAATTGTCATCATATCTAATGGAATTCCAAGTAATCCTATAATTCCTAATATAAAAAAAGCAGCAATAAAATTTGGAACTACACCTATTAAAGATAATTTGATATTTTTAAAAAGTATTAGAAACATTGAAAAAATACCGATAATAACTAATCCTAAAGTTAAAATTTGTGATTTGAAAAGACTTTGTAATAAATTATTGAAAAGAATTAAAACACCTCCGAGTTTAAACTGATTATCATCTAGTCCTAATTTGTTTTTCAAATCATAATTAATTTTTTTAATCAAATCATTTCTTCTTAAATTTTCTTGAGAATCTATTATTCGTAGATTTATTCTGGCTTCATTATCTTTAATTGAAATATAAGGGTCTATGATTTCTTTTTTTATACTTTCTGGTATTTTAGAATACAAAACTCCCATTTCCAAAGTGCCCAATGGTTTGTTATTATTAAGTAAAGTAGCTACTTCAATAATTGAGGAGAAAGATAAAACTTTTCCTACCTGAGGTAAGTTTTCAAGATAATTATGAACAGATGCAATCTTGTCTATTTTATCTTTAGTAAACCAGTATTTTTCGTTGTTTTGTTCATCTTCATCACCCCAATCTTCAAATTCATCATCTTCTGTTTTTTTTTAATTTTTCTTTTTTAGGAAATTTTAGAATTACTTCTAATGGAGTAGTTCCACCAAGTTTTTCATCAATAAGCTTCATACCTTTATAAATTTCAGTTTTTTTACTAAAATAATTAATAAAACTATTTTCAACTTCAAGACGGCTTATTCCAATTAAACTTAAAATAATAATTATTGCTGTGGTGAGAAAAACCAGCTTAGAATAATTTTGTGAAATTTTAGCAAATAAAATTATAATTTTTGAGTCTTTATATTTTTTCAAAGAAATATTTTCTTGAGGTGCAAAATTAATTAAAGTTGGTAATAATGTAAATGTTATTATAAACGATGTAATTAAACCAAATGTCATCATCCATCCAAAATCTATAATTGGTTTTATTTCACTAAAAATTAAAGAAAGAAAAGCTATAATAGTTGTTAAGACAGTATAAAGAATTGGCCAAAACATTTTATTAGTAGTCAATAATATTAAATCAAAAATGCTCTTACTAGGATGTTTTTCTTTTAGTTGTAAAAATCTAGTGCACATATGAATATTCATTGCCATAGTTAAAATTAACATTAGAGCAATAAAGTTTGATGATATTACAGTAACTTTCCATCCTAATAATCCTAGTAAGCCCATCATAATTATTACAGAAAATAAACAGCTGCTTATAGGAATTATAATCCATATTAGTTTTCGAAAAACGAACCATAAGGTTCCAATTATAAATAAAAGAACACCTATGCCAAAAACAATGATATCACTTTTAATAAATGACATCATATCATCAGCAATCATAGGTATCCCACCTAAATGAATTTTACCTATACTCTCATAGCTTTCAATAACATCTCTTATTTCAAGAATATTTTGATGATTTTGTTTTTTAATTTGTTCTTTAAATTTTTCAATTTCTTCTTTTGATTTATTGGCAATATTTTTAAGCTCCTCATTTTTTTTTATATTAACTATTATTCCACTAGTTTTACCATCTTCACTAATTACAAAATTTCTAAATACTGGACTATCCAAAATTTCATTAAAACCTCTTACTTTATCAATATTTTCATCTTTAAGTGTTTTAAAGTTATTAAGTCTTACCTCTAATGGTTCGTCTGAGCTGTTTAGTAAAGGAATATCTAAAAGAGTAATGACACTATAAACCCAATCTAAACTTTGAATCTTATACTTAAGACTTAGAAGATTATTTACTGAAGTATCAGAAATCATACTTTCATTTGGAGTATATGTTAATATAAGAAATTCTTTGGAACCATATCTTTTAGATATTTCTTGTAGATATTTAAGATCAGGATCTCCTTCAATTAGCAAAGTTTCAGAGGAGGCATCTAATTTGAAATCTTTTGAATAATAACCAAAACTAAATAAGGTTATAATTAAAATTATAAAAATAAATTTCGGATTTTTTATTATAGTATTTTTGATAAAATTGGGCAAACATCTAACCCTTTTATATGAGAATTTAACTGTTTTGAGTATCTTTAAATTTAGTAAACATTGCCTCAAACTCCAGCATTATATTTCCAGTTGGTCCATGTCTCTGTTTACCAATAATTATTTCTGCCAAATTTGAAACCTCGTTCATTTTGGCTTGCCATTCCGCATGTTCAACTGTGGCAGGTCTAGGTTCTTGTCTTTCTAAATAATATGCTTCTCTATATACGAACATTACAACATCGGCATCTTGCTCAATAGAACCCGATTCTCTCAAGTCTGATAATTGGGGTTTTTTTTGATCTCTTTGTTCTACAGCTCTTGAAAGTTGAGAAAGCGCAACAACTGGGACCGAAAGTTCTTTTGCTATAGCCTTTAGCCCTTGAGTTATCTCAGAGATTTCTTGAACTCTACCATCTTTATTATTGTAATTTCCTCTCATCAATTGGATGTAATCAACAACAATCATGTCAAGACCAAATAGTCTTTTTATTCGTCTAGCTCTATTGCTCATAGCAGCTATACTTATTGCTGGAGTTTCATCAATATAGAGGGGTAATTCTGAAATATTTTTTGATGTCTCTAAAAATTTATCAAATTGTTCATCTGAAATTCTTCCACGTCTTATATCATTTGATTTAATCCTAGATTGTTCTGCTAAAATTCTGGTAGATAATTGTTCAGATGACATTTCTAAGGAAAAAAAAGCAATAGATGATTTTTTTCCATTGTCTTGTAATTTTTTTGCAGCATTAAAAGCTATATTGGTTGCTAGGGCAGTTTTACCCATAGACGGACGACCAGCTATAATAATTAAATCAGATTGATGAAGACCTCCAAGTCTATCATCTAAATCTCTTAGTCCAGTTGGTACACCAACAATTCCCTCTTCATTTTTGTATGCAGCTGAAGCCATTTCAATTGTTTGTCTCATAGCTTCATCAAATTTTATCAAAGAAGAATTAAAAGAACCTTTTTCTGCAAGATCAAATAATAATCGCTCAGAATTTTCAATTATATTTTGTCCACTTGTGTTTAGATCATTAAGTTTGGCTGTATCAATTGTTTGTTCTGAAATTTTAATAAGCTCTCTTCTCACAAACATATCATAGATTATCCTTGAGTATTCAGTTGCTTGTCTTGTTGAAGTAGAAAATTTAGTAATTTTGACAAGATACTCAGGAACATTTAAGTCATCTTTTTCATCTTCAAAATAATTTTTTAAGGTAATTGGATTTGCTAACATTCCTTTATAAATAAGATTTTCAATTGCACTAAAAATCTTTTGATGCATCGGATCATAAAAATTATTATTTGAGATAATAGTGTTAATTTCATCAAAAATTTCATTGGTTACTAATATAGAACCAATTACAGCTTGTTCAGCTTCAATATTGTTTGGTAATTCTTTAAAGTTGTTTTTTACTAAACTTAAATTATTTTCCATATATCAAATGTATAATAAAAAAAATTTATTAAAATTCCTTAAAAGTATTGGGGAAAAAATTGTATAATTATTTAATTAATTCTGCTGACTCTACGTCAATTGTAATCTCAGCTTCTACGTCAGAGTGTAAATATATTTTAGTCTTGAATTTGCCTAAAGATTTAATTTCTTTAACAGGTTGTATCATTGACGGTTTAATCTCTATTTTCTCATTTTCAAGAATTAACTTTGATATCTCTGTAGGTTTGACAGACCCATATAACTCATTATTTTCAGTGCTAAGTTTTTTTATTTTAAATATTTTTTTGTTAATCGAATTAAAAACTTCCTTAGCGTCTTGTTTTTTTTGATTATCTTTTTTTGAAAGATCAGCTTTTATTTTTTCAACTTGATTTATATTTTCTTTAGATGCATATAAAGCTTTTTTGTTAGCTATTAAAAAATTTCTGCCAAAGCCTCTTTTTACATCTATTATTTCACCTATAGATCCAACTCTTTTAATATTTTCTAATAAAATTACTTTCATGATATCTTTTAAAGAAGAGCTAAGTTTCTTGCTCTTTTGATTGACAATGATAACTCTCTTTGTTTTTTTTGACTAACATTTGTTATTCTTGAAGGTAAAATTTTACCGTTTTCAGTAACATATTTTTTTAAAAGTTTTATATTTTTATAATCAATAACTGGAGCTCCTTTGATTGAAAGAGGACAACTTTTTTTAAATTTATATTTGTTAGGTTGAAAAATACTTAATTTTGCAAAGTTACTTTGTTTACCTTTTTTTATTTCCACTTTGTCTTTTTGGCATGTCTAATTTTTAGCGCTTTCTTTCTTTTCTTTGTCATCCTTTTTAACAAAGTAATTTGTTTCTAAATCAAATTTTTTTACTTTTACTGTCAAATACCTTAATAATTTTTTATCGATTGACTCATTTTTTTCTAGTTCACTAATTACGTTACCATTACCTTTGATTTTAAAGTGAATATAACTTCCTTTTCTATTCTTTTTGATTAGATATGATAGATTTAACAATCCCCAATTTTCAGTTTTAACAATTTCTCCATCATTTTTTTCAACAATTTTTGAGTATTTGTCGGTAAGTTGTTTAATTTCACTTGGTGAAGCGTCTTGTCTAGCTATAATTGTATGTTCGTAAAAATTCATTAATATTCTTTAATAAAAAGTGTGGATATACTATTATAAATCTTTAATTACAATAGAAAAAATAACTATTATTATAAGTTTTTAGGATGTTTTCAGTAATATTTCCAGGCCAAGGATCACAATTAGTGGGCATGGGAAAAGAGTTTTTTCAAAAATTTGAACTAGTAAAAGAGCTGTTCAAAGAAGCAGATGATACATTAGGAATATCCTTATCAAAAATTATTTTAGAAGGACCAAAGGAAGAATTGGATATAACAATAAATACTCAACCAGCTATATTTCTTATAAGTTATTCAATTTTTAAAGTAATAGAAAAAGAGTTTAATATTGATTTAAAAAGAGCAAAATATTTTGCTGGACATTCATTAGGAGAATATTCTGCATTATCTTGCGCGGGATATTTGAGTTTTTCTGAGACTATAAAGCTTTTAAGAATAAGAGGTGATGCTATGCAAAATGCTATTCCAAAAGGTGAAGGTGGTATGGTGGCTGTTTTGGGCTCAACAGTTGGTATTTTAGAGGAGATTTTAAAGAATAATCAAAGTGATTTTAGAGCTGAAATTGCAAATGATAATTCAGATGGTCAAATTGTATTAAGTGGAAAGAACTCGGACCTGGATAAATTAATTAAAGTTTTAAAATCAAATTCTATAAAAAATATCAAATTACCAGTGAGTGCACCGTTTCATTGCACTTTAATGACTGAGGCAACCAAAGTTATGAAAAATGAAATTGAAAAAGTTGAATTTAAAGATTCTAAAATATTGTTAATTTCCAATGTTACCGCAAATGAAATTTCTAACAAAAATGAATTAAAACAATTATTAATTGATCAAATTGAAAAAAGAGTAAGATGGAGAGAAAGTGTATTGAATATGATTGATAAAGGCGTCATGCAATTTATTGAAATAGGGCCAGGAAAAGTGTTGTCAGGACTAGTAAAAAGAATTAATAAAAATGTAAAAATCAATACTATTAATAATGAGATTAATATAAAAGATCTTAATATATGAATGATTTAAAAGATAAAAATATAATAGTAACAGGTGGCTCTGGTGGAATAGGTAATTCGATAATAAAAAAGTTAAGTGATCAAGGAGCAAATATTTTAGCCTCAGGTACTAATAGTGAAAAATTAGAAAGCCTAAAGTCAAAATTTGAAAATATTCAAATTTTAAAATTTGACATTTCACAAACAGAAAAAATTGAAGAATTTATTGAAAGCGCAACTAATAAACTTGGTGGAAAATTGGATTGTATTATTAATAATGCTGGTATTACAAAAGATAATCTAGCAATTAGGATGAGTTTAGAAGAATGGAAAAGGGTAATTGATATCAATTTAACATCAACATTTTTATTGAGTAAATTTGCTATAAAAAAAATGTTAAAAAATAAAAAAGGTAAAATTATAAATATTACTTCAATTGTTGGACATACAGGAAATTTAGGTCAAGCTAATTATACAGCTTCTAAAGCTGGAATAGTTGCAATGTCAAAAAGTTTAGCAATAGAGTATGCTAAAAAAAATATTAATATTAATTGTATATCACCTGGTTTTATTAAAACAGCAATGACAGATAAAATCGATGAAAAATTTAAAGAGATTATAATATCCAAAATACCCTCTGCTAGACTAGGAGAGCCAGAGGATATCGCAAATGCTGTTATTTTTTTAGCTTCTGATCAATCAAATTACATTAATGGTGAAACATTGCATGTTAATGGGGGCATGTATATGGCTTGACATTACAAGTTTTTAAACTAATAAGAATTTAAAACAATAAAGGATTAAAATGTCAGAAGATGTTTCAAGTAAGGTAAAAAAAATAGTTGCAGATCATTTAGGTATAGATGAAGCAAAAGTAACTGAAGAGTCAAGTTTTATAGATGATTTGGGAGCAGATAGTTTAGATACGGTTGAGCTGGTAATGGCTTTTGAAGAAGAATTCGGATCTGAAATTTCTGATAGCGAAGCTGAAAAGATTTTAACAGTTGGAGATGCTGTTAAATTTATTGAAGGAAAAGCTAACTAGTTTTTTAATGCCCACAGAAAATGATGGGGTCATGATTATTTTATCTTCTCCCTCTGGAGCAGGTAAAACAACACTTGTAAGTTTACTCTCAAAATTAGATAATTTTGAAGTTTCCATATCACACACAACACGCGAACCAAGACCAAGTGAGATTCCAGACAAAGATTATTTTTTTGTATCTGAGGAAAAATTCAAAAGATTAATAAAAAATGAAGAGTTTTTAGAATACGCTAAAGTATTCAATAATTATTATGGCACAACTCGAACACCAGTAATAGACAAATTAAATAAAGGAAAAAATATTTTATTTGATATTGACTGGCAAGGAGCAGATCAAATTAAAAATAAAAAATTAGATTATAAATTAATTACTTTTTTTATTTTACCTCCAAGTAAAGAAGTTTTATTTAAAAGATTATCAAATCGAGACATGAAAGATAAATTAATAGCCGAAGAAAGAATGAAGCAGTTTGGTAGAGATGTTTTACATTGGATTAATTATGATTATGTAGTTGTAAATGAAGATTTAAATAAATGTTTTTCAAAAATAAATGACCTAATTTATGCTGAGATAAATAATGGATCAAAAGATTATGATTTAGATTATATTAGGACACATGTTGAAAAATTAACCTCTTAATTTTTCATATTCTTCCACAAGTTTATAGTAAGTATTTAAGTCTAAGTTTTGTGGTCTTAAATTAAGATCAATATCGAGTTTTTTAATGATATTCATGTTACCGTTATATAATTGATTAAAAGGTTTTTTGATCATTTTTCTTCGATGATTAAAGAATATTCTTGTAATTTTTTCTAAATTATGTGGATTTTGAATCTCAAAAAATTTTTTTTTAGGTGAAAAAAAAAGAAGTGAGCTATCAATTTTTGGTTTTGGGGAAAAGCTACTAGGTTTTATATCCATAATTTTTCTTATACTCAATTTCCAATTAGCCAGTATTGTCAATCTTCCATATTTAGATGAATTATGTTCAGAAATTATTCTATCAGCAACTTCTTTTTGAAACATAAGTATTAAATTACTAAACCAAAAACTTTTTTTTTTTAAATTTAATATCCATTTACATAAAATTTCTGTTGATATATTATATGGCAAGTTTCCAAATACTATTAATTCCTCTTTACTAAGAGAATTTTCATTATATTTTAGAATATCATCATTAATAATTTTAATTTTGTCATTAAATTTTTTTTTTAATGAAATAATAAGATCTTTATCTTTTTCAATAACAAAAAATTTTTTCGGTCTTTTTTCTAATAATGACGAGGTTAAATTTCCAGTACCTGGCCCAACTTCAAGTATAGTTTTGTTTTCAATATTAATTATATCAGATATTTTTTTTATAATATTTTTATCAATTAAGAAATTTTGACCTAAACTTTTTTTTGCTTTAATCACCTTTGATCTAGAAATTTTATAGCTTTAATTAGGCTAAGTGGATTTGATAATTTCTTATTTATCATTTTTTCGTTTGGTCCATGATCTGGGGAAATACGATAAAAAGGTAACCCTAGTGTTATATTTATAGCATCATACTCTTTAAGCGTCTTTATTGGTGTTAAGACCTGATCATGATACATTCCTAAAATCACATTATATTTTTTTCTATTTTGCCTTAAAAAAAGTGTATCTGCGGGGAAAGGTCCGTAAATCTTGTAACCTTTTTTTTTTAAAATTTTAATAGAAGGATCTACTATTTTTTTATCTTCATTAAAATTAAGAACACTTTCACAATGAGGATTTAAGCCTGTGACAGCAATTTTTGGTTTAAATCCAAAGTTCCTTTTATAAAAATTATCTATTAAATTTACTTTACTAATAATCAATTTTTTGTTGATTTTTTTAGATACTAACTTTAATGGCAGATGAGTTGTTAATGGACATACTGACAGATCTCTATTGTATATAAGCATAGCCGAATTCTTAATTTTAAAATGCTTAGATATAAATTCGGTAACACCTAAAAACTTTTTTTTTAAAATTTGATTTTTATTTATAGGGCCATTTATAAATTTATCTGTAATACCAGACTCAAGTAATTTAAATGCAGTTTTAAAGCATTTTAATACATGTGAGTTTGTAGGTAAGGTTTTTTTAGTTTTTAAAGTATTTAAATTTACATTAATAACATTCAACATTTTATTATTCAGATAAGTTTTTTGTAAATTATTAATATTAAGAATTCTTAAATTTTTTTTAAAATTATATTTTTTCATTTTAGATATTAAAAGCTCACGCGAGGTAATTAAAATTAATGGACTTTTGGATTTGTATAATTTTAGAGATTTAAAAAAAATCTCAAAAAAAATACTTTTTTGTTGTCCTGGTACAATTATTATTGGTTTAATTTTCATCTATAGAATAATTTAATTTAGATTTGTTAAAAAAAACACGGGAGAATTGGTTTAATTGTTTATTAGTTTCAAATTGTATCATTTTTTTTAATTCATTTTTTTTTATCTATTTTTATTTTAGTTTTCCTTATACTTTCAATTTTTAGAATTAAAAAATTATTTCCAATTTTTAAAGCATCAGTGATTTCACCTTTATTAATAACATTTAATTTTTCATATATAGCATTTGATAAATTGTTTTCATCAATCCATCCAATTTTACCACCCAATTTTGAACTTTCTGAGATACTAAAAATATTAGCAGTATTATTAAATCCAATTTCGGAAATACTCAATTTGATTTCTTTTATCAAATCACTGATACGCTTTCCTTTTTTGGCCTCAAAAACTATTTCAGATAATAAATATTCTTTTTTGAAATCGTTATCATTTTTTTCTATTTTTTTTAATAAAGATTTTGTGTCGATTTTTAATTGATTTCTATATTTAAGATAAATAAGTTCATTCCATAAAATTTCTATTTTAATTTTTTCTTTTATTTCCTCCAGTGAGTAATTTTTTTTTATTTTAAGAGACTTTTTAAATTCTTCTTCATTATTAAAATTTAATTTTGTGTAGAGTTTTCTGAGATGTTCATCCACAAAAGCGTTTTCTTTATTAATATTTAGTTTTTGTTGGATCTCACTCTTTTTTACAATCTCATTAATCAATGAATCTTTAGCAATATTATTAATTTTTTTTTTTTCTAGATTGGATAGTTTAGGATTTAAAATTTTTAGATATTCGCTTTCTTTTTCAATATCAAAGTTTGTTATTAT
>CACAKN010000003.1 GCA_902533075.1 uncultured Pelagibacteraceae bacterium
TTTAAAAAATGTTTAAAAATTTTATCTTAATATTTATTGCTCAGTTATTTTTTTGTACAATAATACAAGCAAATATTGAAATTAAAGCTAGAACTGCAATACTACAAGATTTTCTATCAGGTGAAATTTTATACGAAAAAGAACCTGATAGATCAATTTACCCAGCCTCTATGACAAAAATAATGACAAGTATTATTGCTTTTGATTTAATTAAATCAGGTGATTTAAAATTAAACGAAAAATTTATTATTTCAGAAAAAGCATGGAGACTATCAACTTCAGGATACTCATCTATGTTTGTAATGGTAGGTGACGAAGTTTCAGTAGAAAATTTACTTAAAGGAATAATTGTTGCGTCTGGTAATGATGCTTGTATTGCTTTAGCTGAAGGTATAGCGGGTACCGAGGAGGAATTCGCTATAATGATGACCTCAAAGGCAAAAGAAATTGGCATGCTTAACACAAATTTTGCTAACTCATCAGGTATTAATGATCCGGATAATTATTCAACTGTTAGAGATATAATGATTATGTCTAACTATTTAATTAAAAACCATCCAAAATATTACGAATGGTTCAAGGAAAAAGAATTTACTTGGGATAGAACAGGAGGGGATCCAATAACACAGGGTAATAGAAATCCGCTTTTATATAAAAATATAGGTGCTGATGGAATTAAAACAGGTTATTTAGCAGTTGAAAGATATTCATTAGCTTCTTCAATTGAAAGAAATGGAAGAAGGTTAGTCGCTGTAGGAAGTGGTTTTGAAACTAAAAAATCTCGTTCTAGACAAAGTTCAAAACTTTTAACTTATGGGCTGACAAATTTTGATTTGATAAAAATCTCACAAAAAAATAAACCATTTGATAGCGTCGATGTTTGGTTAGGCAAGGAAAATTTTGTTAAAGTTTATACAAATGAAGATATATATAAGACTATAAAAAAAGGGCAAAAGAAAAAACTGAAAGCAAAAATGTTATATGAAGGACCAATAGAAGCTCCAATTAAAAAAGACCAAGTTTTAGCAAAATTAAAAATTGTTTATGATCAAGAAATTATTGGTGAATATGATTTATTTGCTCTAAAAGAAGTTAAAAAAGTAAATATTTTCTCAAGATTAATAAAATCTTTAAATTATTTGATCTGGGGTGATGTCTAAAAAACCAGTAATTGTTTTTGAGGGAATAGAGGGTAGTGGTAAAAGTTACCATATATCACAATTAGCAAAATATTTGGATAAAAAAAGAATTTCATATATCAAAATCAGAGAACCAGGTGGAAGTTTAAATGCTGAAAAAATTAGAAAAATAATCTTAAATAAAAAATCAAATTTTAATAAAGAAACTGATTTACTTCTTTATCAAGCAGCAAGAAGTGAAAATATGTCAATTTTAAAAAAGAATTATAAAAAAAAAATTATACTTATTGATCGTTTCATTGACTCAACTATTGCATATCAACATTATGGATTAGGTGTAAATATCTCTTTAATTAGGTATTTAAATAATTATCTATTAAAAGATTTTTCAATAGATTTTACTTTTTTAAATATTGTAAACAAAAAAAACATGTTAAAAAGACTTAAGTTAAGAAAGTCTCTGAATAGATATGATAAATTCAAAAATAATTTTTATCAAAAAGTACAGAATGGATATTTAAAACTATCTAAAAAAAATAAAACAAAATACCAGATAATTAATTCAAATTTAGATATGGATAGAAATAAATCATTGATAATAGAAAAAATAAATAAACTTATATGAATAATTTAAAATCAATTAACCAAACCAAATTGTTTGGTTTAGATAATTTTATTAATGAACTCATTCAATTAGATTCAAACAATAATCTACCAAACAAAATTCTATTAAGTGGATTGAAAGGTCTGGGTAAATCTACTTTGGCATTTCACTTTATCAATTACATTCTATCTAAAGATGAGGATTACAAATATGATAAAAATAATTTTGAAATAAATTCTAATAATCATTCATTTAAAACTGTCCTAAATGGATCAAATCCTAACTTACTAAAAATCGAGATAAAACAAGATAAAAAGAACATTGATATAGATCAAATAAGAGAATTAATTTCTTCTTTAAATAAATTCTCATTAAACAACAAACCTAGATTTATTTTGATTAACAATATTGAGTTTTTAAATAAAAATGCGGTTAATGCATTATTGAAAATTTTAGAAGAACCTACAAAAAATGTTTTTTTTATTTTAATAAATAATAATAAAAAAATTTTATCAACTTTATTATCAAGATGTATTAATTTTAAGATATCTCTTAGTAATAAAGAATCTCTATTAGTGGCTAATAAGTTAATAGAAGTTAAGATAGAAGACGTTATTAATAATGATTTGATTAATTATTATTCCACGCCAGGAAATATCTATAAACTATATATTTTTAGTAAAATAAATGAATTTGACCTATCTAACTTTAATCTTAAAGATTTTATAAAACTTCTCATAAAAGATAATTATTATAAAAAAGATAATTTTATAAAATATCAAATTTTTGATTTTATCGAATTTTACTTTGGAAAAATGAATATTAATTATTCTTCAAAGATTTATAACAAGTATAATTATCTTCTTAAAAGAATATCTGATACCAAAAAATTTAATCTTGATGAAGAATCATTATTTATAGAACTTAATAGAGAAATATTTAATGGATAAAAATTTTTATATAACTACACCAATATATTACCCTTCAGCAAAACCACATATGGGTCATGCTTATTCTAGCATCATTGCTGATTTTTTTGCAAGATTTAAAAGAATTGACGATTTTAATGTAAATTTTTTAACAGGTACTGATGAACATGGCTTAAAAATTCAGCGAGCTGCTGAAAAAAAAAATATTGAACCCCTAAAATTTTGTAACGAAATAAGTCAAACCTTTAGAAATCTTTCAAAAATATTAAATCTTACAAATACTGATTTTATAAGAACAACTGAAGATAGACATAAATTATCTGTGCAATCTTTGTGGAGCGAATTAAAAAAAAATGATGATATCTACTTATCAAAATATTCTGGATGGTATTCTGTTTCTGATGAAGCATTCTATAATGATGATGAAGTTGAGGAAATTGACGGAAAGAAACAAGCTAAATTATCTAAATCATTCGTAGAATGGATGGATGAAGAGTCTTATTTTTTTCGATTATCAAAGTGGCAAAAGCCTTTACTTGATTATTACAATAAAAATCCTGAATTTATATCACCTCAAGCAAGGAAAAATGAGGTAATTAGTTTTGTTAAGAACGGTTTAAAAGATCTTTCTGTTAGTCGAAAAAGTTTTTCCTGGGGTATAAAAGTTCCTGAAGATGATAATCATGTTATCTATGTTTGGTTAGACGCCCTTACGAATTATTTAAGTGCATTAAATTATCCTGATAAATCTGATATTTTATATAAAAATTTTTGGCCAGCTTCTATTCATTTAATTGGAAAAGATATCTTAAGGTTTCATGCTGTTTATTGGCCAGCTTTTTTACTAGCAGCTAAAATTCCTTTACCAAAAAAAATATATAGTCATGGTTGGATTTTATCTGGTGAAGAAAAAATGTCTAAATCTAAAGGAAATATTTTAGATCCTATTGACATAATCGATAAATATGGTTTAGATCCATTAAGATATTATCTTATTAAAGAGGTATCATTTGGTAATGATGGTAATATTTCACAAGATAAATTAGAAGATTGTATCAATAGTGACCTTGCTAATAATTTTGGGAATCTTTGTCAAAGAGTAACTGCGTTTACAATTAAAAACTGTAAAGGAAAAATACCTAGTGAAATTAATTTTGAGAAAAGTGATTTAAAACTTTTGGATAAATTTGATCTTAATTTGATAAGAGAGAAAATTGATAATCAAGATGTTAATTTTTACATTGATTTTATTGTAAATTCTTTATTTGAAACAAATAAATATTTTAATGATCAAGAGCCATGGAAAAAAAAGGATAATCTTGTAAGATTAAATACAATTGTTTATACAACTTTAGAAATTGTAAGAAGAATTAGTTTTATGTTATATCCAATTATTCCTGAGTCAGCTTTAAAAGCTTTACAAATTTTTAAAATTTCAGAAAAAGAGATTAAATTTTCTACCTTAAGTAATAATAATTATCTAAAGGCAGAGTCGAATATTAATATGATTGATATACTGTTTAAAAAAATTGAAAAAAAAAATGATTGATTCTCATTGTCATTTAGATCATGAGCCCTTACACAGTGACTTAGATAATATAATAAAAAGATCTAAAGATGTTGGTATTAAAAAAATATTAACTATTTGTACTACATTAAATAGCTTTTTAAAAATTAAAGAAATTGTTAAAAAAGATAAAATAATTTATGGGACTTATGGTATTCACCCACATGAAACTAAAAGTAATAAAGTATCATCAGATCTTATAATTAATGAAATTAAAATAAATCGAAAAATTATTGGAGTAGGAGAGACAGGATTAGATTTTTATTACAACAATAGTGATAAAAAAGATCAGATTGAAAGTTTAGAAAAGCATATAATGGCTGCAAAAGAATTAAATATACCTTTAATTATTCATTCACGTAATGCAGAAGCTGAAACATTAGAAATCTTTAACAAATATAAAAATTATAAACTTAAAATTCTAATGCATTGTTTTACTGGTTCAAAACATTTTGCAAAAAAATTATTAAACTTTAATACTTATTTTTCAGCTAGTGGAATAATAACATTTAAAAAATCAACTGAACTTCAAGAAACTTTCAAATTTATTCCATCAGATAAAGTTATGATTGAAACTGATAGTCCATATTTGGCCCCAGAACCTAAACGTGGCAAAAAAAATGAACCTTCCTTTATAGAATATACTGCAAAAAAGCTTGCAGAAATAAAGAATATATCCAAAGATGAATTAATTAATATAACTTCAAAAAATTTTAATAATCTTTTTAACTAAATATATCTATGAAATTTATAATTTTAGGATGTGGAAGCTCAATGGGTGTTCCCAGACCTGATGGATATTTTGGAAAATGTAATAGTCGAAATAAAAAAAATTTTAGATCGAGATGTTCAGCTTTAATAAAAACAAAAAATGAAACAATCATTATTGATACTTCACCTGATTTAAGGCAACAATTAATCAATAATAAAGTCCGTAGTATTAACAAAGTTTTTTATTCACATATGCATGCTGACCAAACACATGGTATAAATGATCTTAGAGTCTTTTTTATTAAAAATAAAAAACCTATTCCAGTTTTTGCTGATAAACCAACTCGAAAATACTTGATGAGCAATTTTAAGTATTGTTTTGTTAACCAAAATAAAGGATATCCTGCAATTTTAAAATTAAATTCAATTAAAAAAAAGATGTTAATTAAAGATGGATTAAAGAAATTAAATATTAAATCTATAAAAGTTAAACATGGAAATGTAGATAGTATTTGTTACATAGTTGATGATAGATTGGCCTATATAAGCGATGTAAGTAAAATTATTAAGAAAGATTACAAACATTTTAAAAATTTAGATTATTTAATTATTGATTGTTTATGGAATAAATATCATCCATCTCACCTAAATTTGAAAAATAGCCTTAATTTGATTAAAGAATTTGCTCCAAAAAAAGCTATACTAACTAATTTACATTCAGATTTAGATTATAATTCTTTAAAAAAAAAATTACCAAAAAATATTTTACCAGCCTATGATGGCTTGTCTATAAATTTATAATATTTCTTCAATTTTTGAAATAATCTTTTTTGACGTTGGTTTTGTAAATGATGAAAAAGTATCTTCAACCTTTCCTTTTTTATTAATTAAAATTTTATGAAAATTCCATTTAGGAATAGCTGAATTACCATGATTTTTTTTTGCCCATTTAAAAATCTCATGCGCATTTTCACCTTTAACTTCATTAATAGATGTAAGAGGAAAATTTATATTAAAATTAACATCACAAAATTCTTTAACGTCTTTTTCAGTTTTTTTTTCCTGATTAAATGAATTTGAAGGAACACCAAGAACAACTAAACCTTTTTCTTTATATAAATCCCACAATTGCTGCAAATCATTATATTGTTTTGTAAATCCGCAATAACTTGCAGTATTAACAACTAAAATAACTTTATTTTTGTAATCTTTAAAATCAATCTTTTCACCAGTTATACTCTCTATACTTAAATCATAGATTTTTTTTTCGTAGTTTGCAGTTACTGAAGTTTTGAAAAAAAACATAACTAAAGATAATAATATTACTACTTTTTTCATTTTCTAGGTATATTTGGAGTAAGTAATATTAAAAAATAACCAAATAAAGTAGATAACAATGATCCAGTTAATACACCTATTTTTACACCATCCATATATTGCATGTTTTCAACAAAAGCTAAGTTTCCAACAAATAAACTCATTGTGAAACCAATCCCAGTAAGAACTCCTACACCATAAAAATTGTACCAACTTGTGTCATTTGGCATTTGAGCTACTTTCAATTTTATAGATACATAAGAAAATATAAAAACACCCAATTGCTTACCAAGAAACAGCCCCAGTACGATACCTAGCGGTACTTTATCTAATAATGAAGCAAAAGATAAACCCTCTAAAGATACACCGGCATTTGCAAATGCAAATAGAGGCATTATTCCAAAAGCAACATATGGACTAATTGCATGTTCTACTTTTATTAATAAAGAAAAATCCTTTTCTTTTTTTCTATGAGGAATTGTCATAGCTAATAAAACTCCTGCAATAGTAGCATGGATACCTGAGTTATGTGTAAAATCCCAAAGAAAAAGTCCAACAACCAAATAAGGTAGGAACTTTTTAATATTAAATTTATTTACTAATAATAAAACAATAAAAGCTAATAACATTAAAGTTAAATACTTAATACTCAAATCTCCAGAGTAGAATAGGGCAATAATAACTATTGCTCCCAAATCATCAATTATAGCTAATGCAGTTAAAAATACTTTTAATGATAAAGGAACCCTTTTGCCTAACAAAGATAAAACTCCTAAAGAAAAAGCAATATCTGTAGCTGATGGAATTGCCCATCCATTTAAAGTCTCACTATCACCTAAATTTATGAAAATGTAGAATAATGCTGGAACTAACATTCCTCCTACAGCAGCTATTATTGGTAATAAAGCTTGCTTAATATTTGAAAGTTCCCCTTGTAAAAATTCTCTTTTAATTTCTAAGGTAACGAAAAAAAAGAAAATTGCCATTAAAGCATCATTAATCCAATGTAATACTGATAATTTTAATCCAAAATTATTAATACCGATGAATAAATATTTGTTTAGAGTAGCAAAATATAAATTAGCTAGACCAGAATTACTTATGAATAATGCAATTATTGCAGCAAGTAATAGCACAAGACCACTTGCAGCTTCTAATTTAAAGAACCATTTAAAAGGCTTAGATATGTAATTAATCATAAAAAATTAAATAAGGTCTATAATGAATAGTTTGATATCTTTCAATGTTTCAAATAGGTTAAATAATATAACTTCCAATCCAGGAAACATATTATTTAGTGGAGTTTTTAGAGTATCAAGCAGAATAATTAATGCTACAAAAGATATAATAAATACAATTAAATAAGAAAATAATTTAGAAACATAATTTGTAGATCTTTTATCAGACCTGGAAATTTCTTTTTTTGCTTCTGGTTTTAATGTTTTTTCTTGTCGTAATTTTTTGTCTTTTGGTTCTATATCAGAATCTACTTTGCTCTCAGTAATATTTTCATTTAATGTTAGTGTAGCTTCACTTTCATTTTCAAGGTTATAAAACCAAACATAATTGCATGACCCACATTGCAGATCTCTACCTTCATTTGGTATTAAAGAATTATCAATTTTGAATTGCTTGTTACAATTTGGACAAGTAATTATCATGCTTCGTTATATACCAGATTTTAATCAAATTTCTTTTAATTTTAGCTTCTTTATACATTGAAATTATCAATAACTGCTGTATTAGTACTCGGATCGGAGTGTAGCGCAGCCTGGTAGCGCATCTGGTTTGGGACCAGAGGGTCGCAGGTTCGAATCCTGCCACTCCGACCAGCATTTATGAAAAAAGCAAAAATTTATATTCCTAACAAAAGTCCTATGCAATCTGGCTATGGAAAAACAGATATGTGGATTTTAGAATATGAAACTAAAGATCCCACCATAAATCCTCTAATGGGCTGGGAAAGTTCATCCGATACATTTTCAGAATTAAGATTAGAATTTTCTACAAAAGAATTAGCCATAAACTATGCAAAAAAAATGAAAATTGATTATGATATTATTGAACCTAAGAAAAGAAAGATTATCAAAAAATCTTATGCAGATAATTTTTTAAAATAAATAATGTTTAAATTTTTTACTCAAAAAAAATGGTTTTTATGGAGTATTTTTGGATCAATTTTTATTTTGATTTCCACGTGGTACCAAGTTCAATTAGACGTAAAAATCAATGAATGGTTTGGTGAATTTTATGACACTTTACAAAAAGCTTTAACAACACCTAATTCTGTAACTGAAAAAGAATTTATAGGTTATTTATTTACTTTCGCAAAAATAGCAGCTTTATGGATCTTGATTGCTGTTTTTACAGGTTTTTTTACTAGTCACTGGGTTTTTAGATGGAGAACATCTATGGCAAGTTATTATCACGAACAATGGTTAAAAGCTAGATTAACAGAAGGTGCTTCTCAAAGAGTTCAAGAAGACACCTTAAAATTTGCTAGAATTATGGAAGGACTGGGCACTGGACTTTTAGACTCAGTAATGACTTTAATTGCATTTACACCTATCCTTTGGGGTCTCTCAAAACAAATTGATGTTCTGCCTTGGATTGGTGAAGTTGATCATGCATTAGTATGGGTTGCTATAATTTCAGCATTAGGTGGTACACTTTTATTAGCAGCAGTTGGTATTAAACTTCCAGGTATAGAATATGATATTCAAAAAGAAGAAGCCGGCTATAGAAAAGAGTTAGTACATGGGGAAGATGATCCTATACGTGCAGCACCACCAACAATTGGTCAATTATATAATAGAGTGAGAGGAATTCATTATAAATCTTATTTCCATTATCTATATTTTAATACTGTTAAATGGAGTTACTTTCAAGGTATGGTAATTGTTCCTTATTTAGCATTAGCACCAACCATTGTAACTGGAGCTATAACTCTTGGCTTTGTTCAACAAATTACTAGAGCTTTTGGTAGAGTAGAAGGCTCACTGCAATATTTAGTCAAAAGTTGGTCAACAATTGTTGAATTAATTTCAGTCTGGAAGAGACTAAGAGAATTTGAGGCTAATTTAGAATTAAATAAATCGATTGAATCTGCTTAATAATGTCCTTAGATAAAAAATTTGAAAGCCTTTTTTTAAATGTTTCAACAAGGGCGGCTCTTGCTTCATATAAATTTGTTGGAAAAAAAGATAAAATATCTGCAGATAAAGCTGCGGTAGATGCAATGAGATCTGAATTAGATAATATTGATATGATTGGAAAAATTGTAATTGGAGAAGGTGAATTAGATGAGGCTCCTATGTTGTATATTGGTGAACAATTAGGTTCAATGAAAGGTCCCAGTTTGGATATAGCCGTTGATCCTTTAGAGGGTACAAATTTTGCAGCTAATAATCTTCCTGGAGCTTTATCTGTAATAGCTGTTTCAGAAAAAAATAATTTATTTAATGCTCCAGAAACATACATGGAAAAAATATCTACTAATATTAATGAAAATGGAGTAGTTGATTTAGATTATGATATAAAAAAGAATATCTATAATATTTCAGAATATAAAAATAAAAAACCTGAAGATTTAACTGCATGTATCTTGGATCGACCTAGACATAAAGATATTATCAATGAATTAATAAAACTTAAGGTAAATCTAAAACTAATTACTGATGGGGATGTTTCTGGTGCACTTCTAGTTACAAATGAAAAATATAAAGTAGATATTTTTTTAGGCATAGGTGGTGGCCCAGAAGGTGTTTTAGCTGCATCTGCATTAGATGCATTTAATTGTAAGTTTCAAGGTCGCTTTTTGTTTACAACCGAAAGCGATAAGATAAGAGCTAAAGAAATGGGTATTAATGATTTAAATAAAAAATACGAATTAAATGAAATTGTTTCTGGTGACACAATATTTTGTGCAACAGGTATTACTTCTGGTGATTTGGTAAAAGGAATCGAAATTCAGGAAGATAAATTTTTTTCAGAAACTTTAATAACTCATAAATCAACTGGTTTAAAAAAAATAACTAAATTAATTCAAAATATTTAATGCAATCCATTTCCGGTATTACCTGGGAAGAAACACAAGTAAACAAAAGAATTAAAGATAAGCTTAAAATTGATCTAGGCTACTCAGACTTGATATCTAAACTTATAATTTCAAGAGATTTTACTAAGATTGAAATTGATAGTATCAGTCATTTAATCGATATTTTTAACCCTTTTTTAAAAAATTCAGACTTTGAAAAATCTCAAACAATTTTAAAAAAATCATTAGATACGAATAAGAATATACTAATAATTGGTGACTATGATGTAGATGGATGTGTATCAACTTCATTAATGGTAAATTTTTTGAAAAAAATAGGAAATAAAATAAATTTTTATATTCCAAATAGATTCAATGATGGTTATGGAGCAAATATAAAATTAATCAAAAAATTATTAAAAAAGGTAAAACCAGATTTGATAATATTACTTGATTGTGGTTCAAGTTCAAATGAAGCTGTAAATTTTCTTAAATTGAATAACAAAGAAATTATTATAATTGATCACCATGAAATTTATCCTCCTTATCCAGACACAGAATATTTAATAAACCCCAAAAAAGAATGTGATTATAAAGAATATGATTATTTATGTTCCTCTGTACTTACTTATTTTTTTTTAGACTATTTTATTAAAAAAAATAAACTTCAAATTTCAATTGAAGATAATCTAGTTTATGTAGTGCTAGCTACTATTTGTGATGTAATGCCTTTAAGATTTTTAAATAGATTAATTATAACTAATTATTTAAAAAACTTCTCAATTAAAAAAAATTATATATTTAAAAAAATTTATTCTTTAAAAAATATTAATAAACCCTTTGAATTAGATGATTTTGGTTTTCTTATAGGACCAATTTTAAACTCAGCGGGAAGATTGGGAGATGCTAACAAAATTGTTCATTTATTAACAAGTAAAAATAAAGAAATTATAGATAAATTATTACAGGATTTAATTAAAACAAATGAAAAAAGAAAAAAAATTGAGAATGATTTTTTAAAAAAGATAGACTTTGAAAAAATTAAAACTGATAATGATGATATTATAGTTCTATATGACAAGTTTCTGAATGAAGGATTAATTGGCATTATAGCCTCAAGACTAAAAGATCATTTTAATAAACCATCAATTGTTTTAACAAAATCAAATAATATTTTAAAAGCTTCTGCCAGGTCCACTTCAAACTTTAATATAGGAAAATATATTAAACTATGTATTGATAAAAAAATTATTATGAATGGAGGAGGTCATAATTTAGCTGCTGGTTTTACTATTAAAAAAGAAAATTTAAATATTTTTAAAACTTATATTAATAAAATTTTTAAAGAAAAAAAAATCATGCAAAATAAAAAAGAGTATATTTCAGAATTATCTTTAAATGCTATAAATAAAAGTTTTTTTAATGATCTTAATATGTTGACTCCCTTTGGAGCTAACAACATTACACCGTCATTTTTAATAAGAAATGTTATTATAATCAAACCCAAAATTATTAAAGAAAAATTTTTGAGTTTTTATTTAAAATCTAAATCAAGTAAATCATTCCCAGCTATTTCTTTTAATAATTTAGAATCAATAATTACTAAAATGCTAATGTATAATAAAAATGAATTCAGTGTAATTGTTCAAATAAAAGAAAACCAATGGAATAACAAAAAAAATCTTCAGTTAGTCGTCTTAGACATTATAACACAACCTAATAAAGCTTGATTAATAATAATTTATACAATAAAAAACAGTTTTTTGGTCCCTTCGTCTATCGGTTAGGACACGTGGTTTTCATCCTCGAAAGAGGGGTTCGATTCCCCTAGGGACCGCCATTATTATGTCATTTTATGTATACATGCTACTAAGCATAGGTAGATTAAAAAATAAAACTTATGTCGGATATACTTCAAATCTGTATAAAAGATTAAATGAACATAATAACGATAAAGGTGCAAAATCTACTAAGGGGTACAAGTGGAAAGTTATCTTTAAAAAGAAATTTTCAAATAAATCTAATGCCTTATCTTATGAGTACAAATTAAAAAAAAATAGAAAAAAAAGATCTTTAATATTACAAAAATTTAAGATTCATGAAAAAAAAACTTAAAATAGCAACTATACTTCCCTATAAAGAGAATTATACTTTTTCAAAAGCTCAAGCAGCAGCTATTTGGGTTTGTGACTTTTTAAAATATTCTAAGCATAAAAAAGAAAACTATATTTTTGGTAATACAGATACTAAAGATTTTTTATCAAAAAATTATGTAAATGTTCCTATAAAATTAAAATCAAGATTTTCCAGTACTACAATAGAATATTGTAATAATTTTATATCATCAATAAAAGATAAAGAATTTGATATTATTGAAATTCATAATCGGCCTTTAGTATTTACTTTTTTGAAAAATAAATTAGATAAAAAATTCATTTTATATTTTCATAATGATCCTATTTCAATGAAAGGGTCAAAAAGTGTATCTGAAAGGATAAATTTATTAAATAATGTGGATAAAATAATTTTCGTAAGTAAGTGGACACAAAAGAGATTTTTTAAGGATATAGATCAAAAACTTTTACACAAAACAGATGTTGTTTATCCAAGCATCCATAAAGAAAAAAAAATTATTAATAAAAATAAAAATATCGTTTTTGTTGGTAAATTAAATGTTTCTAAAGGTTATGATATTTATGGAGGTGCAATTACTAAAATTTTAGATGAATTTCCAAAATGGAAAGCTTTTTCTATAGGAGATGAAAGTAGAAAAAGACCAATGATATCTCATAAAAGACACAAAGAATTAGGTTTTCTAAAGCATAAAAAAGTTTTAAAATTTTTAGATAAGTCGGAAATAGCTGTTGTTCCGTCTAGATGGGAAGAACCTTTTGGAAGAACGGCTCTCGAGTCTTCCTCAAGAGCATGTGCAACTATTATTTCAAATCGAGGTGGTTTACCGGAAACAACTGATCACTGTATCATTTTAGACAAATTGAATAGTGAACAATTATTTGTTCAAATTAAAAAACTTATTAATAACGAAAGACTAAGAAAAAAAATACAATTTAACGGTTTCAAAAATGTTAAACATACAATCAAATCAAATTCTTTATTAATAGACTCCATAAGAGAAAAACTAGTTCATAATTTTAGCCTGAATTTTATAAAAAATAAATTAAGAATTATAAACTTATATAATTCCGGCCAAAAATTAAATCATAGACTTTATAACATTTCTATAGGAAAAAAATTTACTAACGGTTTTATAAGAAATGGTCACGATGTGCTTGAAATAAGTGATAGAGATTTTATTAGACAAAACAGATTACTTTCATTAAAAAGTTCAAATCTTAAATTTCAAGATTACTTGTTAGAGACTTTTAAAAACTATAATCCAGATCTTTTAATTTTTGGCCATACAAACAATATCGATCTCGATACTTTAGATAAAATTAGATCCTCAAATAAAAGCCTTATTATTTCTCAATGGAATGAAGATCCGGTAATGCCAAGTTTAGATTATTCAAAAAAGAATATTAAAAACATATCTTTTTATAGAAGTTTAGTTGATCACAATTTTATAACCACTCATCCTAGTATTCTTAATAAGCAAGATAAATCAATTAAAAATGTCCATTTTTTCTTTGTGCCAGTTGATAAGAATATCGAATGTTTTGATGTCTATAACTTAAATCCAGCAATGGATTTATTTTATGCCATGAGCCACGGTGTAAATAGAGCGACTTTAAAAAAAGGCAAAATTGATGACCGAATAACCTTTTTAAATAAATTAACTCATAAACTTCAGAATATAAATTATGATTTTTATGGTTTCAAAAATAAAGAACCTATTTGGGGTAATAATTTTTATCAAGCTCTAGTAAACTCAAAAATGGGTTTAAACTTGAGTAGGGGACTCCCAACAAAGTACTATTCTAGCAATAGAATAGCTTCATTAATTGGAAATGGTTTACTTACCTTTATAGACAAAAAGACGCAAATTGATGATTTTTTTAATAAAAATGAAATTATTATATATGAAAATATTGAAGATCTTTCACAAAAGATAAAATTTTATAAAAATAATCCAAAAATAAGAAAAAAAATAGCTTCAAATGGTAAAAAGAAATATTTCAAATTATTTAATGAACTTAAAATTACAAAATACATCATTGATAACTCTCTTGGAAATAACTCTAATTTATATTAATGAAAACTGAAGAAAAACTAAAAGCTCGTTATCTATATTCCCAAAATCAAAATCCATTTAAATTTTTATATTTTTTATTTCAATTTTTAAAATTTAAATTCAAACCAAGAATAATAAATGCAAATTGGGGTTTAGATGTTGTTGTTAAAGATATTTTGAAAAATAAAAAAAAGGGAATATACGTAGATGTAGGATGCCACCATCCTCTTATAAATAGCAATACATATTTACTATACAAAAAAGGTTGGCGAGGTATAAATATTGATCTTGATTTTAACTCTATAGATATGTTTAATCATTTTAGGCCAGATGATTATAATGAATTAAAAGCTGTTTCAAATATTAAAGGTTTTACAAAATTTTACTTTTTTCATAACAGAGCACCTAAAAATACAATTTCAAAAAAGAGTGGTGCAGGAGCTAAATTAGTTAAAAAGATAGAAACTGATACCTTAGATAACATTATTAAAAAAAGTAAATTTCCAATTAAAAAAATTGATTTTCTTTCGATTGACGTCGAGGGAAATGAACTTAATGTTTTAAAAGGACTAAATTTTAAAAAATATAAGCCTAGAGTTGTAGTGTTAGAATTTATAGATCCCTCAATTAAAGAATTTTACGATCATAAAATTGAAAATATCATAAATTCCAAGATTTATAAATTTATGAAAAATCGAAATTATAAGTTAATTAATTGGATACATGATGACTTAGTTTTCATCTCAAAAAATTAGATTACTAAATGATTTCAATAATTATACCCACTTTTAATAACTTAAAATATCTCCAACTATGTGTAAATAGTATAAAAAAAAATTCACATTTCAAAAATGAAATATTAGTTCATATTAATGAAGGTTCTGATGGTACTATTAATTTTGTAAAAGAAAATAATTTAAAATTTACACATTCCAAAATAAATGATGGCCTTTGCATTGGTTGCAATAAAGTGAGTAAATTAAGTTCATTTAATTATATACTTTATGCTCATGATGACATGTATTTTTTACCAGATTGGGATTTGTTATTAATTAATGAGGTAAAATCATTGAATACAACTAAATTTTATCTTTCTAGCATTATGATAAATGGAGATCCTAAACTTAATGGACACTTAAATTTTCATGCTGGTGACACAGTGGAAAATTTTAATGAAGAATATCTTTTACAAAACTATAAAAATCTTAAACATGATGATTTTCAAGGTTCTACATGGGCGCCTCATTTAATTCATAAGGATTTATGGAATGAAGTAGGTGGCTTTAGTGAAGAATTTTCACCGGGCATGGGATCGGACCCTGATTTAAACATGAAGTTATGGAATGTAGGAGTAAGAATTTTTAAATGTCTTGCAAAGTCTAGAGTTTATCACTTCGGTTCTGTTACAATACATAAGAACCAAAAAGAATCTTTCAAAAAGAATCATGGCTCAATAGCGAACAAAATTTTTTTACTTAAATGGGGTATTTCAATAAAATTCTTCAAAAAACATTATCTAAAATCACATATATTTCATAATGAAAATCTTAATGAACCTAATAAAAACTTATTATACTATATAGACTTGTTTAAAGATAAATTATCCTATTATTATTATAAATTCTTTTCATCAATAAAATTGTGATAAATATTTTATTCCATTGTCCTTTTAGATTTAATTTAAGATCAAAAAATTTATCATCATTAGGTGGTATCGAAAGTTTAAATATAGATTTATGTTATGAGCTCGCTAAGAAAAAATTTAAGATCTATTTAGCAACTTATTGTAATAAAGAAATTAAAAAAAGAGGTGTAATAAATATACCGATCAAAAAAATATTGACAAATAAAAATAAATTAAAATTTGATATAATTATAAGCTCAAATGATCCAAATATATTCAATAACTTTAAAACAACAAAAAAAATATTATGGATGCATAATACTTTAGCTATAGAGAAAGCAATAAGAAAGAAAAAGATTATTTCAATTATTAAGAATAGAATTTCTGCTGTTTTCGTTAGTAATTATTTAAAGATTAAAACGTCAAATTTATATTTATTTGAAAAAAAAATTGTAATCAATAACTTTTTATCAAATAGATTTTCTACAAAAAAAATAAATTTTAATCGTAAAAAAATAATTATTTGGTCTATTCAAAGAGAAAAGGGATTAGACGAAACTATTAGAATATGGAAAAAATATATTTATCCAAATAATAATAAAATAAAGTTTTATATTTTTGGAATAAAAAAAGATAAATATAAAAAAGAATTAAAAAAGCTTAATCAGTATAATATATTTTTTTTTGGTCGAGTGGCTAAAGAAAAATTAAGAAATATCTATAACAAATCTTTAGCTATGATATGTTTAGGTTATGATGAGACATTTTGCTTAAATGCTCTTGAGGCTAATGCGTCAGGCCTACCAATCTTAACATTTGGTGAAACTGCTTTAAAAGATTATTCAATAAATAATTATAATAGTTATATTTTAAATAATTTTGATGAATTATCAAAAAAAATTATTTCTATTTCAAATAAAGATATAAATAAAAAAATAATAATTAACTCAATTAAAAATGCAAAAAGATATCAAATAAATAAAATTGTTAAATTATGGATAAATCTTCTCAAAAAAATATAAACATTTATAAAGATATAACCCTATTAATTGTTTGTTATAATAGTGAAATACTAATTAAACAAAATCTAAATGAACTTAAAAAGTTTAAAACTATCATAATTGATAATTCAAATTCTAGTGAAACTTTTAATTTGATAAAGGATTTTCCAAATATCAATTATATCAAAACAAACAAAAACTTAGGCTATGGACAAGCAAATAATTTAGGTGCAAAAAAAGCTTCCACTCCTTTTATAATGATACTTAATCCGGATATTTTAATTAATAGTGGTGCAATCAAAATTCTATATGAGAGATACTTAAAGTATGAAAATGTAGGTATACTAGCACCAAGTCTTTATGATAATAACAATAATAGACGCACAAATGGCTCTAATTCCAAGCTAAAAAAAAATTATTCAAATACAAATAGACATAACATTGCTCAAGGAGATACTTGTTATGACTTTGTTGTTGGTTGTTCACTTTTTATGAATAGGGATTTTTTTCAAAGTATTGGTGGTTTTGATAAAGATTTTTTTATGTATTTTGAAGATAATGATATATGTGATCGTATCTATCAAAATAATAGATGTGTAATAGAAATACCTGAATCAAAAATGGTGCATATGCAAGGCTTATCCTCAAAATATAGTTTTTTTAGTAATACAAAATTATCAATAATTCACAAAGTATCTGAATATATCTATTACAATAAAAAACTTAACTCGATAAAATTATATACAATAATTTTTAAACATTTTTTTGATTATTTTCAGAGATGCATTGTAAGTTTATTAATATTTAGATTTAAAAATTCTTTTAAAAATTTGCTTCGCCTTATTTCTATATTTATCTACATAACTAAACTTTATAAGATTATTTATTAATTTTTATGGAAAAACTAAACTTTTTTAGATTATTAATTAACAGGATATACTATTTTTTTTTTGTTGAAAGATTTTCAAAAAAACTAATTTTTGATTTTCCAAAAAATATTTACAGATGGGATTTAATTCAATTTTTAATAGATAAGCATAAATTTCAAAATTATCTTGAAATTGGTTGTGATAAAGATCAGTCATTTTCAAGAATAAAAATCAACAACAAAGTTGGTGTTGATCCAATTAGCGGTGGAACAATTCGAACTTCTAGTAACAATTTTTTTATAAAAAATAAAGATACTTTTGATATTATTTTTATTGATGGACTACATCATTATCATCAAGTTTTAAAAGATATCAATAATTCTTTAAATATATTAAACAATAATGGTTTTATTTTAGTTCACGACTGTTTACCAAGAACATTAGCTCAACAAGCTGTACCAAGATATAGAGGTTCTTGGCAGGGTGATGTTTGGAAAGCCATAGTTGAATTAAGAACAATAAAAAATCTTGATATTATTACATGCAAAATTGATTTTGGTGTTGCAATAATTAGAAAAAAGAAAAATCAAAATCCTTTAGAGATTGATTGTGTTAACTTTTCAAAACTTAAATTTAAAAATTATTATTATAATCATGAAAAATTAATGAATATTGTTGATTATAAAAAAACATTAGAAACACTCTAAATTTTTATTTTATTTAAAGCATTATTTTTAAATAAATTAGCTTCTTGGATATATCTTCTTACCATTTGAGTAGTTTTATGGCCTGTCATAGCCATGATATTTCTTTCTTCGGCTCCGAATTCTGCAGCTGTAGTTGCAAAACCCGATCTTAAACTATGACCAGCATACTTTGAAGAGTCCAATCCAGCTCTTTCTGCATATTTCTTTATTATTAGTGCTACTGATTTATCTGAAATATCAAAAATTTTTGTATCATTTTTATTTGTAAATTTTTCATCAATATAATTTTTAAGTGCTTTAACTGGACAAAATTCTTTGTTATCAAAGTAGGGGATTGCTTTAATGCTTCCTTCACCAGATTGATCTGTTTTTGATCTTTTTATTAGAATTTTTACACCTTCATTTACAAACTCAACATCTTCATAATAGATATTTACTAACTCTGATCTTCTAAAACCTCCTGCAAATCCAATTAAAATTAATGCTTTATCTCTTATTTTTTCTTTATCTATAGCTTTAATAATTAATTTTAAATCATTGATTAATATAGGTTTTTTAGCTTTCTGTCTTGAACCCAATGTTCTTTTAATCCCATGTAAATTTTCCATTATTATTGGATGTTTAGTGTCTAGATAATGCCCTTTTAACTTATGAATTACACTTATTGATGCTATTCTCCTTTTTAAAGTACTAAATTTTGATGATTTAGAGAGATTAGTTATGTAAAGAGCGATAATTTTTGGCTGCGTTGGAATTGCTGAAAAACTATTTTTTGCACAAAAACTTGAAAAATCTCTAAAATCCGATTGATAAGCTCTTAGTGTATTATTAGATTTTGAGTTTTTAAGATTTTTTAAAGTTTCAATTTCTAAGCTTTTTAAATCAGTTGTTAAATTATTCATAAATATTTCCGATAACCATTAATTATCGGAAGTTATATAATAGGTGAATTTTAATGTCAATAGTTTAAATATAAAAATATATGGGTTCAATTGATGGAGAAATTCCCGCAGTTTGGTTTTTAATAAGTTCAATTGGTTTTATAATACTGAGCGTAATACAATACAGAAATACAGGCAAAAGTATCAACACTATTTTTTTGAGTATAATGGCTGTATTATTTTTATTGAGCTATTTTATATTGCTTTTTAAAACCTAATTTATCCCCACTATTCACAAAGAATTTTGAAAAATTTAAGAATCACCTAAAAAGTGATACATTTAAAAATCAACATTTGTTAAAGTATAAATGAATTAAGAGGCAACTCTTAACTGGCCATTTGGAGAAAATCCGAGAGGTACAAGTCCAAAGGGCAGAAAGTTCTGCAGAGGATCGCTTAACATGCAGAACGGGAGACATGGCGTTAGCGCATCATCGACGTGTCAAAACAACTGTTCTTTGCACCCTTAAAAGTGCAAGGAAACAGGGGTTTTTTAAAAATGATCTTAAAGGGTTCAAAATTTCAATTAAAAGTCTGGAAATACCTAAAAAAAATACCAAAAGGTAAGGTAAAAACTTATAAACAGGTGGCTATTAGCATAAAAAGCCCTAACTCAGCTCGTGCTGTTGCTAATGCTTGTGCTAAAAACCCATATGCTCCAAAAATACCCTGTCATAGAGTGATTAGATCAGATGGAGGTCTTGGAGGCTACTCTGGGAGAGGTGGAATTAAGCAAAAACTCAAATTACTTAGATCTGAAAAGGTAGCGATTTAGCCCTATTTTATTGCTTTTTTACATTAAAAAAATCAGTAAAATCAACATTTTTTGATCTTTTTAATTGATTTCTTGTAAATTAACAAATTTCACCCTTTAGTTGTACCATATATGACCCTATCACTAAAATAGACCCCTCTATGGCCGTTTAAAAGGTATATTCAATTAGTGCATCACTCTACTATTTAACTATATCAACATTTTTAGACCATTCTATTTTTCAATCAATTTCATATTTGGTATGTTTAAAAAAGCTTGATTTTATTGGTTTTTTTTAAAATTTTTCATTATTTTGGAAAAACTAGGAACCTATTATAATGATTATATCTATTTGTATTCTAAATAAGAATTATATTTATAATACTCAATATTATAAAAAGTCTAATAAAAACAATAGTTTAAATTAAATACTTAATGTAATACTTTATATTTTAGTAAATAAATAATACCTATTATTTTACTTTTTGAACTAATTGCTCTCTTCTAGAGATATAGATGCCACTTAATACAATAATAAATAATCCTAGGAAAGTCCAATTATCTGGGAAATCACTAAAGAAATAATAGCCTATAATGATGTTTGTAATGATTTCAAAGTAGCTAAATGGAGCTAATTTAGAAACATCAGCATATTTGAGAGACAATATTAGGAATAAATGACCTATACAAGCAAATATACCTATGGCAGCCATCATAGACCACTGATTTAAGCTAGGCTTAACCCACACAAAAGGCATTACGACAGATATTATTATGGCCCCTACTACACCAGTTAATAACAAAGTTAATAAGGGATTATCTGAAGTGCTAAGTTTACGAGTAATAATTAAATAAAATCCATACATAACACCTGTGCCAAGTGCAGCTAAACTTGCTAAATTAATTTCTACAAATCCTGGTCTTATAACTACTAAAGAACCTACAAATCCAATAATTACTGCTGCCCATCTTCTAAAACCAACTTTTTCTTTTAAAAATATTGGTGAAAAAGCGGTAACAATTAATGGAGCAATAAATGCTAAGGTTAACGCCTTAGCCAAAGATATGACTGATATTGCATAAAAAAAACAAATATTTGCACAGAGTAATATTAATCCTCTAATAAACTGTAATTTAGGTTTGTCAGTCCAAACTAAATTTTGCCTAAAAAAGAAAAACATAATCGGAAGAGTAAAAGCAACAGTAAAAAAATATCTTGCCCAAGTAATTTGTAAAACTGGTAAATCTGCACTTAAATATTTTGCAAATCCATCCATAATTGGAAGCATTATCCAAGCTAATAAATTAAAAGTTATAGCCTTCATCTATAGAAGAAGGATATAGATTAATTAAAGTATTTTAAAGCAAAGAATACGACTATCGGAACAGTTATAAATGACATAAGTGTTGAAACCACAATGGTACTAGCAACACTATCAATAATCTTTTTTGGTGAATATATTGATGCTACAAGATAATTAAGAACTGCACTTGGCATTGAACATTGAATTAATAAAACACCAGCAGCAAATCCTTCTAGATTGAAATATAGGATTAATAAGTATCCTATTAAAGGACCGACGATTACTCGACCTATAGAAGAAAATATTGCTTTATTTAGTGAAAAAACCTTTAGTCTAGTTAAAGCAATTCCTAAAGACATCAATATCAGAAATATTGTTGCATACATTAATAGGAAAGTAGTATTTTCAACAAATCCTGGTAGTTCCAAATCGAAGTAAAGTAAAAATATAGCAATTATAATTGCATAAAAAGGAGGACTTTTAAGTATGACATTTAAACTAAATTTTCTATCAGCTAAAAATACCCCTAGTGTAAAGTGGCATAAAATAATTAATGCAGATATTGCTGCTGAAACACCAAGACCTTGTGAACCATAAGCAAATAAACATATCGGTAAGCCCATATTTCCAGTATTAGGCATTGTTAATGGAGGTAATTCTCTAATAATATCTTTCGTCTTTAAAAGGTATAATATTATTATGCCTGTAATCATGAACCCACATATCGCTAATGCGTAATACCAAAAATAACTAAGAAAAATATTGAATGAAATATTTACTGGGTTTAAAGCGTAAATAATCATTGCTGGAGTACCAACGTTAGCAGCAAAATTTGTAATAAAAGTTGTATCTATTTTTGGATTTTTTTTACCTAAATAATATCCTATACCAACAACAAAAAATACAGGAAATAAAACCTCAAAAAGTTTAATATAAATATCCATTAATTATATAGTCTAATTAACGTT
Organism: uncultured Pelagibacteraceae bacterium; assembly: GCA_902533075.1. Lineage (GTDB taxonomy): Bacteria > Pseudomonadota > Alphaproteobacteria > Pelagibacterales > Pelagibacteraceae > Pelagibacter. The sequence continues at coordinate 22,664 of CACAKN010000003.1, forward strand.
GGAAATTTAAGAATATTTCTATTTTTTTTAAATATTGATAAACAGTTTCTTGCATTTATTTCTGAAGTTTTATGAGTAATAATTACAATTGTTGCTTTTTTACTCTTTTTATCAGGTGTTTGTATTATTCTTTTAACTGAAATTTTATATTTAGCTAATCTATTTGTAATTAATGAAAGAACGCCCTGTTTGTCTTTAACATTAAATCTAAGGTATAAAGAGTTTGTATAATTGTCATTATTAAATGGTTTAATTTTCTTCCTTTTATTAGAAGAAATACCAAAAGGATATTTAGTATTACCCCTTAAGATAGATAATAAGTCAGATAATAAAGAGGAAGAAGTTGGTCCAGGTCCAGCTCCTTCACCTTGTAAAATACTCTCCCCTACTGGTTCACCTTCAGTAATAACTGCATTCATTACGCCATTTACATTACCGATATAAGTATTTTTACTAACTAAACATGGATGTACGGTTTCAAATAATTGACCATCAATAATTTCTGAAATTCCAAGTAATTTAACTCTTAGGTCTAATTGATTAGCAATTTTAATATCTTCTAGTTTAATATTTTCAATGCCTTCCATAATACATTTACTCTTTGAAATTTTAGTATTAAACGAAAGAGCAGATAGAATCCTAATTTTGGCAAAAGCATCAAAACCGTTTAAATCTAGTTTTGGATTACCCGGTTCAGCATAACCAAGTTTTTGTGCTTTTTTTAAAACTTTATCAAAAGTTTCGTTACTATTTTCCATCTCAGATAAAATATAATTTGTTGTTCCATTAAGTATGCCATAAACTTTGTTAATTTTATTTGTGGCTAATCCTTCTTTTATAGTTTTGAGAATCGGTATTCCACCTGCAACAGAAGCTTCAAATTCAAGATTAACTTTATTTTTTTCAGCTAGTCTAGCCAGTTGATCTCCATGTTTAGCTATCAATGCTTTGTTTGGAGTAATAACATTTATTTTTTTTTTTAAAGCATTTTCAACTATTTTTTTTGAAATACCATCAGATTTACCAATTGACTCAAATAAAATATCAATTTTTTTTTTTTTTAAAATATCTAATGGATTAGAAAAAAAAATATTTTTATTAATATTAAAACGTCTTTTTTTATTTATATTTTTTGCAGATATAGCAACAATATTAATTCTTTTCCCAGTCTTTTTTTCTATTTCTCTCTTTTTGGTATTTAATTCATTATATAAATAAATACCGATTTGACCTAATCCAACAATTGCAATATTTATATTATTATTTATTTTAATCATCTATATCTGGATAAGAGCTTATTTTAGAATATTCTTCTATAAATATTTTATATTCGCTAAAATTCATTGAAAAAATATCATTTTGTTTTTTCATTATTTCATCTAATTGTTTCTTATAAACATTTTTTTTAATATTTTCTTCTGTCCAAAATTTGGAATTATTATTCAATGAACAATTTGTCAAAAAAAAAACTAGAATTATAAAAAATATTTTCATTTTAATCCTTCTGACTCATTAAAACCAAATTTCAAATTCATATTTTGTACTGCTTGTCCTGCACCACCCTTAATAAGATTATCAATCGCAGACAAAATAATCATTTTATTTTTATATTTAGTTTTGCAAACTGAAATAAAACAATTATTACTATTAATAACTTCATTTGTACTTATAAAAGAATCACTATTTAAAACTTTAACAAATCTATTTTTTTTATGATAATCTTTCAAAATATCCTCAATTTTTTTACCTGATATTCCTTTCTTAAGATCGATATAAATTGTGCTCAAAATACCTCTAAACATCGGTGATAGATGAGGTGTAAATAAAAAATTTATATTTGATTTAGTATGATTTTTTAACTCTTGGTCTATTTCTGAATTATGTCTATGAAAACCAACACCATAGGCACTTAAAGACTCATAAAGGTTTTTAGTTTTATATTTTTGATGGACATTTCTTCCAGCTCCAGAGTAACCTGACTTTGAATCTATAATGATTGTATTTTGATTAATTACTTTTTTTTTTATTAAAGGAATTAGTGGCAAAAGTATAGAAGTAGGATAACAGCCCGGACAACCTATTATATTAAAGTTTTTAACTTTCTCTTTAGTTATTTCTGGTAAGGCGTAAATACTTTTTTTAATATTCTTTACTGCCTTATGTTTTTGTTTATACCATTTATGATAATCGAGACTATTTTTGAGTCTAAAATCAGCTGCTAGATCTATGAGCGTATTTTTTTTAAGCAAATCATTTGAAATTTCTTGAGCTTCACCATTTGGAAGAGCTGTAAAAATAATGTCAACATTTTTTAGGTATTTTTTATTATATTTAGATATCTGAGGTAATTTTTTAGCTTTTAACGAACTATCAAAAGATGATATATTTTTTCCAACAGAATTCTTTCCACATAAATATTTAATATTTATATTTTTGTGTTTAATTAATAATTTAATTAACTGAACACCTATATAACCTGTTGATCCAGTAATTAATACATTTATCTTGTACATTTTTATATTATAACAGTTAAAAGTTAAAAGAAAATTATCTTTTAGAGAATTGGAAGCTTCTTCTAGCTTTTTTTCTTCCTGGTTTCTTTCTCTCTACCGCTCTAGAATCTCGGGTAGTTAATTTTTCTGATTTAAGTGTAGTTTTAAAATTTTGATCGAATAAAACTAAAGCTTTTGAAATACCGTGAACCATAGCCCCAGCTTGTCCTGTAGGTCCACCACCCTTTACATTACATCTAACATCGTAGTCAGTTGGCTGATTAATTAATTCAAATGGTCTAACAATCTGCATTTTATGATTATCGCTTGAAAAATAATCTGTAAATAATTTGCCATTTACATATATTTTTCCAGATCCTTTTTTTAACCAAACTTTAGCGATTGATGTTTTTCTTCTACCTGTAGCGTACTTACTGTCTTTGAAATCTAATTTTAGTTTTGGTGATTTTGTTAATGTTTGTGTATTTTCCATATTAATTTCTAGAAATATTTTTGTTATTTAATTTATTTAAATCTATAATTTTAGGATTTTGTGATGAGTGAGGATGGTCATTGCCAGTGTAAATCTTTAATTTAGTAAGTTGTTTTTTTCCCAAAACTCCGCCTGGTAACATTCTTTTGACTGCTAACTTCAAAACTTCACTGGGTTTTTTTTCATGAAGCTTTTCAGGTGTAGTTTCTTTGATACCACCTGGATACCCAGTATGTCGATAATATTTTTTATTTTGAAATTTTTTTCCAGTAAATTTTATTTGCTCAATATTTTTTACAACAACGAAATCACCATCATCCATATGTGGTGTATAAGTAGTTTTATTTTTGCCTCTAATAATTTTTGAAATTATAGTTGCTAATCTTCCAACAACTGCATTTTTAGCATCAATTTCAAACCATGATGATGAAAGTTCGTCTTTTTTAAGAAATTTTGTCATTGTGCGAGGATTAATACTATTAATAACTATAAAGTCAAATTGATATTTATGTTGTTTTATAATGTTATTTTGATATATTAGAAGTTGCCGATTTCTTCCTATTGCGGGCTAGTACAGCTAAAATGGAATTTTCTAAACACAATCGGTAGGTATTTGAACTATATTGTGCGCCTTGCATTAAGCAAAAGCACTAAAAAAGGAGTAATATGAGTAAAAAAAGAAATAACCCTGAAACTATAGCTATCCATGGCGGAGACTATAGAAGTGATCCGGCTACTAATGCAGTTGCAGTTCCTATTTACAGAACTACTTCATATCAGTTTCAAAGTACTGAGCACGCTGCAAATCTTTTTGCATTAAAAGAGTTTGGAAACATTTACACTAGAATAATGAATCCAACTAATGATGTTCTTGAAAAAAGAATTGCAGCTTTAGAAGGTGGATTATCTTGCTTGACAGTATCTTCGGGCCAAACTGCTTCAACTTTTTCTATATTAAATGTAGCACAAGCTGGAGATAACATTGTTAGTTCTACTGATCTTTATGGAGGAACTGTATCATTATTTACACATACTTTAAGTAAACTTGGTATTGAAATTAGATATGCAGATCCAATAGATCCAAAAAACTTTGAAAAACTAATAGATAAAAAAACTAGGGCTTTTTATGGTGAGACATTACCTAATCCTTACTTAAGAGTTTTTCCCATTAAAGAAGTTTCGGATATAGGTAGAAAATATAATATACCACTAATAATGGATAACACTGCATCACCTGTAATTTGTAAACCAATTGAACATGGTGCTGCTGTCGTAATTCATTCTTTAACCAAATATATTGGAGGTCATGGAACAGCAGTAGCTGGTAGTATTGTGGACAGTGGAAATTTTGATTGGACTGCTGACCCTGAAAGACAACCTTTGTTTAATGAACCCGATGCTAGTTACGGTGGAGCCATTTGGGGAAAAGTAGTACCTGAACTTACAGGTGCAAATGTTCCATTTGCTGTAAGAGCAAGAGTATGTTTATTAAGAGATCTTGGCTCAGCATTAGCGCCAGATAATGCTTTTTCAATAATTCAAGGCCTTGAAACTGTAGCATTAAGAATGAAAAAACATTGTGAAAATGCTGAACAAGTTGTTAACTTTTTAAAAAAACGTAAAGAAGTTACAAAAGTTATCTATTCTACTGAGCATGATAAAAAGATATCTGATCGAACAAAACAATACTTAAATGGTGGAAATGGTCCTATGGTTGGAATTGAGCTTAAAGGTGGAATTGAAGCTGGTAAAAAGTTTATTGAGTCTTTGAAAATGTTTTACCATGTAGCGAACATTGGAGATGTTCGTAGTTTAGCAATTCATCCAGCAAGTACAACTCACAGTCAACTTAATGAAAAAGAATTGGCTGCTTCTGGTGTTACTCAAAGTTATGTTAGGCTTTGTATAGGTATCGAGCATATAGATGATATTATTGATGATTTAGATCAAGCTTTAAATAAATCTTCAAAAGGAAACTTAAAAGCTGTTAGCTAAATTTCGTATTTATATAGAAAAAATAAATACATGAAGTAACTAAAAAAATTGAACTTATTTGGTGCATAGAAGCAATATAGATCTGTGCACCATAAACTACTGTAAAAATACCTAAAAGAATTTGCAAAAATATAAAGAGACCTAAAATGTTAATTGATCTATACAAATCATACATTTTTTTTTTATAAATTCTGTAAAAGATAAGCAAATAAGAGACACCAATTAGATATGCTAAGTTTCTATGTAAGAATTGCACTAAGGATGGGTCATTAAAAACTGATAATTTAAACAAATTTGTAAAATTATTATCATCAGGAAAATATGTATTTCCCATGAAGGGCCATGAGTTATAAATTTTACCTGCATCCATACCAGATACAAAAGCACCGATTACAATTTGTATAAATACTAAAACTAAAAATATAAAAGGGATAACCGGATTAATTTTAACTAATCCATTAATTTTAATATTAATCTTTAAATAAGTCCAAAAAATCAAAGATAGAATCAAAAAAGCTATTAATAAATGAACAGAAAGTCTAAAATGACTTACGTCAACTCTACCAACTAAGCCACTACTAACCATATACCATCCCATAAATCCCTGAAAACATATTAATAAAAAGATTAAATATAAATTTAATAATTTTGACATTTTTATTTTGAAAGAAAAATAAATTAATGGAATTAAAAAACTAATTCCAATTAATCTACCTAAAAAACGATGAGCCCATTCCCACCAAAAGATTATTTTAAATTCCTTCATGGTCATATTATAATTTTGTAATTTGTATTCTGGAATTTCTTTATATAATTCAAAATAATTTACCCAATCTTTTTGATTTAAAGGAGGTAATATACCTGTAAATAATTGCCATTTTGTTATAGAGAGACCAGAGTCGGTTAATCTAGTTAAACCACCGACCACTATCATTATTGATACGATCAAAAACATTGAGATTAACCAAATTGATAATTGATTATTAATTTTTGTATTTACTGTATACATAGTGGGATAAATATAATAATTTTTTAAATATCCAAATATATAAATGTCGCCATTTAAAAGAAAAAAACTTAGTAAAATTCGTTTTCAATTAGATAAATTAGACGATTCCCTAATAAAGGTAATAAAAAAAAGAACAAATTTAGTTAAGAAAGTTTTAGCGTTAAAAGAAAATAAAAATCAAATTATTGATCAAAAGAGAATTAAAACGATATTAAAGAACATAAGAAAAAAATCTTTAAGAAATAATATTGATCCTAAAATAACTAATCGAATCTGGAAAAATATGATTTGGTCTTATATAGATTTTGAAAAAAGGAATTTTAAGAAAAAATAATTACTTACTATGTGGAGGTAATTTTTTCTCAACAAATAATTCGTGTTTACGAGTTGCGGGATTATATTTTTTTGCTTTTAACTTAATTTTTGCTTTTTCACCACCCGCGGGTTTTTTTACATAATAAAAAAAAGGACTGTCAGGCTTAGACTCTGGTACTAATCTTACTTTAATATGTGTTTTTTTTGCCATTCTATTTTATATTTTTAATTTTTTTTACTATATCAGATATATTTTTTATTTTATCTAATAATTTATTTGCATTTATAGAATGATTTAAATTTTCGTCAAGTTTTAAAGGCTCATGATTATTTAAAAGTTTTTTAACTCCATTTATTGTCATACCTTGTTCTTTCAAAAGGAAGTGTACCTTTTTTATTAATTTAATGTTTTTTTCGTCATAGTATCTACGATTACCACTTAGAATTTTTGGCTTAATTTGTTTAAATTCTTTCTCCCAAAAACGTATTGTGTGAGTAGGTAAATTTTTTCCTCGTCTTGTTTTTAAACCAAGTATTTTTACAACCTCACCAATAGTTTTATAAGCCTCGCGTGATTTATGAGTCATTTTTGTTATTTATAAATTGTTTAAACTCTCTTGAAGGTTTAAATAATACAACATTTCTAGCACTTATAATTTTTTTTTCTTTCGTTTTTGGATTTCTACCAATTCTTGATTTTTTTTCTCTGATTGTAAAAGTCCCAAATTTCGATATTTTTAATTTTTTTTCTTTTTTTAAATTTGATGTTATTGTTGTTAAAAAATCTTCTATTAAACTTTCTGAAATTTGTTTTGAAAAACCAATTTGCATATAAATCAAATTAACTAAGTCTTTTTTAGTTAAGTTTATTCTCATTTAATTTATATATTTTGTTTAATCTTATCTATCAAATTACCTTTTACAATTCTATGACAAACATCAAGGGAATTTGAAAAACCTATATAATCTGTTCCTCCATGACTTTTGACAACAGGTGAGGCTAAACCAATAAAAATAGCTCCATTATATAATCTTGGATCTAATCTTTTCTTAAATCTATTGAGATTTTGTATATTTAATAATGAAGATATTTTGCCAATAAAATTTTTTGTCATTGCATTTTTTAGCTCACTTGTAATAAAATTAGCTGTTCCTTCTGCAGTTTTTAAAGCAACGTTACCTGTAAATCCATCTGATACAATTACATTCACTTTTCCGTCCATTAATTCATTACCCTCAATATATCCAGCAAAATTAAAATCATTTAATTCTTTATTGTTTAATAGCTGATAAGTTTCTTTAATAGTTTCATTTCCTTTTAGTTCTTCTGAGCCAATATTTAATAAAGCAACATTTGTATTTTTCTCAGGATATAATGATTTGTAAAGAGCAGCTCCCATGATTGAAAAATCTAATAAATTTTTTGAACTACATTCGATGTTTGCGCCAAGATCAAGAACAACACTCATGCCCTTTTTATTAGGCCATAAAGCAGAAAGAGCAGGTTTATCAATATTTTCGATCATTTTAAGATTTAATTTAGATATAACTAATAATGCACCAGTGTTTCCAGCTGAAATTATAATATCTGACTCTTTTTTTTTAACACTTTTTATAGCTAACCACATACTTGTGTTTTTTCCTTTTTTAGCAGCCTCTAGTGGACTATCGGTGCTTTGAACCTTTTCATCAGTATGAAAAATTTCATAATAATTAGTTGGTAATTTACCTTTTATATGTTTTTCTATTTCAATTTCATTACCAAAAATTTTGAAAAAATTACCTTTATTAGATTTATGATTATGAATAATACCATCTATTATTTTTTGTGGAGAGTTGTCACCACCCATTGCATCTACTGCAATTTTTATTAATTCTGACATTTTTTGAATATTAGTTTACTCTTTTGGATCTAAAACTTGTCTACCTTTATACATTCCAGTTTTTAAATCAATATGGTGTGAAAGTCTATATTCACCAGATTTTTTATCTTCAATAATATTTTTTGCTGAAAACTTCATATTTTTAGCTCTTCTCATTCCAGTTCTTGAAGGTGTTTGTTTACGTTTTGGTACAGCCATGATTAATCGTTACTTACACTTTTTAAATAAGAATTCAAAGTTTTTTTTGATAATTTTTGACTAAAATCCTCAAAATAATCAACCAAATGATGAATTTCTCCAAAATTATCAAGAAAATTTAAAAACTTTTTATTTTTTTCATTTTTATCAAGTTGATCCCAAAAATGAATTTCTGAAACTATTGAGTGAAACATATTAATATAATCTTTCATCTTCTTATTAATTGATTGGTCACCATATCCAATTTCTCTAATGCTTAATTCAAGTTGTCTAAAATTGAAATCGTATATTTCCTGTAAAATTTTTGTATTGTTTTCATTTTTATAAGTTTTTAAGAAAAAAGCAAAATGTATTAAAAATAAGATTAATCTATCGGAAAATTCATCTTGTCTTTTAAGCTCTTTATATAAAAATTTATTAGTAGTTAATTTAATTAAATTATTATAAAGGTTAAGATATAAATCATTCATGAAAAAAATTTTTTATATAATTGTAATATTTTTCTTATCAAATTGTTCTTTTAATGAAATAGTTCAACATCATGGAGTTCATAACTTAGAAAAAAAACAAACTAAATTAAAAGTTAATTTTTCTAATAAAAATGATGTAATTAACTTAATTGGACCTCCATCAACAAAAAGTTCATTTGATAATGATATTTACATTTATATTGAAAAAAAAACAAGTGGTTCAAAACTTGTTAAATTAGGCCAAAAAAAGTTACTTACAAATAACGTTTTAGTGCTTGAAATTGACTCAAAAGGAATGTTAATGAGTAAAAAATTTTATAATAAAGACGATATGATGAAAATCAAATTTGATGATGAAATTACCCAACAAGAATATTCAAAACAATCTTTCGTATATAATTTTCTATATTCTTTAAGACAAAGAATCAATGACCCATTGGGTAAAAAAAGAATTAAAGATTAAGTAAAATAAGTTATCTAATTTTATCCAGCAATTACAGCTAACAACAATAGTGCAACAATATTAGTAATTTTAATCATTGGATTTACTGCTGGTCCAGCTGTATCTTTGTAAGGATCACCAACTGTATCCCCTGTTACAGCAGCTTTGTGTGCTTCTGAACCTTTTCCTCCATGATTGCCATCTTCAATATATTTTTTTGCATTGTCCCAAGCACCACCTCCAGCTGTCATTGAAACAGCTACAAACAATCCCGTTATAATAACCCCTAACAACATTGCACCAACTGAGGCTAATGCAGCAACTTGACCACCAATAGCAAAAATAACAAAGTATAAAACTATTGGCGATAATACTGGTAACAATGATGGTATAATCATTTCCTTGATAGCTGCTACAGTCAACAAATCTACTAATTTGGCATAATCAGGCTTTTGTTTTCTTTTCATTATACCCGGAAATTTTTTAAACTGTCTTCTTACTTCAATCACAACAGCTCCACCTGCTCTTCCAACAGCTTGCATACCCATTGAACCAAATAAATAAGGAAGCATACCACCTATTAGTAAACCAACAACAACATAAGGATTCGATAAATCAAAAGTTACTACTATACCTTCAAGTGCTGATCCTGCTTCTTTTGAAAAATGTTTTATATCCTCAGTGTAAGCCGCAAAAAGAACTAAGGCTCCTAATCCTGCTGATCCAATAGCATATCCCTTCGTTACTGCCTTAGTTGTATTTCCTACAGCATCAAGAGCGTCAGTAGTTTTTCTAACATTATTTGGTAGTTTAGACATTTCTGCAATACCACCAGCATTATCAGTAACTGGACCATAAGCGTCTAGAGCAACAACCATGCCAGCTAAAGCCAACATAGTTGTAACTGCAATTGCGATTCCATAAAGACCAGCTATATAATTTGTTAATAAAATTCCAGTTACAATTATTAAAGCTGGAATTGCGGTTGCTTCCAATGAAATTGCCAATCCTTGAATTACATTTGTACCATGACCAGTTGTTGAGGAATTAGCAACACTTCTAACTGGTCTATAATTTGTTCCTGTATAATATTCAGTAACCCAAATTAACAAACCTGTTATTACTAAACCAATAATTCCACAATAATATAAACTCATACCTGAAAAAACTTTATTATCTAAATTATATATATTATCTAAACCTAATACATAATCGGTAACAGGATAAAGTATTATTAAAGATGAAACAGCCGAAACAACAAAACCTTTATACAAGGCATTCATAACATTTTTACTTTTTCCTAATTTTACAAAGAATGTTCCTAATATAGATGTTAAAATACAAGCACCACCGATTGTTAAAGGATAAATCATCATAGACATATCACCTTGAAAGAAAATAGATGACAAAACCATTGTGGCAACTATCGTAACAGCATAAGTTTCAAATAAATCTGCAGCCATTCCTGCACAATCACCTACATTGTCACCCACATTGTCAGCAATTACAGCTGGATTACGAGGATCATCTTCTGGTATTCCAGCCTCAACTTTTCCTACTAAGTCAGCTCCAACATCAGCTCCTTTTGTAAATATTCCACCACCCAATCTTGCAAAGATCGAAATCAATGATGCACCAAATCCTAGAGCAACTAAAGCATTTACAATTTCTCTTTCATCAATATTAAATTTTAATAATAAATAATAATAAACAGCGATTGCTAATAATGCTAAACCAGCAACTAACATTCCTGTTACTGCACCAGACTTAAAAGCAACTGAAAGGCCACTAGCTAAACCTTTTCTAGATGCCTCAGCAGTTCTTACATTTGCCTCAACTGAAACCAACATACCAACATAGCCAGCAATCCCAGATAAAGAGGCACCAATTAGATAACCCAAACCAACAAGTGGACTAAAAGCAATACTAACAATTACCAAAACAACAACTCCAACAATTGCAATAGTTTTATATTGTCTAGCTAAATATGCTTTAGCACCAATTTGAATAGCGGAGGCTATTTCTTGCATTTTAGAATTTCCAGCACTTGAGTTTAAAATATTTTTTCCTGTAAAATATCCATAAACGATTGACAAAAAACCTGCAGCGATTGTGTATAAAAGAATTGTTTCAACAGTTGAGTTCATATTGACCTTAATTAAGTTAATGGTTGTTAGTTATTAAAAATCGCACAATACAAAAAAGTATATAAAAGGCAATAATTAACTTTTAAAAATCATGTGAATAACCTTTATCTTTAAAGGCAATTTTCTTCCCTTTTTGATCAATAATTTGAGATTTTTCATTTATAGAACATATTTTTCCTATTTTTGAAATCTTAATATGTAATGATTTACAAAATTGATTAATGATTCTGAATTTAGATGGATTAGTAGTAAATAAAATTTGATAATCATCGCCTTTTGATAAAAAATCTTTTTTATTTAATTTTTTAAGTTTTATTAATTTCTTTAAATTTTTTGATATAGGAATCTTATCAAAAAATAATTTATAAGATAATTTTTGTTTATTTATTAGTTTCTCCAAATCAGCAATCAATCCATCTGAAATATCTATAGAAGTATTTGCTAAAGATAAAAGTTTATTTGTTAAATTAGGATGAAGATTGGGCAAATAATATTTGTTAATAAAATATTTTTTTAGATTTTTGCTAGTATTAATTTTTTTTTCTAATATTCTTAATCCTGTAAAACTATCACCTAGATTTCCAGTAACACAAATATCATCGTGCAATTTAGCTTTATTTCTAAATATTATTTTTTTTGAAAAACCAATTGATGTAATAGTAAAACTAAGTTTATTAGATAATACTGTATCACCACCACAAAGAAAAATTTTATATTTTTTCTGTTCTTGACTCAAAGACTTGGTAATTTTTTTTAAGTTAGATCCTGAAAAATATTTTTTATTACCTGAGCCTGATATAAAATAATATAAAGGTTTAACACCTTTACAAATTAAATCCGATATAGAGGATCTAATAATTTTTTTGACTACTAGATCAGGATTTTTAAAATCAATAAAATGTATGCCTTGAACATAAGTATCTACTGAAATAACTAATTTTTTGGACTTGTCAAAAAAAACATCATCATTTAATTTGAGGGAACCTTTATTATTATTAGATAATTTAGAAAAATATTTGCTTATTAACTCAAACTCGTGCATTTGTAGATCTTAATTTCTTTGCAACATTATCTAATAGAGCATTTAGATATTTTGTTTGTGTCCCATTTATAAAAAAATTCGATGCATTTAGATATTCTTTGATTATTATTTTTATTGATAAATTAGGTTTATACAAAAATTCATAAGTAGCTGATTTCAAAATAATCTGGAATAATTTATCTAACTTATTTATAGTAAATTGATCTCCTAAGTTTTTTTCTAATTCTTCAAGTATTATATCATTTCGTTCTATAGTTCCCGAAACAATATCTTTTATAAATTTTTTAAATCTATGTTTTGGGTAAGTTAATTTTTCGTCATCATTAAAAAACTTACCGTAAAGTTTTTGAATGATTATAACTCTGGGGTTATTTTTTGGACTAAATACAGTTTTCATTTTTGTGATAAAACCGACATTACAGCATTAGCTGCTTCAGCACCTTTTTTTTTTCTGGCTATTGCTTGTTTCATATTTAAACAAGTAATTATACCGTTACCAATTGGTTTCTTTGAATTAATAGATAGTTGCATAATTGCATAAGTCGATGAATTTGAAATGAAATCAAAATGAGGTGTTTGACCTTTAATAACACAGCCAAGAGCAATGAAACCATCAAATTTTTTTATATTTTTTGATATCGTAACTGGAATTTCAAAGACTCCCGTTACGTTTATAATTTTTACTTTCGACGACTTTGGCAATAAATTTATAGCACTTTTTAATAACCCACGAGATATTTCCTTATAATAATTAGCATTCACTATTAAAAATTTTTTTTTCATCAAATTAACTCTTGTTTGGTTATCTTTATATCATAACCCTCCAAACCAATAACCTTTTTTGGTGACTTAGTAATCAAGATCATCTTTTTAATTTTTAAATCTTTAATTATTTGAGCACCAATACCATAATTTCTAATTAATTTATCATTACCTTTTTTGTAAAAATCTTTATTTTTATAGTCTTTTAATGTTTGAGTTACAGATTTAAGATTTGTATCTTTAATAAAGACTAAAATACAATTGTTGAATTTTTTAAAATAGTTTAAAGTTTTATTGAACGAATTGGGTAATTGTTGATTAATCAAGTAGTTGTGAACCACATTTGAGGAAATTACCCTAACTCTTGGTATGGTCCCTTTTTTTATAATTCCTTTTACTAATGCAAAATGTTCAGAACCATCTAATAAATTCTCGTATATCTTAATTTTATAATTTTGATTTTTTACTTTTATGTCGGATGATTTTCTAAGTTTAATTAACTTTTCTTTTTTTAAACGATAAGAAATTAAATCCTCTATTTTTCCTATTTTTAATTTATGTTTTTTAGCAAAGTTGAATAAATCTTGTCCTTTTGCCATAGTTCCATCTTCATTCATTATTTCACAAATTACAGCTGAATTATTTTTTTTTGCTAACTTAGAAATATCAACTGAAGCTTCCGTATGTCCAGCCCTTACAAGCACACCTCCATCTTTTGCAATAATTGGAAAAACATGACCTGGTGACACAATATCTTTCTTATTTACATTTTTTTTGGATGCAATCCTTATAGTTCTAGCTCGATCTTTTGCTGAAATACCTGTTGTAATTCCTTTTTTTGCTTCAATAGATATTGTAAAGGCAGTTTTATTTCTAGATTGATTAATCGGAGACATGAGTGATAAATTTAATCTCTTTGCTTGCAAACTATCCAATGCTAGACAAATTAATCCTCTTCCAAATTTAGCCATAAAATTAATATTTTTTGAATTTGTATCACTAGTTGAAATTACTAGATCTCCCTCATTTTCTCTTTTTTCATCATCAACTAAAATGAACATACCGCCCTTTTTGGCAATTTTAATAATTGTTTCTATTGACGAATAATTACTTTTTAGCATTGAAAAAATTTTTAACGTATTTTGAAAGAATATCTATTTCTATATTTACAAGATTACCTTTTTTTACCTTTGATAAATTGGTCAATTTAAAAGTATGAGGAATTACCCAAATTTGAAAACCTTTTTTTGTTTTTTTGGAAATGGTTAATGAAATACCGTTTATACATATTGAAGCTTTTTCAATAATATTTTTTCTTTCTTTTGAACTAATTTCAAAGTCAAAAATATAGGATTTATCAACTTTTTTTACACTTAAAGTTTTACCAGTTGTATCAATATGTCCCTGACATATATGACCTGAAATCTTTTGACCATACTTAAGAGGTAGCTCTAAATTTATTACATCATTGATCTTTAGATACTTAAATTTTGATCTTTTAACAGTTTCATTAGAGAGATAAAATTCCATCATTTTATTTTGGATTTTTATTAATGTTAAACAAACCCCGTCACATGCAACAGAAACTCCAATATCTTTAGAATTCAATTTGAGGTCTGATTTCACAAAAATATTAATACCTTTTGATCTTTTAGATATTTTCTTAATGAAACCTTTATTAAATATAATTCCGTTAAACATTTTATCTTTTATAGATTGTAATATTATCTTTGGCTAGTTTAGATGTAATTTTAGATACCTTTTTATATTTACCATTTAAGATTCCAAATGAAGTAAAACCCTGATTTATTTTATTTACTCTTAAGATTTTTGGGCTTTGAAATAAATAAAATGTATCAATAAGTCTATTTTTTATTAAGCTTTTTGATATTTTGTCACCACCTTCAACAAGTAAACTTCTTGTGCCTAGAGAGAATAACTTTTTTAAGACTACCTTCAAGTCCAGTAATCCCTCATTATTTAATTTTGTTTTAATCAAAATAAATCCTTTTTTTTTTAAAACTTTAATCTTTTTAGTATTAGATGAATGATAAAAAAGAATTGTATTACCTTTTTTTGCTGATTGAAAAATATAGCTTGTTAATTTGATATCTAAATTTTTATCTAGAATTATTCTTTTTGGTGAAAATTTATTGTAACCCTTTAATCTGCAAGTCAATTTTGGATTATCTATATTGAGAGTTTTACTTGAAATCATTATTGAGTCATTCTTATATCGTAGGTAATGGGTAATCTTATCTGAATTCTTATCAGTTATTCTTTTAGTTCCTTTACTATAAATCAATTTATTTTTCGAAACTGCAATTTTAGCTGTAACATAAGGTAATTTACTAGTTCGATTTTTAATGTAAGAATCATAAAGATCTTTTGCAGCTTCTTTTAGAAGGCCTCTCTTAACTTTAATCTTTTTATTTGATAAAATCTTAAAACTTTTACCTTTAACTTTATTATCTATGTCATTAATTGAGTAAAAAACTTCTTTTATGCCACTTTTAATTATACTTTTAGTACATGGAGGTGTTTTTCCATAATGATTACAAGGTTCAAGCGTTACATACATTTTAGCACCCACTAAATCTTGAAAAGAATTATTAATAGCATTAGATTCAGCGTGAGGACGTCCATTATAACCTGTTTGTCCTATTGAAATAATCTTATCATCTTTTACAATCAAGCATCCAACTGATGGATTTTCACCCGTTAATCCTTTTCTGGCTCTTGCTAAATTAATAGCAAGTTTCATATAATTCTTATCTTTTATTGAAAATTTATCTTTTTTTGTAGACATCTAGTTTGTCCACAAATTGTACAAAATCTTTTTCTTCTCTAAAATTACGATAAACTGATGCAAATCTAACATACGCAACCGGATCAAGTTCTTTTAAACCTTCCATGACCATAGTCCCAATCGTGTTAGTTGAAATTTCACTTTGTCCTAACTCCTCGAGAGATCTTGAAATTCGACTTATAAATTTTTCTGTAGTTTCAGTATCAATAGGTCTTTTTTTTAATGCTATAAAAATAGATTTTGCAAGTTTATCTCTATCAAATGCAGATTTACGTCCATTTTTTTTAATTACCATAATTTCTCTATACTGAACTCTTTCAAATGTAGTAAATCTTGCACCACACACACATAGTCTTCTTCTACGTATAGCAGTACCATCTTCAGTTGGACGTGAGTCTACAACTGAGGTTTCCCCCTTTTTACATATGGAACAAATCATTTATTTAAATTTTTATAAATTGGAAAATTAGAACACAAGTCTATAACTTCATTTCTCACTTCATTTTCCACTTTACCATTATCCTCTGGATTATCAGATAATCCTTTAATAACTTTTGTAATCAAGTTACCTACTATTTCAAATTCTTTTAAACCAAATCCTCGTGTTGTAGCTGCTTGAGATCCTAATCTTATTCCAGATGTAATCATAGGTTTTTCAGTATCAAATGGGATACCATTTTTATTACATGTAATGTTAGCTCTACATAAACTTTCTGCAGCTATATTACCTTTTACATTAAAAGGTCTTAAATCTACTAACATTAAATGTGTATCTGTCCCACCAGAATAAATTTTAAAGCCATTATTTTTTAAAGTTTCTGCTAATATTTTTGCGTTAGCTAAAACATTTTTAATATAATTTTGAAACTCAGGTTTTAATGCTTCAAAAAAACCAGCAGCTTTTGCAGCAATAATATGCATTAAAGGTCCACCTTGATAACCTGGAAATACTGCGGTATCAAATTTTTTACCTAAATCTATATCATTAGACAAAATTATACCACCTCTTGCACTTCTAAAAACTTTATGTGTTGTTGATGTAACTACATGAGCATAATCACAAGGGTTTGGGTAACCTTTACCAGCAACTAAACCGGAGAAATGGGCCATATCAACCATTAAGTATGCATCAACTTTATCAGCAATTTCTCTAAATCTTTTGAAATCAATTACTCTTGAATATGCGCTACCACCAGCAATAATAAGTTTTGGTTTATGTTCTAAAGCAAGTTTTTCAACATTATCATAATCAATTAATTCAGATTTTTTATCTACATCGTAACTAATTGCATTAAACCACTTACCAGACATCGAAATTTTTAAGCCATGAGTAATATGGCCACCTGAATTCAAACTCATACCCATAAATGTATCATTAGGTTTTAATAAAGCTAAAAATACTGCTCCATTAGCCTGAGCACCTGAATGAGGTTGAACATTTGCATATTTACAATTAAAAAGTTTTTTTATTCTTTCTAGTGCTAATTGCTCAGCAACATCAACATGTTCACATCCATTGTAATATCTTTTACCTGGATACCCTTCTGCATATTTATTTGTTAATACTGAGCCTTGAGCTTCCAAGACGGCTTGAGAAACAATATTCTCTGACGCGATGAGCTCTATGTGATTTTGTTGTCGAATTAGCTCGTCATTTATTGCTTTAAATAAATCTGGATCAGTTTTAGAAAGACTTTTTTCAAAGAAGTCCTCATAATTTGAGTTTATATATTTTGTTTCACTTGACATTTTATTTTATATTTTTTTTACTCTTTTTTTATGCCTACCACCTTCAAATTTTGTGTTCATAAAAACTTCGACACACTTAAAGGCCATATTTTTTTTTGTTAACCTAGAACCTAATGTAATAATATTTGCATTGTTATGCAATCTTGATAATTTTGTATTTTTAACTGAATAACACACTGCAGCTCTTATTTTTCTGTGCCTATTAGCCGCCATGGACATTCCTAGGCCAGAACCACAAATCAAAATTCCCATATTTTGGCTATTATTACTGACTTTTCTGCAAAGTTTATGAGCATACTCAGGATAATTTACTGATATATTCTTATTATCAGTTCCAAGGTCTTGAAAAATATATCTTTTTCTAAATTTTTTTTTAATTTGTTCTTTTAAGTTATATCCGGCATGATCTGATGAAATAAATATTTTTTTCAAATTAATTAAATTTGTGATCTAAAACACATGCTACTAAATGAATTCTATTTTCTTCTCCACCATTAAAAGCGTTGTGATATTTTGTGTTGTTTGTAATCCAAACTGAACCATCAGCAGGCATATGCTTAGCAACATTATCAATAACCATTATTGAGCCTGGATTGGTAATTATTGGGATGTGAAGTCTAGGTTCAGGATCTCTGTGCCAGCTCAAAGTTGATCTTGGTTCCTTTAATAAAATTCTTACACGGCCTAACTTATATCTTGATGATAATGTATCAAAAACTTCTTTAAAATATGTATGTTTATAATCTTCGATAAATTCAGAATATGCGGCCTCATCTATCACTTGATCTCTAATAGCTTCTTTTCCTGAAGAATCTGGTTTAGTCCAGAATACACCTCTCGCCTTATTACCTTTGATAGACTCAGGATCACCTGGAATTTGTGTTAGTGATATAGCACCAAAGTTTGAAATACCATCAACACCTGTAAACCCCTTTATATTTAATAACTCTTTATATGCTTTTTGAAGTTTATTAATATCAAATTTGACATCTTGTTTCTGAAAATCATTAAAGTTTAAACTCATTTGTAATTATCTGTAATAAATTGTCTCCTGATATTGTTTAATATCTTTTTTAAGATATATTTGTATATAACATTTGTCGCATATTACAAATATAATTAAAGATGATAACAGGAAAATTTCCAAATTTGAGACTAAGACGCAGTCGTAAAAATGATTGGTCGAGGAGATTAATTGAGGAAAATAATATCACACCTAACGATTTTATATTACCCATATTTTTAATAGAAGGTAAAAATAAGAAACAAGCCATTAAATCAATGCCAGGAGTATATCGTTATTCTTTAGATAAAATTAGCCTTGTGGTTGATAAAGCCATTAAATTAGGAATTCCGATGGTAGCATTATTTCCATACACACAAAAAAATAAAAAAGACTCGTTGGGGTCTGAGGCCTTAAATGAGAACAATTTAGTTTGTAGAGCAGTTCAGTTAATTAAAAAAAAATTCAAAAATCAAATTGGAGTAATGTGTGATGTGGCATTGGATCCTTATACTTCTCACGGTCATGATGGTTTAATTAATTCTAATCATGTCGCTAATGATTCAACAATTGAAGTTTTAATTAATCAATCTTTATTACAAGCTCAAATGGGTTGTGATGTTATTGCGCCATCAGATATGATGGATGGTAGAATTGGAAAAATTAGAAAAGCTCTTGATAAAAATGGTTATTATATGACCCAAATTTTATCTTATGCTGTTAAATATGCTTCAAGCTTTTATGGACCTTTCAGAGATGCCGTTGGTTCTAAAGGAGTTTTAATTGGAGATAAGAAAAATTATCAAATGGATTATAGGAATAGTAATGAGGCATTAAGAGAGGTAGCTTTAGATATCAAAGAAGGTGCAGATATGGTAATGGTAAAACCTGGACTACCTTATTTAGATATTATTAAACTTGTAAAAGAAAATTTTAAAATACCTGTATTAGCTTATCAAGTTTCAGGAGAATACAGCATATTATCAAACGGGATAAACAAAAGATTAATTGATAAGAGTGTAATTTTGGAAAGTTTAATATCATTCAAAAGATCAGGCGCAAATGCCATTATTAGTTATTATGCTGATAGATTAGACAAAATACTTAAGTAAATTCACTTTAATGTATTTATGAAATGTATTCTGCTGAATGGCTGGTTTAAGTTGTTTGGTTTTAAAATAGTTTTATCTAAATAATCACCAACAATTTTTAAACCATCTAATAGAGTTTCTAAATCCTCAGAGTTTTTTTCTTTATTTATTAAAAAATTAGGTACAATTTTTTTTTCTGATGAGGATTTTGATATATATTGTAATTTATTATCAACAATTTTTTTATCAACTAAATTTTCAAATTCGATATGATAGCCGAGAACTTTAAACAATTCTAATTCCCAAAATATATAATTTTTAATCCAATTGTCGTTTTTTAATATTATAAAAAAATTTTCTATTAAAGAGTATAAATTTATATTTTTTTGAGACTCTGCTGTTAATATCTTTATTAAGTGCATTGCTGATGAAATACAAAGTAATTTTTGTTTATAATCAAAAAAATAAGGTGACTCTGCTTTGAGTATTTCTACTTTAAAATATCCGATCTTATTTTCTGACTTAGAGCTGAAATTTAAGTGTAAATTATTGCCAATTTGAAGATAATTCTTTATTTTTTTTGATGTGCCACCAAAAATTATTCCAATAACTTTACCATGTTCTTTGGTAAACATTTCGGCTATTAAAGAATTTTCATTGTATCTATTTTTTGATAATAGAAATCCAGAGTCGTCCCAATTCATATTTTTTTAATATTTTTTAAACATAATATAGCTGCATTCTGTTCTGCATCTTTTTTCGATTTTCCATTTGCAACATAAAATTTTGTGTCTATCAGTTTAACAGCCACTTTAAATAGAGGTTTATGCTTAGGACCAGTATTTGAAATAAGTTTATAGATTGGTAATCTCTTAAACTTTTTTAAAGAGTATTCTTGTAATTTAGTCTTTGCATCAATTTGAGTATTTATACTATCTTTGATATGGCTAGACCATAAATCTAATATAATTTTTTCTACTACAGCAAAACCTTTGTCCAGGTAAATAGAACCAATTAAAGCCTCGCAGCTATCAGCTAAAACTTTTTCTTCTAATGTATCTTTTTTATTATTGAAATTAAGTGTTAAAATAAATTTTTGCAATTCTAGTTTATTTGCTATTTGTAAACATGTCTTTTTATTTACGAGTGCAGCAAATTTTTTATCTAAAATACCTTCTTTTTCATAAGGATATATTTCCAAAAGTTTCTTAGCCATAACTAAACCTAAGACTCTATCACCTAAAAATTCTATTTTTTCATTATTGTTTTCTTTATCAAAACTTTTATGTGTTAAAGATCTAATTAATAAATCTTTGTTTTTAAAATTTATCTTAATTTTTTTTTCTAAAATGTGATAATCAATTTTCATTATTTGATTTTTTTAAAAAATCTGTCAAATCTTAATGTTTTATTCCATTTCCAAAAAGAAAATATACTTCCAATAGACTTATCAGAAGAAAAAAAAATAAATTGAGCTTTTCCAACAAGATTATCTTTGTGAACATAGCCTACACTAGTTAAAAATCTACTATCTTTTGAGCAATCTCTGTTATCTCCTAAAAAGAAATAATGATCTTTTGGAACAACAAAAAGATCAGAGTTGCTAAAAGTAAAATCTTTTAAATAAACACTATTATGTTTTTTTCCATTTGGGAGAATTTCTTCAAATGTAAAAACATCTATACTATTTTTTCCACAAAAAATTTTGTCATTATTTGATATCCTTGACTTTAATACTTCAGAATTATTGATATATAAATTCGTATCTATAAATTGAATTTTATCACCAGGTAAACCAATTAGTCTTTTAATATAATCTGTTCTATTATCAGCTGGAGTTTTAAAAACTACCACATCACCTCTCTTTGGATTTGTGAAAAAAATTCTACCACTAAAAATTGGTGGACTAAATGGGAATGAATGTCTGCTATAACCATAAGAATATTTTGTAACAAAAAGCCTATCTCCAACTAATAAATTTGGTTCCATTGATGATGAAGGAATATAAAAAGGCTGAATAAATAGAGATCTAATAAAAATTGCTATTATCAAAGCATAAAGCAGTGTTTTTAAATTTTCTATAAAAAATTTTTTATTTAACATTTTTTGTTTGTAGAATTGTAAAAGCTACTGAATAATCTTTTTCATCAGATATTGAAAGAAACAAATCATATTTTTTAACATTGAATCTTTTTTTTATGATTTTATCTATCTTTTTAGATTTTAAGTAATATGGTTTCCCAATTTTATCATTTAAAATTTCAATATCTTTAAAATTCAAATTTTTTCTGAAACCGGTTCCTAATGATTTTGCCAAAGCTTCTTTTGCTGCAAATCTTTTTGCAAAATAATTTGTTTTATTTGATATTTTTTTAGAAAATTTTATTTCATGTAATCCAAAAGATCTAGATATAAAATTTTTCTTTATAATAAGAGGTTTAATTCTTTTATTCTCTATAAGATCGACACCGATTCCTAATATCTTCATTTTAGTTTTTAATAATTTTCTTAAATCTTTTTATCACCTTCGATAAACCAAAAAAAATTGATTCACCTATTAGAAAGTGTCCGATATTGAATTCTTTAATTTGATTTATTTTACTTAAAATCTCTGTTGTTTTATAATCAAGTCCGTGACCTGCATGTACTTCTAAATTCAATTTATCTGCTAAGATTGAACATCTTTTAATTTTTAAAAATTCATTAGAAAAACTCTTTTTAGACTTAACTAAATTTGCTAAACGCCCTGTATGAAACTCAATACAATCAACACCGAGTTTTTTTGATAGTTGGACATCTTTAATGGAAGGATTAATAAATAAACTAGTTCTAATTTTTTTCTTTTTAAATTTTAGTATAATTCTTTTAATATTATTTTTATTTCTTTCTAAATTCAAACCACCCTCTGTAGTAATTTCTTTCCTATTTTCTGGAACTATACAAATATAATTGGGTTTTATTTTTAGTGCAGTTTTTACTATATCTTTATTAGTAGAAATTTCTAAGTTTACTAAAAGATTTTTAATTAAACATATTTGTTTAGCATCTAGGTCTTTTATATGCCTTTTGTCCTCTCTTAAATGAATAGTAATGGAATCTGCACCTACTTTTTTAACAAATTTTGCTGCAAGAATAGGATCTGGATGTAATTCTCCTCTGGCATTTCGCAATGTTGCAACATGATCAATATTAACACCTAAACGTTTCACTTAATAAATCTACTTCCAGGTGTTGTGATTGGAATTATTCTTAATTCTTTAGGCAGATTATTAGACTTATAAGTTGCTACATTAATCTTAAGATGTGAAATTATATTTTTTTTAATCTTAAGTGATTGTTTTGAGGATCTGTCTATTATTGCTGCAAAACCAACAAGTGATGCTTTCGCTTTTTTAATTAACTTTGCACATTCCAAACTAGATTTTCCTGTTGTTATAACATCTTCAATTATCAAAACTTTTGAATTTTTTTTTATATAAAAACCCCTTCTCAAAGTAAATTTTCCTTTTACTCTTTCACAAAAAATAGTTTCTTTCTTTAAAATTTTTCCTATTTCATAACCAATAATCACACCCCCCATTGCTGGAGATAAAATTAAGTCAATTTTTTTGAATTTACGCTTTATTTTTGCTGCAAGAGACTTGCATATTTTGTCTGCTTGGGATGGAAAACTTAAAAGTTTTGCGCATTGAATATATTTAGATGAATGCAATCCTGAAGATAAAATAAAATGTCCTTCTAAAAGTGCATCAGTTTTTCTTAAAATATTTAAGGATTTTTTGTGTGAAAGCATTTCTTTTATCTTCGTGTCTTATTATCTTAAATTTTATACCCTTTTGTTTGAGCTCTGCAATAAAATTAGTAAAGTTTTTAAGATCTCTTATTATCAATTGAAACTTAAAATTAATATAATTAGGGTTTTTACCGGCCATTTCTAGATTAGAAATATTTAATTTGTGATCACCAATTAGTGAACTTACGTTTCCTAGTTGGCCAGGTTTATCAGGTAAAGAAATCCATAATGTAGTGTTATATTTTTTAATTCTCTCCTGTTTTTTTTCACCTCTTTCATGCCAATATCTTCGAATTGCAGCTCTTGCCTTTCCAGTTTTTGTAGTTGGTATCCAGTGTAATGAAGGTGATTGGTTTTTTGATGTAATAATATTTACTCTATCACCATTCCTTAAAATAGATTGAAGTTCACTTTTATTACCATTAATTTCACAACCAATTGCAGTATCGCCAACTTTTGTATGAACAGCATAAGCAAAATCTATAGGTGTAGCATCTTTAGGTAATTTGATCACTGATCCTTTTGGAGTAAAACAAAAGACATTTTCTTGAAACATTTGGAGTTTCGTGTATTCATAAGAATGTTCTGGATTTTCATTTTTCTCTATAATTTCAACCAAATCTTTTAACCAATCATATTCTTTCCAAGTTAATGAACTAAACTTTTCAGATGACTTATATTGCCAATGTGATGCTATACCTCTCTCAGCAAATTCATGCATTTCTTTTGTTCTAATTTGAATTTCTATCGGTTTTTTGTTTGATCCAATAACAGCCGTATGAATAGATTTGTAACCATTTATTTTTGCTGATGATATATAATCTTTAAATTTACCAGGAATACAATTGTATTCTTTATGTATAATACCTAAAGTTTTATAACAATCATCTATATTATCTAAAATTATTCTAAATCCAATAATGTCAGTGATTTGCTCCAAAGAAACCCTTTTTTTTTGTACTTTTCTCCAAATTGAAAAAGGTGTCTTTTCTCTTCCATAAATTTTAGATTTAATTTTATTTTGATTTAATAACTTATTAAATTCAAAAGATAGGTTTTCAAAAATATCTCTTTTATCCAACTTAATTTCATCGAGTCTTTTTTGAATTAGTGATCTAGCGTCATTATTAAGAATTTCAAAAGAAAGATCTTCTAATTCATCACGAATTCTATGCATACCCATTCGGTCAGCTAGAGGTGCATAAATTTCCATAGTCTCTTGAGCTATTCTTTTTCTTTTTTCTTCTTTACTGATTGCTTTAATTGTTCTCATGTTATGAAGTCTGTCAGCAATTTTAACCAATAATACACGAATATCTTTTGAAGTTGCTAAAATTAATTTTCTAAAGTTTTCAGCTTTTGAATTAGATGATGCTGTATTTTCTAAAACTGAAATTTTTGTTACGCCATCAACTAAATCAGCTACTTCGTCTCCAAATTCACCTTTGATAGTTTCATATGTTGCAAATGTATCTTCAATTGTATCGTGTAACAATCCAGTTGTAATTGTTGCACTATCTAATTTTAAATCTGTAAGAATATTTGCAACTTCTATTGGGTGGACTGAATAAGGATCTCCTGATTCTCTCTTTTGGTTACTATGAGCTTTGACAGCAAAGTTATATGCCTTATTGAGTTTTTCAGGATTTAAAAATTTATTGTAAATTTTTACTTTGTTTATTAATTCTTCAGAATTGAGCATAACTCACTATATCATTAAATCAAATTTGTTTAATAGATCTTATGTCTCTATTTGGTAATGATAATATAAGTGTTTTTATATGATCTTTGGAAATTGGATGTGACCAATTTTTATTAATTTCAAATAACGGTATTAAAACAAAGTTTCTTTTATGCATTCTGGGGTGTGGTAAGATTAACTTATTCTTTACTCTATATTGATTGTAATCTATGAGATCAATGTCACATTTACGGGGAGCATTTTTTGAGGACCTTTTTCTGCCAAGTATCACTTCAATTTTTTTGCATTTTTCTAATAAATCTAAAGGTTTTAAATATGTGCTTATTTTTATTATAACATTTAAGAATTTTGGATTTTTTGGATTCGGCCAAGATAAGCTTTCATAATAACTAGAAGTTTGAATGATTTTTATACCATTTTGAATAAGATTGAACTTTGCTTTTTCAATATTAACTTTTTTGTTTCCTAAATTTGATCCAATTCCTAAATAAATAGATCTAACTCGATTTTCTAATATATCTTGCTTTATCACGATTCCAGTCTCTACTTTTTTTAACTGCTCTTTTATCAAATTGTTTTTTTCCTTTGGCAATTGCTAATTCAATTTTTGCTTTACCTTTTTTAAAATACATTTTTGTTGGTACAATAGTAAAACCATCTCTTTGCATTTTACCAATTAGTTTATTTATTTCTCTTTTATTAAGAAGAAGTTTTCTTTCATCCATGGGATTATGATTTGAATAACTAGCTTGTTTGTATGATGATATATGAGAATTAATTAAAACTATTTCTCCATTTTTTTCAACAGCATATGCGTCTGCTATGTTAACTTTTCCATTTCTAATTGATTTAATTTCTGAACCTTTGAGCACGATACCTGCTTCTAACAAATCTTCAAAAAAATAATTAAAACTAGCTTTACGATTTAAACAAATAATCTTTAAACCAGAATTGGCTTTTTTATTCATTAAATCAATTTCGTAGATTGAAGAGCTTTTTTAATTATATCCTTAGTAGTATTTGTTACTTTCACTAGTGGTAATCTCACCTCATCATCACAAAGATCTAATAATTTAGCAGCATACTTTACTGGACTAGGATTACTTTCTATAAACATAGAATGATGAAGAGGTTGTAAAATTTCATCAATTTTTTTTGCTTCACTTAACGATTTTTCATCTTTCAAAATTGAAAATTTTTGAAAATCTGAACATAGTTTTGGTGCAATATTTGCAGTTACACTTATAGCGCCTACTCCACCTCTTTTATTAAATTCTAATGCATTATCATCATTACCAGTTAGTTGTAGAAATTCAGAACCTATTTTTTTTATTGTTTGATCAACTCTACTTAAATCTCCCGTAGCATCCTTAACTCCTATAATATTTTTAAGTTCATATAATCTTGCCATTGTTTCAACTGACATATCTATTACTGATCTACCGGGTATATTGTAAATGATTATTGGAATTCCACATTTGTCATTAATTGATTTGTAGTGTTGATATAAACCTTCTTGAGTTGGTTTATTATAATAAGGAGTTACTATAAGTGCTCCAGTTGCTCCAATTTTTTCTGCATGTAATGTTAGCGAAATTGCTTCCTCTGTGGAGTTCGATCCAGTTCCAGCAAATACAGGTAGTTTTCCATTACTCTCATTGACGCATAATTCAATAACTCTTTCATGCTCTTCATGACTCAAGGTTGGAGATTCTCCTGTTGTTCCAGCAGGAACTAAACCATTTGTGCCGTTTTTAATGTGAAAATGAATTAACTTGATATATGTTTCATCATCAAGTTTACCATTTTTAAACGGAGTGACTAAAGCAACATTTGAACCTTTAAACATAAATACTTATAACATAGATTATTGATTCATATAGTAAAGATTATGTCAAAAAAAATCTTATTTTTTATAGTTTTAATAAAATTGCTCTGCATGAACGTGGTCGCACTATCAGAGATTATTCCAATAAAAAAACCTATTCAGACTAAAGAGGAAACCAAAAAAAAATTATTAACTGACGAATTAAGACCATTACCAAAACCAGTAAAAAAAATTGATACAAAAATTGTTGAAGAAAAAATTCCTGAAAAAAAACAAAAAAAAATTGGTCTTATTTTACCAAAAAAAAAGCCATTAATTGCAGGATCTAAAAAAACACCAGAGGTAAAAATATCTAAATATTATAATAAAAAAGATTTTGCTTTAGCTAGAAAAGCTATTTCAGAAATGAAAAAATCAAAATGGACTACTGCTTTAAAAACAGCAAAAAAAGCTAAAGATAAATCGATATATAACTTTATTCAGTGGAGACATCTTCTAAAAAAAGGGAATCAAGCCTCATATTATGATTATAAATTATTTATAGATAAAAATGAAAATTATCCAAGAATTAGTCGTATAAAATATTTAGCTGAACATAAACTATCAACTGACAAAGTTTCTCCAAAAAAAATTATTGAAACATATGCCTCCTCTGACCCGCTGAGTGGATTTGGTAAAATGATACTTGGTAAAAGCTTCATTATGTCTGGAAATAAAGAAAAAGGAATAAAACTTATTAAAGATGGATGGATTACAGCAGAACTAACAAAATCTGAATTAAGATTTTATAGAAAAAAATTTAAAAAATATTTAAATGCCGAAGATTATATAAGACGGGCAGATTATTTGGCTTGGAATAATAAATATTGGGATCTTAAACGTATGCTGAGATACTTACCTAAAGACTACGAGCTTTTATATAATGCAAGACAATTATTGATGAGCAAATCATATGGTGTTGATAATGCTATATCTAAAGTTCCGGCAAAATTTAAAAATGATGCAGGTTTAAATTATGACAGATTAAAATGGAGAAGAAAAAGAGGTCGCGTAGATAGTTCTGTTGAAATTTTATTGAAGATTAAAAATACAAAAGATTATTTAGTAAGACCTGATAAGTGGTGGAAAGAAAGAGAAATTATTTCAAGATCTTTAATTTATAAAAAAAAATATGAATTAGCTTATAAAATATCAAGTAATCATGCAATGACAGAAGGTTCAGAATTTGCAGCCGCTGAATGGATGAGTGGATGGATAGCTTTAAGTTTTTTAAAAGATCCATTACTTGCTAAAGATCATTTTGAAAATTTTTACAACAATGTAGGATATCCAATAAGCGTAGCTAGAGGTGCATATTGGTTGGGCAGAACTTATAAAAAATTAGGTTATAAAGAATTATCTTTAAAATGGTTTAAGGAGGCGTCAAATTATTTAACTACATATTATGGTCAATTAGCATTTATGGAATTAGATCCAAATAATACATTTGAACTACAAAAAGATCTTGATGTTAAAAAAGAATATCGGGATTATTTTTTTAAAAAAGATATTGTTAAAATAGTTTATCTCTTGGATGAATTAAATGAAGATAAATATACGAAATATATACTTCGACATTTAGCAAATGATAATATTAATAGTGGAAGTGAAATTTTAGCTGCTGAACTTGCTTCAAATATTGAAAGATTCGACTTCGCAATACAAATTTCAAAAATAGCATCATACGAAAAAAGATTTCATAATAAGTATAATTATCCAATTATAAGTACACCTAAATTCATAAATGGAAGAAAGATTCCTGAAAGTGCATTTATATTGTCTATCATAAGACAAGAAAGTGAATTTGATTTAAGTGCAAATAGTCATGCAGGAGCAAAAGGTTTAATGCAATTAATGCCTTACACAGCTAAATTAGTTGCCAAACAAGCAAAACTTCCTTATTCAAAATCAAGATTAACAACAGATCCTGAATATAATATTAATTTAGGTTCACATTACATTGCAGGATTAATTTTAGAATATGAGGGAGCTTACCCATTTGCAGTAGCGGCTTATAATGCTGGACCTAAAAGAGTAAGATACTGGAAAAAAATAAATCAAAACCCACAGAAAAATCAAATAAATTATGTAGATTGGATTGAGCTTATTAAATTTAAAGAAACTAGAAACTATGTACAGAGAGTACTAGAAAATTATAATGTCTACAGATATATTTTGGAGCAAAAACCAATTCAAATGAAAAACTTTTTCACAAATAATCCACTATTTTAAACTATGGCGGAAGAGGAGGGATTCGAACCCTCGGTACAAGTTTCCTCGCACGGTCATTTAGCAAACGACTGGTTTAAGCCTCTCACCCACTCTTCCAGGTGACTAAAAGTCATATATTATTAGTATTTTTTAATATGATAACTAGTATATTATAGGTTGATTTTATTGAAATTAAATAATTATTTTATAAATTAAGCTTTTTTAAAATTATGAAAATTTTACTATGCACAGTACCTGATGGAACATTAAAATTTCAGAAAGATCGTGTTCCTTTAATTCCTAGAAGAAAAGCAGAAAAATTGTTTTCTTGGTCAGGAAAAGACAATGAAATGCCTACTTTTCCAATAGGGGTAATGCGTGTTTTAGCAGCAATTCAACAAAATGGATATGATGGTGAAATTTATGATTTAAATAATCTACGACAATCAGATGACGAAATAATTAAAAATTTTAAAAAGATAAAACCAGATATTGTAGGGCTAAGTGGACCTTTGTCACATTGCTATCCAAATTTAAAACATTTGGCTAAAATCATTAGAAATCTTTTTCCAGATGCTTGGATTATAGTTGGTGGTCATATCTCAGGCTCTTCTCATATCATATTAAATAGAACTGAAACAGATATTGTTGTGGTTGGTGACGGTGAGATTTGTTTTAATAAACTTTTAGATTACATTAAAGATAATAAAGACAGAAAAAAAATAGATTATAATTACCTTAAGTCAATTAAAGGTCTAGCTTTTTTAGACGAAGAAAAAAAATTAAATTTTACAGGTTACGGTGATCAAATTAAAGGAACTGAAATGGAATATCCTAGTTTCTCTAAATGGGAGCAAGGATTAAAAGAATACGGAGGAAGTGATAACTTAATAAATGAAGTTTTTCAAGATGCTGATGATTTAGGAAATATATTTGGATTAAATGTTGAAAAACAACATAGAAGTTCGGAACTATTAAAAATCCACAATAGTCTTAAAGACAAAAAAGTTGGAAGAATTCAAACATCAAAAGGATGTGTAGCTAAATGTACTTTCTGTCAAAGGGCGACTAAAGGTTACAGAGTTTTTGGCCATAACCATATGGAAGCGAGAATTATTGAATTAAAAGAAAAATATAATGTTGGAGTTTTATTAGTCGATGATGAAAATTTTGGAAGTAATAGAGTTCAAGCCAGAGAATGTGCGAGATTGATGAAAAAACATGGAATTTATTGGTCTTCTCAAGGAGCTAGAGCAGCGAGTATTAATGTTGAAGATTTAAAGTTTTACAAACAAAATAATTTATTAGCTATTAGATATGGTATTGAGTCCGGTAGTCAAACAATTTTAGATATAATGGAAAAAAAAACAACAACCCATCAAGTTTATGAACAAATAGAGGCTTGTACTAGATTAGGTGTTGCGACGACAAGTGAGGCATTCATGTTAGGGTTTCCTGGAGAGTCAAGAAAAACTGTTATTGAGACATCTGAATATAATGGTCAATTAAGATTTTTATTAGGAAATTCTTGGAATACACATTATCCAGCTTGGGCAACTTCTATTCCTGGAACACCTTTGTATGAATACACACAACAAATAGGTGTTGTTGGAACTACTTTAGATGAAGAGGAGGAATATCTTTATAGAACGTCAGATACTATGGAAGATAGAGGTATTCTTAATTATCTTAATAAAACAGAATTTGATATAAAAGAAGTACATTATTGGCTTTACTTATATCGATATGTAGGAAAAAAAGCCTATGTTGATGAAATTATAAAAAAGCATAAAACTCTTAAAAGAATAGTTTCTCAAATCTATCACCATTGTTTAAAAGAAGCTTTTATAGGATATATTCACGACTATAAAAGACGTATAAATAAAAAATTTGGTTTCAAAAACAATATTAAAACTTTTTTACAGATAACAGCAAAATATATCACAGCAACAAGCGTTCCCTTTTTGCCAAGATTTATATTATTACCATTATTAAAGATGATGTCAGATTTTAGTTTTAGAAATTTGGAAAAAAGGTTCAAAGTCAAAAATGGTCCACAAAAATATAATTTCTTTGTTGATAGAAGGGCTGAAAAAAACATTCAAAAAGGATATGATTTTACTAAGAAAAATATATCTGAGTCATCCAGGATAATTGATAGATCACTAAGAACTATTGTAAAAAAAGAAGCTGAGATTGTTAATTTACCACTTTCAAAAGAAGAAAAGAATATTGAACTTATTGCAAAACAACAATAATTAAATGTATTTTAATTATGAAAAATAGATACTCACTTTTTTCTCTTATCAAAAATGCTTTTTCTTATCATGAGAACTGGGAGAGAGCTTGGAGAGATCCTGAACCAAAAAAAGAATATGATATAATAATTATCGGTGGTGGTGGTCATGGTTTAGCAACAGCCTATTACCTTGCAAAAAAACATGACATGAAAAATATTGCTGTTGTAGAAAAAGGTTGGATAGGAGGAGGAAATACAGGAAGAAATACAACAATTATAAGATCTAATTATTTATGGGATGCAAGTGCTGGTCTTTATGATCATGCTTTAAAAATTTGGGAAGGTTTATCTCAAGAATTAAATTACAATGTAATGTTTAGTCAAAGAGGAGTTATGAATCTAGCTCACAATCTTCAAGATGTGAGGGATTTAAAAAGAAGAACTCATGCAAATAGATTAAATGGAATTGATGCAGTTTATTTAAATACACAACAAGTTAAAAAGTTTTGCCCAATAATTAATACCTCTCCTGATATCCGTTATCCAGTTCTGGGTGGCACTCTACAAAAAAGAGCTGGAACAGCAAGACATGATGCTGTTGCGTGGGGTTATGCTAGAGGAGCCGATGAAATGGGTGTAGACATTATTCAAAACTGTGAAGTTAAAGGCATTAAAAGAAATGGAGATAGTGTTGAAGGAATTGAAACTACAAAAGGTTTTATTAAAACAAATAAAATAGGTGTTGTTGCTGCAGGCCATTCTAGTGTTATAGCAAATATGGCAGGATTAAAATTACCTTTAGAAAGCAAACCTTTACAAGCTTTAGTATCTGAACCCGTTAAACCAATAATAGATACTGTAGTCATGTCAAATGC
This sequence comes from uncultured Pelagibacteraceae bacterium, assembly GCA_902533075.1. Classification (GTDB taxonomy): domain Bacteria; phylum Pseudomonadota; class Alphaproteobacteria; order Pelagibacterales; family Pelagibacteraceae; genus Pelagibacter. The sequence goes on from CACAKN010000003.1 coordinate 55,251, forward strand.
AGTACATGCTTATGTAAGCCAATCTGACAAAGGTGAGCTAGTAATTGGTGCTGGTACAGACGATTATGTTTCTTATTCTCAAAAAGGAAGTCATGATATTGTTGAAGGGACTTTAAATGCAATTTTAGAATTATACCCAATATTTAGTCGAATGAGAATGCTTCGACAATGGGGAGGAATAGTGGATATATGTCCAGATGCAAGTCCAATTATAAGCAAAACATCTATCAAAGGTTTATATTTTAATTGTGGTTGGGGAACTGGAGGGTTTAAAGCAACACCAGGATCTGGAGATTTATTTGCTCATACAATAGCGAATGACGAGCCACATAAACTTAATGCTGCATTCAATTTAAATAGATTCGTAAGTGGTGACCTTGTTGATGAACATGGTGCAGCAGCAGTGGCGCACTAATGTTTATTATTAATTGTCCTTTTTGTGGAAAGCGAGAACAAAGCGAATTTAAGGCTGGGGGTGAAGCTCACATTGTAAGACCAAAACAACCCACAGAATTAAGTGATGATCAATGGGCTGAATATCTTTTCATGAGAAAGAATATCAAAGGAATTCAATTTGAAAGATGGAACCATGCGCATGGTTGTAGAAAATGGTTTAATATGGTTCGTGATACGTCCAACGATGAAATAAAAGCAGTTTACAAAATGGGTGAAAAACCACCAACAAAATAGATAATGACAAAAAATCTAAGAGTTAAATCTGGAAAAGTAATTGATGAAACTTACAGAATTTCATTTAAATTTAATGGGAACACTTATTACGGTTTCAAAGGAGATACACTTTCCTCTGCATTGTTAGCTAACGATGTTCATTTAGTAGGTAGAAGTTTTAAATATCATAGACCAAGAGGTATAATGACCGCTGGTTCGGAAGAACCAAACGCTATCGTTCAACTTCATGACAAGTCTTCTAGAACAGAGCCAAATGTAAGAGCAACAGAAGTTGAAATTTATGAGGGTTTAGAAGCATCCAGTCAAAACTGTTGGCCGAGTGTAAAGTTTGATATTGGTGGAATAAATAATTTTTTATCACCTCTCATTCCCGCGGGTTTTTACTACAAAACTTTTATGTGGCCTGCCAGTTTTTGGGAAAAATATGAATATTTTATCAGAAAATCAGCTGGATTAGGAAAATCACCTACAGAACCAGATCCTGATGTATATGAACATAAATACATTCATTGTGATGTCTTGGTAATAGGATCAGGTATCTCAGGCATCATGGCTGCAAAAATAGCTGCCAAAAATGGATTTAAAACTCTATTGGTTGATGAAAAACCAAATCTTGGAGGGTCAACTATTTATCAAAACTCTGATTATTTCAAAATTAACAATCAAAATTCAAATTCATGGTTAGAAAAAGAAATTAATGAAATTAAAAAATTAGAAAATTTAGAAATTAAAACAAGAACAAGTGTTGCAGCTTATCATGGTTATAACTTTTTATTAGCTCGAGAAAACCTTACTGATCATTTACCTATTGAGCAAAGAAAGGGTAAAACAAGACATAGGCTACTTAAAATAAGAGCAAATAAAGTAATCTCTGCTACAGGATCAATAGAAAGACCAATGATATTTGATAACAATGATCGACCTGGGATTTTACTTTCATCAGCTGTGAAAAGATATGCAGATTTATTTGGTGTTGCTTGTGGTGAAAAATGTATTCTTTTTACTAATAACGATAGTGCATATGAAACTGCTATAAGTTTAATTCAAAAGGGAATAAATATTGAAGCTATTGTCGACAACAGAGAGAAAGTAGACTCTAAATTACTTTATGAAGTTGAAAAAAGTAATATCAAAATTTTTAAGGGCTATACAGTAACAGACACATTTGGCTATAAAAGAATTAATAAAATTTCTATTAAGCAACTATCCAAAGATGGTCAGAAGGTAGTTGGGTCTAAAATAAGTTTAACTTGTGATTGCCTTGGTGTTTCTGGTGGATGGACACCAGCGGTACATTTATTTACACAATCTGGTGGAAAATTAAAATTCAGAGAAGATGATCAGGTTTTCATTCCAAACACTTACCCTTCAGATCAGATAAGTATTGGTTCATGTAATGGGGATTTTACTTTAGATGAAATTTTGATAAATACACCAAAATCCTTAAAAGAATTTTTGAATATTAAAAGTACCAACTATGAGAATTTAGAAGTTGTATCTTCAATTAATAAATCAAAAAGAAACATTTGGTTATTACCATCGGATAAAGTTCTGGGTAAAACAAAATCTTTTGTCGACTATCAAAATGATGCTACCGCAAAAGATATTAAACTAGCATTAAGAGAGGGTTTTAGATCAATTGAACATGTAAAAAGATACACAACCACTGGAATGGGAACAGATCAAGGCAAATTAGGTAATATGCATGCGCTTGGAATTATTTCTGAAACAGCAGGTGCTAAAATGGGTGAATTAGGTACAACTACTTTTAGACCACCCTATACTCCTCTAACTTTTGGAACAATAGTTGGACGAAACGTTGGAGAATATTTTGACGTAATTAGAAAAACACCAATTCATAATTGGCATGAGAAGAATAAAGCTGAATTTGAAAATGTAGGTCAATGGAAACGAGCATGGTATTATCCAACAGAGAATGAGAGTATGCACCAGGCAGTTCAAAGAGAAAGTAAAGCAGCAAGAGAAAGTGCTGGAATTTTAGATGCATCTACTCTTGGTAAAATTGATATCCAAGGAACAGATGCTTCTGAATTTTTAAATCGTGTTTATACAAATGCTTGGTCAAAACTAGCTGTTGGAAAATGTCGATATGGTTTAATGCTTAATGAAGATGGTATGGTCTATGATGATGGTGTTACTACTCGATTAGGTGAAAATCATTATATAATGACAACAACAACAGGCGGTGCTGCCAATGTAATGGGTAAATTAGAAGATTACCTGCAAACAGAATGGCCTGAATTGGATGTTTATTTAACATCCGTAACAGATCATTTTGCAACAGTAAGTGTTTGTGGACCGAATAGTAAAAAAATTCTAAAAAAAGTTATTCCAGATTTAGATTTTTCAGACGAAAATTTTCCACATATGTCATTTAAGAATGCAAAAATCGGTAAAATTAATTGTAGAATTATGAGAATTAGTTTCACAGGAGAACATAGTTATGAAATTAATATCCAGGCTAATTATGGTAAATCAGCTTGGGAAAAATGTATGGAAGCAGGAAAAGATTATAATATTACACCATATGGTACTGAAACAATGCATTTACTTAGAGCCGAAAAAGGTTTCATAATTGTTGGCCAAGATACTGACGCTACAATGACTCCTATCGATTTACAGATGGATTGGATTGTAAGTAAAAAGAAATATGATTTTATTGGAAAAAGATCTTTATATAGATCTGACACAATTAAAGAAGATAGAAAACAACTTGTTGGATTACTAACTGAAGATCCTAATGAAGTATTGGAGGAAGGTGCACAAATAGTAGCTGATGTAAATAAATCACCTATAGAAATGTTAGGTCATATTACGTCAAGTTATTACAGTCCTAACCTAAAAAAATCGATAGCACTTGGAGTTGTTAGAGGTGGAAAAAATATGATGGGACAAAAATTAATAATACCAATGGAAAAAAAGAATATCAACGTAACAGTGGCTGATCCAGTTTTTTTAGATAAGGAGAACAAAAGATTAAATGCTTAATTATAATCAAGCTCTACCTGAAGATACATTAATACAAGATCTTCAAATGAAAGAGGTTAGACCAATAATGAAATTAATAATAAGAGGTAAAAAAAGGAATTTTATTTCTGCTATTGGAAAATCTTTAAACATTCTATTACCAACAGAGGCAAATACATCTGCTCAAAGTGATAAATTAGCAGCCCTTTGGCTAAGTCCAGATGAATGGATGATTTATTCGAATGAACCTGTTGATGAAAATACAAATAACTATGAAACTGAAGAACTATTGAATAATAACATTTCAAAATTGAATCTTGGTGCAATAACAGATGTTACTGATCAATTCGTAATGATTAATCTCAAAGGTAATAAAATTTATGAATTATTCCAGTCTGGATCACCCTTCAATTTTAATGATTTTCAAAATAAAAAAGGCACTGTTGTTCAAACAATTTTAAACAAAATTGATGTAATCATGCATAATCGTGATAAAAACACTGTAAATCTCTTTGTTAGACGATCTTTTTCACAACATTTGTTTTCATGGATGAACGACGCTGCGTCAAGATTATAGTCACTATTTATTTTCAAATAAGTTATCAAACAGAATGAAAAAAATATTATTAGTTGCTTTATTAGCCTTTTTACCCTTTTCTTCAAATGCAGAATCTAATTTAGACAAAATTCTTTCAGCAGGAGTTTTGAAAGTTGGAACAACTGGTGACTGGGATCCAATGACAATGAAAGATCCAGCAACTAACAAGTACAAAGGTTTTGACATTGATGTGATGAAAGAACTTGCTAAAGATATGGGTGTTAAAATCGAATTTGTTCCTGCAGAGTGGAAAACTATCGTATCTGGTATTACTTCAGATAGATATGATATTTCAACAAGTGTAACGAAAACTCCAAAAAGAGCTGAGGTAGCAGGTTTTACAGATACTTACTATAAATATGGAACTGTACCATTAGTTCTTAAAAAGAATTTAAAAAAATTTTCAACTTGGGACTCGCTTAATAATTCAAATGTAACAATAGCTACTACTCTAGGAACTTCTCAAGAAGAAAAAGCAAAAGAATTTTTTCCAAAATCTAAATTAAATTCAATTGAAGCTCCAGCTAGAGACTTTCAAGAAGTTCTTGCTGGAAGAGCTGATGGAAATATTACAAGTTCAACAGAAGCAAATAAATTAGTAATTAAATATCCTCAACTTGCTATAGTTCCAGATGGAGAAAAAAATCCAGCATTTTTAGCGATGATGGTTCCTAAAGGCGATAACAAATGGAATAATTACGTTAACGATTGGATAAAAAAGAAAAAATCATCAGGCTTCTTTACTAAGTTATTAGCGAAATATAATCTAAAAAGCTTATAATCAATTAGTAATTAATTTTTAATTCTTTATAAATCAGAGGGTGAGAAATTTATTTTTTTTACTTCTGATACTACCTTTAACCTCATGTGGTAAAAATGAACTTAATTGGTTAATTTTATCTCCAAATAATGTTGAAGGATTAACTAATCTCAAATTTCTATTAAGTGGATTAACTACAACTATTTATATTTCAGTTGTGTCAATAGTTATTTCAATGATCATTGGTTTTATTGTTGCCGTTCCCTCGTTAGCAAAAAGTAAATTCTTAACTTATCTAAATATTGGATATGTTGAAATAGTAAGAGCTATCCCACTTCTAGTATTAATCCTGTGGATTTATTACGGTTTACCTATTATGACTGGAATAAGCTTTAGCCCCTTTGTCTCAGGAATTATCGCTCTATCTATAAGCGAAAGTGCATTTCAAGCAGAAATATTTAGGGCTGGAATAAACTCAATTAAAAAAGCACAGTGGGAAGCAGGAAGTTCTTTAGGTTTAAATTTTTTTAGAAAATTAAGACTAGTTATTTTACCTCAAGCAATTAAAAATATTTTACCAGCTATTGGTAATCAGTTTGTTTATGTTTTGAAAATGTCTTCATTAGTTTCGATTATTGGTATTGGAGACCTAACAAGAAAAGCAAATGAGTTAGTAGTTACAACTTATAGACCTTTAGAAATTTATACTTTTTTAATATTAGAATATTTAATTTTAATACTAATAGTTTCTTACTTTGTAAGAAAATTAGAAAATAAACTTAAAAAAGATTAGTTTTTTTTTCTCCAATCCCAGGGCATTTTGAAAGTACCAGCCCACAAACCTAACTTGTCTTTTTTAGCTAAATTTTCATCAGATACAAATTTCTTTGAGTACTTTCTATATGCAACAGCATATCCATTTAAAACCATCCATCTATTTATATTCGTTTTGTCTTTATAACATTCTGCAATAAATCGGTTATATCTGTCTTTATTATTAAACTTACACATAATGAATTTATCATTAATTTTACTTTTCAACTTATTAGTGGAAATGACTCCACATTGATAATTACTATTGAAAGTTAGAAAAGAAATCGATAACCAAGGTTTTTTACATTTTTGTTTTTTTTCTGGTGCATCTATACCAAAAAGTCTAATCTTATTTCTTTCTATCTTTATAGTGTCTCCGTCAATAACTTTAGCTATACCAGAGATAATCTTAAGCTCTTGTGATTTTACATCGTTATATGTAAAGAAAAAAAATAATAGACAAATACTAATAACTAAAAAGAGTTTTATTTTGTTTAAATACATTATTAAGAAAATAACCAATAAATATTAAAACAGCAATTCCCATTACCCAATTTGTTGCCATAATAGTGTAAAAAATATCTTCATAGTCTCCTCCTCTAATATTTATCACATACCATAAGCTTAAAAAGGGAAATGCAGTTAATCTAAATATACTTAAATAAAGACTATAAAGAGGTTTCTTTACAGCTTGAAAAACAGCTGTTGTGATAAAAAATACTGGATAAATTGGTCCAATTAAAGCTGCAACTTTTAAATAAATTGCACCATGTTTTATTGCTTCTTTATTATCTGTAAACAAAGATACGAAAAACTCAGCACCAAAAAATAATATTATTCCAGCAACAACCATAAAAGAGGATCCAAAAAATAATGCTTTTGTATATAATTCTCTTATCCTGTCAAAGGCTTTTGCACCAAAGTTTTGACCTCCTATAGAAAGAACTGCTGTATTTAATCCAATTACTGGAAGTAAAAAAACTTGCTCTACTCTTAAAGCTGCCCCATATCCTGCTGTAGCTAAATCACCAAATTGTCCAATAAAATATAAAATATTAAAAATTCCAACTCCAATAAACAACATGCTAAACATAATAGGGACTGACTGCCTTGTTAAAGGATTTAAATATTCAAACTTAGGAATAAAACACACTAATTTTAAGTATTCTCTAATTTTACAATTATTTACTTTATAAGCTAAATAGATTGTTCCGATTAGTTGTGAAATCACTGTTGCTATAGCAAGTCCAGCTATACCGAAAGCAGGAATAATTCCATAACCCCATATAAAAAGAGGATTAAGGAAAATATTTAAGAAAAAACTAAATATTAAAACATTTCTATAACTTTTTGTATCTCCTTGAGCATTTAATGTTCCATTTAAAGAAATTTGTATTAATACTATGAAAGTTCCATAAAAAATAATATCCAAGTATTCTCTAGTAAGTTTTATTCCAACAGCATCGGATCCCATAACTCCAAGAAGAAAATTAGAAGCATTCAAACCAAAAATTGTTACTAAAACTGAAATTACTAAAGCAAAGATTAAAGATTGTGCAATATACATAGAGGCAACTCTTTCTTTTTTTTCACCAATAGAGTTACCAATTATTGCATTAGTAGCTGCACCTATTCCAACACCAACAGCAATTATAGTAAAATAAATTGGAAATGATTTGGCTATTGCACCAATTGCTTCTGCTGAAATTTTTCCTGCAAACCAAGTATCAACTAAATTATAAAATGTTTGAAAAAGAGATCCTACACTCGCAGGTATTGTGACTTTACGAAGTAAAAACCATATTGGATCTTTGGTAAGCTTGTATGAAGTAGACAAAAATTTCCTTATTTAAATTCTTTTTGAAAAATATATTTTTTTCCAGATTGTTTTGCTTTGTATACCTGACTTTGTCTCATTCTAAAACGTGATTTTTGAGTTTCTGTTAATTTATCATGACAATCTGGGCAAGAAACTCCCTCTTCATACTTATTTGATCTTTTATCTTTTAAAGATATAGGCATTCTACATCCACCACACACTGAATAAGAACCTAACTTTAATCTATGTTTTAGACTAATTCTATTATCAAAAACAAAACACCCCCCTTTCCACAAACTTTCTTTTTTCTTAATTTTATTTAGATAGTTTAAAATTCCACCATTTAGTTGGTAAATATTCTTAAATCCTTTCTTCTTTAGATAAACTGAAGTTTTTTCACAACGTATTCCACCGGTACAAAACATTGCTACTGGTTTATTTTTCTTCAGTTTATTTAAATACTGAGGAAAATCTCTAAAGTTAGTTACATTTGGATTTACTGATTTTTTAAAAGTACCAACCTTATATTCAAAAGGTTTTCTAGTATCAATTATATGAGTATCTTTATTCCTAATTAGTTTATTCCAATCTTTTGGGTCTAAATGAGTTTTGATATTTCTGTCTTTAGAATTTATACTTAAATTCATTGGAACAATTTCTTTTTTAATTTTAACTTTAAGCTTATGAAATGGTTGAAATTTAGATTTAGACTCATTTCGACTATCAAATTGTTTAAATGAGAATAAAGATTTTAGTTTTTTGGTAATTTTATCAATATCTTCGATATTACCAGAAAAAGTGCCATTTAATCCTTCTTTAGCAATGATTATGTTTCCTTTAATATGACTTGAAATAAGGAACTTCTGTAATAAATCTTTATTTTTTTTTAAAGATTTAACCTTTACAAATTTATAAAAGCCAAAAACTTTAAACATTATAAAACCCTACAAACAGTCATTCCATCGCCTAATGGAATAATGATTTGTTCTACTCTTCTATCTTCAGATATAAACTTATTAAATTCTCTTATATTTATAGTAAATTTATCGTTATTTTTTTCATCAGCTACTTCACCATGCCATAAAACGTTATCAATAATGATCAAACCACCTTTATTTAATAGTTCTAAGGATTTTTCATAATATGCCTTATAGTTCATTTTATCAGCATCAATAAAAATCATATCAAATTTATTATTTTTTAATTGTTTTAAACTTTCAAGAGCAGGTTTGATTATTGTTTGAATTTTATGATCTTGATTTGCGTTTTTAAAAAAATCACATGCAATTTTGTTTGTTTCTTCATTTTTATCAAGAGCAATTAGTTTTCCATCATCAGGTAACGCGAGTGAAATTGTGAGAGCACTCAAACCTGTAAAAGTTCCAATCTCAAGAACATTTTTAATATTTGAAACTTTTATAATTAAGTGAAGAAAATGACATTGAGTAAGATCAATCTGCATTCTTTTGATGTCACCTAATGTCCTATTATAATCAATTATATCTTTTTGAACTGGATGAAGCCTTAATCCAAAATTATTTATATAATTTAGTAACTTTTCTGTAATATCAAGGTTTGCACCCATTTTACTGAAGTTTTTTTTTTAAAATCTCATTTATAAGTTGTGGATTAGCTTTGCCACCAGAGGCTTTCATAGCTTGACCAACAAAGAAACCAAATAATTTTTGCTTACCTTGCTTATATTCAATTGCTTTTTCTCTATTATCATTAATTATTTTATCTATTAAAGCCTCAATCGCTTTAGGATCACTTTGCTGTTTAAGTCCTTTTTCTTCAACTATTTTTTGAGGATCTTTATCCCCATCCAACATTAGGTCAAATACAGTTTTTGCTATTTTTCCTGAAATTGTTCCATTCTTTATTAAGTTAACTAGTATAGCCAAATTCTTTGCACTTACTGGGCTTTGAGAAATTTCTAAATTTTTATCATTTAAAACTGCAAATAATTCACCTGTAATCCAGTTAACTGCTAATTTCATATCTTTGTTCTTACCCATTTTAGCTACAACTTCTTCAAAATATTTTGCTGTATCAATATCTGAGACTAAGATTGTTGCCTCATATGGTGAAAGCTTAAATTCATCAATAAACCTTTTCTTTTTATCATCTGGCAATTCTGGAATATTATTTTTAAGATCATTTATAAATTCATCAGAAACTTCTAAAGGTAATAAATCAGGATCTGGAAAATATCTATAGTCATGCGCATCTTCTTTTGATCTCATTGATCTTGTTTCATTTTTTTTTGTGTCAAATAATCTTGTCTCTTGATCAATTGATTTACCTTCTTCGATTAAATCAACCTGTCTATTTGCTTCATATTCAATGGCCATTTGCATAAATTTGATTGAATTTACATTTTTAATCTCACATCTAGTTCCAAATTCTTTTGAACCTTTTGCTCTTACAGAAACATTTACATCCGCTCTTAATGACCCTTCTTGCATATTGCCATCACACGTACCTAAATATCTCATTATTGATCTTAATTTTTTAATATATGCACTTACTTCATCGGGAGATCTAAGGTCTGGTTTGCTTACAATTTCCATTAAAGCCACACCTGATCTATTTAGATCTACGAAGGTATTTTGAGGATCAAGATCATGAATACTTTTTCCTGCATCTTGTTCTAAATGTAATCTTTCAATACCAACTTCTTTTTGTCCATCAGGCATATCTAAAATGATTTTACCTTCACCTACTATAGGATCTTTAAATTGAGATATCTGATATCCTTGAGGTAAATCTGCATAAAAATAATTTTTTCTATCAAATACAGAACGTTTATTAATTTTTGCATTAAGGCCAATACCGGTTTTAATAGCTTGTTTTACACAAAATTCATTTATTACAGGTAGCATTCCTGGGAATGCTGCATCAACTAAACTTACCTGAGTATTTGGTTCGGCTCCAAATTTAGTCGCAGAGGTAGAAAATAATTTTGACTCTGACAATACTTGAGCATGAACCTCTAAACCAATAACTACCTCGTATTGATTATCTTTTCGATTGATTAAATATTCAGAATTTTTTTTGCTCACTTAATCCACCAATCTGTAATTTTGTTTTTAAAATTAATCTTTTCTTCCATTGCAAATGCAATATTCAATATATTTTGTTCATCAAAAGCTTTACCAATAATTTGTAAACCTAAAGGATAGCCTTTAGAGTCATGTCCTGCAGGAATTGATATGCCTGGCAATCCTGCTAAATTTACTGGAACTGTAAATATATCATTAAGATACATTGAAACTGGATCATTTGTTTTTTCACCTATTCTAAATGCTGAACTTGGTGTTGATGGGGTTAAAATTGCATCAACCTTTTTATATGCTTCATCGAAATCATTTTTAATTAACTTTCTTACTTTTTGAGCTTTTAGATAGTAAGCATCATAATAACCAGACGATAAAACATAAGTTCCTATCATAATTCTTCTTTGAACTTCAGTGCCAAAACCTTCAGATCTTGTCTTTTCATACATATCAATTAGATTTTCACCTTTAGCTCTAAATCCATACTTAACACCATCATATCTTGCTAGGTTTGAAGATGCTTCTGCAGGAGCAACAATATAATAAGTAGGCAAAGCATAAGTTGTATGTGGAAGAGAAATATCAATTGTTTCTGCGCCACAATCTTTGACAAACTGAATTCCTTTTAGCCAAAGATCTTCAATTTCTTTTGGCATTCCATCAACTCTATATTCTTTAGGTATTCCAATTTTTTTTCCTTTTATATTGTTGGAAAGTTCTTTGCTGTATTGATTTCTCTTAAAATCTATTGAAGTAGAGTCTTTTGGATCGTAAGTACTAATTACCTCCTGTAGTAAAGCACAATCTTTAACATTTTGTGCCATAGGCCCTGCTTGATCTAATGATGATGCGAAAGCAACAATACCATAACGTGAACAACTTCCGTATGTAGGTTTTAAACCCACAGTTCCTGTAAATGAAGCTGGTTGTCTGATTGATCCACCTGTATCTGTGCCAATTGTAATAGGTGTTAGTTGTCCAGCAACAGCTGATGCAGATCCACCAGATGACCCACCTGGTACTAAATTTTTATCTATGGGGTTTTGTACATTGCCAAAGAAACTAGTTTCATTTGATGAGCCCATTGCAAATTCATCACAGTTTAACTTTCCAAGTAATATCGCACCTTCATTCCAGATGTTTTCAGTTACTGTTGACTCATATGTTGGTACAAAATTATTCAAAATTTTACTACCAGCAGTTGTTTTAATATCTCTAGTGCAAAATAAATCTTTCACTGCCATCGGTATGCCGGATAATTTTAAATCAAAATTAGGTTTTTGATCAAACTTTTTTGCTTTATTTAGTGCTGATGTAAAATCCTCAGTAATGTATGCGTTCAATTTTTTCGATTTTTCAGATCTATCTATGAATGCTTTAGTTACTTCTGTTGAAGATAGTTTTTTATTTTTAATATTTTCAATTAATTCTGTTAAAGATTGTTTTGTTATATCTGACATTATTCTATCACCTTTGGTACAACAAAATAATCTTTATTATCTTGAGGAGAATTTTTAACTATTTGTTCTCTAATATTTTTACTTTTAACCTCATCAGGTCTTAGTTTTAATGTTGTTTCAGCAACAGAAGTTAAAGGTTCAACTTTATCTGTTTTTAGTTCATTGAGTTTTTCAATAAAATCAAAAATTGAATTTAAATCACCAGCTAATTTTTCAGCTCTTTTTTCATCAACTGAAATTCTTGATAATTTAGATATATGTTTTATTGTTTTAAGATCTATACTCATATGCTATTTAAATATGACGCAAACTATCATTTAAGTTTAAAATATACAATATGATCGCTTTAGAAGAATTTAAAAAAAAACACTCGGATAAGTGTAGATTGATAGGTTTGGACCTTGGTTCTAAAAGAATCGGTGTGTCTATTTGTGATGAAAAACAATTAATTGCTACTCCTCTCAAAACAATAAATAGAAATACTCTAAATGAATTAATTGCCGAGCTTAGGGTGATTATTGATGAAAATAATATCAGGGGAATCGTAATTGGAAATCCTCTGAATATGGATGGTTCATCAGGTAGATCTGCACAATCAGTAAAAGACATCTCTCAAAAAATTGAGGAAAATATCAATATTCCTATTTGCCTATGGGATGAAAGGCTATCGACAGTTGGTGCTTTCAACTTATCTAGTCAATTAGATATCAATGTAAGTAAAAGAGAAAAGAAAATTGATGAAAATGCAGCTGCTTTCATATTACAGGGAGCAATAGATTTTTTAAACAATTAATACTTGCTATTATAGAGATTTATAGTTATAGAGTTGGTTTTAATGGCAACTAATACAAATAAAGCTATTAAAATTTCCCAAAAACACTTGTTAGGTATCCAAGATTTATCAATCGATGATGTAAATTTTATACTTGATGAAGCAAAAGCATTTATAAAAGTAAATCAAAGTAAAAATAAAAAAATAGATGTTCTAAGAGGAAAAACTCAAATTAATTTATTTTTTGAACCTTCTACAAGAACACAAAGCTCATTTGAATTAGCTGGTAAAAGACTTGGTGCAGACGTTATGTCTATGAATATTAGTAACTCTGCAATTAAAAAAGGTGAAACATTAATTGATACAGCGATGACTTTAAATGCAATGCATCCAGATATTATTGTAGTCAGACATCAAGACTCTGGAGCATGTAACTTACTTTCACAAAAAGTAAATTGTGCTGTGTTAAATGCTGGTGATGGAAGAAGAGAACACCCTACTCAAGCTCTTTTAGATGCTTTAACGATAATAACTCGTAAAAATAAAATTGAAGGTTTAAAAATTGCAATATGTGGAGACATACTACACTCGAGAGTAGCAAGGTCAAATATTTATCTACTTAATATGTTAGGAGCTGAAGTTAATATAATAGCTCCAACGAATCTTATTCCAAAAGAAATTGAAAAATTTGGTGTTAATACTTTTACTGATATGAAAAAAGGTTTGAAAAATTGTGATATTGTCATGATGTTAAGATTACAAAATGAAAGAATGACAAGTTCATATCTTTCATCAAATAGAGAGTATTATGAATATTATGGATTAACTCCTGATAAATTAGAGCATGCTAAATCTGATGCTTTAATTATGCATCCTGGTCCGATGAATAGAGGAATAGAAATAGATACAATATTAGCCGATGATATTAATAAAAGTGTAATTAAAGAACAGGTTGAACTTGGTGTAGCAGTAAGAATGGCTTGTTTAAAGATATTTTGTACATAAATGAAAAAACAATATTTTATAAATGCGAACATAATTGATCCTCGCAATTCAATTAATGAGCTTGGAGGATTGATTATTAATGAAGATGGTAAAATTGAAGCTATAGGAAAAAAAGTTAATACAAATAATTTACCAAGCAGAGAAAAACCAGTTGATTTAAAAGGAAAATATGTTTTCCCAGGATTAGTAGATATGAGAGTTTTTGTTGGAGAGCCAGGATATGAATATAAAGAAAATTTTAGAACCTTAAGTAATGCAGCATTATCTGGTGGGGTCACTTCGGTAGTTACAATGCCAAACACAGATCCAATAATTGACAATGTGTCTATAGTTGATTTTTTAAAAAGAAGAGGAAGAGATAAATCAAAAATAAATATTTTCCCATGTGCCTCTCTTACAAAAAATATTGAAGGCACAAACATGACTGAATTTGGCCTTTTGCAAAATAAAGGAATAATTGCATTCACAGATGGAATAAAAACAATTCAAAATCCACGATTAATGTCTAGAATCATGAACTCCGCCAAAGATTTAGGTTGTCTAATAATGCAACATGCTGAGGACTACGAACTTGCGAAAAATGGTATGATAAATTCTGGAATTATTGCCTCTAAATTGGGATTGTCAGGTATTCCTGAAATTGCAGAAAGAATTTTGATTGAGAGGGATTTAACATTATTAGAAAAAGTAAAATGTAGATATCATATATCTCAATTATCATCACAAAAGTCAGTTGATGTTCTAAAACAAAGAAAAGAAATTGTTAAATTCACTTCAGGAGTTTCAATAAATAACTTATCATTAAATGAAAATGATATTGGAGATTTCAGAACTTTTTTAAAGTTGTCTCCTCCATTAAGAAGAGAAGAAGATAGATTGGCTTTGGTTCAAGGACTAAAAGATGATTTGATAGATGTAATTGTTTCAGATCACAAACCTGAAGACGAAGAGTCAAAGAGATTGACATTTGCTCAAGCAGCTACTGGTGCTTCGGGTATAGAAACGCTATTATCCTTAAGTTTAGAATTATTTCATAACGGTTCTCTCAAACTTGAGACCATTATTAAAGCTCTTACATCTAATCCAGCAAAAATACTTAAAATAAATAAAGGCAATCTTTCTATAGGAAATGATGCTGACTTATGCATTGTAGATATTAATAAACCATGGATTGTAAAAAAAGATAAATTAGTCTCAAAATCAAAAAATACATCAATAGAAGATAAAAAACTTCAAGGAAAAGTTACTAATACATTTGTAAACGGCAAAGAATTATTTAAGCTATAGAATGGATGTTTTTTTAATAGGTATAGGCTCTTACCTTATGGGATCAATACCATTTGGATTTATACTATCAAAAATATTTTTAAAAAAAGATATAAGAGAAATTGGCTCGGGTAACATTGGGGCAACCAATGCTCTTAGAACTGGTAATAAATTTATTGGTTATTCAACTTTAACCCTAGATATTTTAAAAGCAGTAGTTCCAGTAATTTATGTAAAAATTTTTTATCAAGATTTTTTACATATTGCTTCGTTGTGTGCTTTCTTAGGTCATGTGTTTCCAATTTGGCTTAATTTTAAAGGTGGCAAAGGTGTTGCTACATATCTTGGGATTTTATTTGTTATTAATTTCCATTTAGGAATCGTATTTATTATATTTTGGTTTGTAACATTTTTTATTTCAAAATTTTCTTCTCTTTCATCATTGGTTGGAGCAGCATCTATACCTATATATTTATTAATTTTAACACAATTTAATCAGGTATTTTTTTTTACAATTATGTTTATATTGATATTTTTTACCCATAGAGAAAATATTAAAAGATTGAAAAATAAAGAAGAAACTAAGACAAAAATTTATTAAATTGACTATCTAAGTGATTTGGGTAGTTTGTAGCCTATGAATCTGGTCATTGTAGAAAGTCCCGCTAAAGCTAAAACAATAAATAAATACTTGGGTGATGATTATAAAGTTTTAGCAAGTTATGGCCACATAAGAGACCTGCCTTCAAAAAATGGTTCTGTTGATCCAGATCAAGATTTTAAAATGGAATGGGAAGTCGACAGTTTTTCAAAAAAATATCTTAAAGAAATAACTGATGCAGCAAAAGATTCATCTAAAATTATATTAGCTACAGACCCTGACCGTGAAGGTGAAGCCATTGCTTGGCATGTTAAAGAGTATCTAAATGAGAAAAAACTTTTAAAAGATAAAGAGATTGAAAGAGTTGTATTTAATGAGATAACTAAAAAAGCTGTCATACAAGGAATTGAAAACCCAAGACAAATTGAACGTCATCTAGTTGATGCTTATATGGCTAGAAGGGCCTTGGACTACTTAGTCGGTTTTAATATTTCACCCATACTTTGGACTAAACTACCAGGCTCAAAATCTGCTGGAAGAGTACAGTCTGTTGCTTTAAAATTAATTACTGAAAGAGAACATGAAATTGAGTCATTTAAACCAGAAGAGTTTTGGACTTTAAGTATAGACTTTATAGATCAAAAAAAACAAAAGATTACAGCAAGTATCATTCAATTAGATAATAATAAGATAGAAAAATTTTCATTCAGAAACAAAGATGAAATAAATAAAACTATATCAAATATAAATACAAAAAAATTTAGTATTACAGATATTTCAAGTAAAATTGTAAATAGAAATCCATCCGGGCCATTCACTACATCTACACTTCAACAAACTGCCTCAAGTAGATTAGGTTTTGGTGCTTCCAGAACAATGCAGATTGCTCAAAAACTTTATCAAGGTATAGAAATAGAAGGCGAAACAATTGGCTTGATAACTTATATGAGAACTGATGGAACTAACTTATCCAAAGATGCTGTGTCAGCTTTTAGGGATTATATCCAAAAAGAAATTGGCAATGAATATTTACCGAAAGATGCTTTAAATTACTCAGGTAAGAAAGCAAAAAATGCTCAAGAAGCTCATGAAGCTATAAGACCAACAGATATTATAAGAACTCCTCAAAGTGTTAAGAAATACTTAAGCCCAGATCAAATTAAACTTTATGACTTGATTTGGAGTAGAGCTTTATCTTCTCAAATGGAGTCTGCGAAATTTGACAGAAACACTATAACAATATCTTCTGATAAAAATGATACGATTTGTAAAGCTAGCGGTTCTGTTCTCAAATTTGATGGATTTTTAAAAATTTATAAAAATCCTAGTAAAGATGATGATGAGAATATTCTTCCACCTATGTCCAATGGTCTTGTAAATATTGAAGCTTTATTAGATGAACAACATTTTACTCAACCACCACCGAGATATTCTGAAGCAAGTTTAGTAAAAAAACTTGAAGAACTTGGTATTGGTAGACCGTCTACATACGCTAGTATTATTTCGACAATTGCGAATAGAGGTTATGCAGAAATATTAAATAAAAGGTTTTTTCCTACAGATAGAGGAAAATTAATTTCAGCCTTTCTAGAGAAATTATTTTCAAAATATGTAGATTACAATTTCACTGCTGGTTTAGAAAATCAGCTTGATGAAATTACTTCTGGAAAAGAGAGTTGGATAAAAGTTTTGGAATTATTTTGGAAAGATTTTAATAATAATGTGTCAGAAGTTAAAGAAAAAAGAACGAGAGAGGTATTAGATTTACTTAATGATAGTTTGGGTGCTTTAGTTTTTGATAAAGATGATGACGGTAATGTTGTTAGAAAGTGTCAATTATGCAACACTGGAACTTTAAGTCTAAAAAATAGTTTTAGAGGTGGAGCATTTATTGGTTGTTCTAACTATCCAGAGTGTAAATTTACAAGACCTTTATCCAAAGCAAAAGCTGCAGCTCAGTCTCAATTAGCAGAACCTAAATTTTTAGGAAAACATGAAAATGGCAATGATATCTATCTTAAAAACGGAAGATTTGGACCCTATCTTCAATATGAAAAAATATTTGATGATATTGAAAAAGAAGAAATAAAAAAGAAAAAAAAGAAAAGTAAAAAGAAGTCAGATGTAAATGAACTTTTAAAAAATGTTTCTATTCCAAAAGGATTAGAGTTAGAAGATATAGATTTAGAAAAAGCACAATTTTTATGCTCATTACCAAAAACATTAGGAATTAATCCAGAAAATGAAAAAGTAATAACATTAAATACTGGGAGATTTGGTCCCTATTTAAAATGTGAAAATAAATCAGCAAGAATTGAAAATATCGAAGAACTTTTTTCAATTGGTTTAAATAGAGCGATAACATTAATAGCTGAAGCTAAACCTGGAAGAATATCATCATCAATAATTAAAGATTTAGGAGAACATCCTGAAGACAAAAAACCAGTTAGAATTATGAAAGGCCAATATGGTCCTTATATTAAGTACAAATCTTTAAATGCTACAATTCCTGAAGAAAAAGATCCAACTGAAATAACTATGGAAGATGCATTAATATTGATTGAGAAAAGAAAAGAATACGATAAAACAAAAAAAAAGAAAAAAAAATGATTTATCGATTTATAATAATCCTATTTATAATTTTTGGAATAAACAGTAGTGTTTATTCAGATGAGAAAAATTGTGATGACTTAAAAAAGTTTTCTGTAAATTATGTTAAATGTAAAGCTAATTTAGTCAAAGAAAAAACTATTTCTGCTGGTAAAAATTTTGTAGAAGAAACTAAAGAGTTTCAAAAAAAAGAATGGTCTGAAGAAAAAGAAAAAGTAGATAAAATAAAGAAAAAGGTTTTGGGTGAATAAGTTTGAAGAAAATATAAAAGATAATAATATAGTCTTACCTAAAGCAGCTAACCCTGTAGGTGCTTATGTTGCAACAAAGATAATAAATAAATTTTTATTCATTTCAGGACAAATATCTATAGATGAAAATGGAGAACTAATTAAAGGAAAAGTTGGTAAAGATTTGAATACAGAAGATGGATATAAAGCTGCAAAAAGATGTGCCTTGAGTATTGTTTCACAAGTAAGAAAGGCATGTGATGGTGATTTATCAAAAGTAAAATCCTGTATTAAAATCACTGGTTTTGTAAATTCTACTGATGAATTCATTGATCAACCAAAGGTAATTAATGGTGCTTCAGATTTAATTTCTCTAATATTTGGTAATGCTGGATCTCACACTAGAGCCGCTGTAAGTACAAACAGTTTACCATTAGGTGTCTCTGTTGAAATTGATGCGATATTCGAATTAAATTAATTTTTTACCTACCAATACTGTAATATTTAAAACCTTGGCTATTTAATTTATTAGGAGAATAAATATTTCTCATATCAAAAATTATAAATTTTTTCTTTCTAACTAAATTTTTAAAATTTATCGATTTAAAATCGTTCCATTCAGTATGAATTATTACAAGATCAGCACCCACTATCGCTTTTTTAATAGAGTTTTCGTAAAATACATTTTTATTTCTTTTAAATTCTTTTTTATAACCTGTTGGATCAAAATATCTTATAATTGCTCCTTTTTTTGACAAAGCAGGTATCATAGTTAAACTTGATGAATCTCTCATATCATCAGTATTTGCTTTAAATGTAACACCCAAAAATGTTATTTTTTTATTTTTAATTTTCTTATTTAGTATGTCATAAACTCTTGATAACAAAATATTTGATCTATTCTTATTTGATTTTACTACTGACTTTATTACTGATAAATTTGTCCTAAATTTATCTGCAGTAGAAATTATTGCTTTTGTATCTTTGGGAAAACAAGAGCCTCCATAAGCCGGACCAGCTCTTAAAAAACGACTCCCTATTCTTTTATCTAAACCCATGCCAATTGAAATATCTTCAATATTTATCCCTGTTTTTTCGCATAAATTTGCTATTTCATTTATAAATGTGATTTTTGTGGCAAGAAATGCATTTGAAGCATATTTTATTAATTCAGCTGCCCGTCTTGAACAGTGAATATATTGTGCACCTTTTGAAATTAAAGGAGCATATAAGTTTCTTAAAATACGATTTGATTTACTATCATTAGAGCCAATTACAATTCTATCTGGATACGTAAAATCTCTTATAGCCTCGCCTTCTCTTAAAAATTCTGGATTAGAAACAACTGAAAATTTATTCTTTTTATTTTTTTTTGATATAATTTTTTCTATTTCATCTCCAGTTGTAACTGGTACAGTAGATTTGGTTATTATTATTTTAAATTTATTTAGTGACAAACTTATATCTCTTGCCACACTAAAAATTTGTGTTAAATCTGCGGAACTTGAGCCTTTTTTTGTTGGAGTGCCTACACATATAAAAATAATGTCAGAGTCTTTAATAGATTTTTTTAAATCTGTAGAAAATGATAACTTTTGGTTCTTATTATTCTTAACTACTAGCTCTGACAATCCAGGTTCATAAATTGGAATTTTCCCTTTTTTTAACGAATTTATCTTTGATGTATCTTTGTCTACACAAATCACATCATTACCTAAATCTGAAAAACACACGCCACTCACAAGTCCAACATAGCCGGTACCTATCATACATAACTTCATAATTTAGAAATTTCTAAAGTTGAATTAATATAACCTTGCATACTTCCACAATCTAAATATTTACCAGTAAAATTATGTGCAATAAATTTATCTTCATTATATATCAATTTCTGAATTGCATCAGTTATATGTATTTCTCCACCTTTACCTGGCTTTTGTTTCAATAATTCTGAAAATATTTTTTTTGGTAAAATATATCTACCTATTACAGCTTGATTTGATGGAGCTTCTTTTATTGAAGGTTTTTCAATAACATCTTTAATCAAATAGTTTTTATTATCAAGTTTTCTGTCTAATTTATAAATGCCCCATCTTGAAACTGTTTTTTTCTTTACATTCATGCTGGCCATTACACATGATTTATATTGTTTGTGTACACTAATCATTGATTTAGAGCAATTATTTTTCATTATTAAATCATCTGGCAATAACATCAAAAAAAATTTATTTCTTATATATTTTTTAGTTTTCAAGACTGCATCACCTGTTCCCAATGGTTTATTCTGGTAAACAAATTTAATCATTTTTTTATATTTCAATATTTTTCTATATTCTTTTAAAATACGTGGATCTTTTTTTTTTTTAATTATTTTTTTATAGAAGTGGTCGTTGTAGAAATAGTCTCTAATCATCTCTTTTTTTTTTGAAATGATGAAAATAATTTCTTTGATTCCAGCATGAATACATTCATCTAAAATATATTCAATACCAGGCTTGCCATTAATTGGTAAAAGTTCTTTGGGAAATACACTTGTCAAAGGTAATAAACGTGTACCCAATCCTGCCAGTGGAATAATTGCTTGTTTAATCATTTAAATGTTTTACTTATTAAAATGTTTTATACAAATGAAAATTTTATTAAATAATAATGATTTAAATGAGGCATTAAATAGTGCATCAAACTTAGGTTTTGTACCTACTATGGGTAGTCTTCATGAAGGTCATATATCTCTAATTAAAAAATCTCTCAAAGAAAGTAAAGAAACTATCGTAAGTATATTTGTAAATCCATCTCAATTTAATAATAAAAAAGATTACAATAGATATCCGAGAAATAACAAAAAAGATTTAATTATACTGAAGAAATTAAAAGTAGATTTTGTTTATTTACCACAAAAAAAACATGTATATCAAAATAGAAGGAAAAATAAAATAAAGATAAAACAAAGAGATAAAGTTTTA
>CACAKN010000004.1 GCA_902533075.1 uncultured Pelagibacteraceae bacterium
TTCATTAAAAAAGATACAAGAAATCAAAATTATAAATATGGGAGAAGAAGTATATATAATTCCCATATTGGTGACGGTAGTAGTTTGACCCGCTAAAAAAGGAAAAGCACCACAAACACCGCAACCAGTTGCTCCTAAGAAAAAAAGTTTTTTATATTCTTTTTTTATAATTCTATAATTTTTTTTTAGAGATAAATAAGTAAAAGGTAAGAGGATCAAGAAAACTAATGTCCATCTCCAAAATGCTAAAGATATTGGTGGCACATATTCTATGCCTCCTCGAGCCACAACTAAATTTGATGCCATAAAAATAGGTTGAATAAATAATAGTGAAAATGCAAAAAGATTTTTAGTTTTTGTGCTCAATAATTTACTTTTGGATTATCTATTTTTTATCAAAGAAGGCTTCATAAACCATCATAAAGATTGCAATTCCCATCAAAATGTAGACAGGTAATACATCAAAAAAACCAATCATGGATGATCTAGTTAATGTAAATGCAAGACCAACTAAGAAAGCAATAGCAAGTAAAGAACCTAAAAATGTTGTAAATTTTTGCATTTTAATTATTACATTCCTTTTCCAACCAATTAGCAACCCCTAAAAATCTATGATCATCGTAGCGATCACCTATTAACTGGACTCCTAACGGTAAATTATTTTCACCCTCAAGTAATGGAAGAGAAATACAAGGTGTTCCTAAGTAAGACCATACTTTATTAAATTCTGCCGTTCCAGTACTCTTTAAACCTTTAGGTGCTACACCTGGGCTTGAGGGTGACAACACACCATGGTAATCCTCAAAGACTTCTTGGTATGACTCATAACTTCTTTTTTTGAAATCAATAGCTTCAGCATATTCCTTAGCTGAATGTTTATTACCTTTGGATATAGCAGTTTGCATATATTTTGATAGTTTAGATTTGAACTTTTTATAATACATTCCAAAATTATTAGCTAGATCAGTCTCATGAATAATTTGGTGATATTTATGAATATCTTTAAAATATGACGGAGTATCAAACACTTCAATATTTTTAAACGATTTGATAAAATATTCAAAAGACTCTCTGGATTTTTTATCAATTATTTTCCAATAATAAAAAATAAACTTAGGTTCATAAGCTGGACCTTTTTTTGTTTCCTCTAAAATGTTTTCAGCTGAGTAATAAATAGTTGCTTGATCATGGTGATCTTTTTTAATTAAAACTTTTGCTAATAATGCTACATCTTCAACAGTTCTGCCAAAAAGACCCATGTGGTCTAAAGTGTATGAAGTTCTTAAAACCCCATTTCTTGAAATTAAACCATAGGTTGGTTTATATCCAACAACTCCACAGTAAGAAGCTGGTCTTATAACTGATCCGCCTGTCTGTGATCCAATTGAAAGCGGCGCCATTAAAGATGCAACAGTAGCAGCTGAGCCGCTAGAAGAGCCTCCTGGTGTTCGTGTATAATCGTGTGGATTTGTTGTCTTAGGCGGTCCCAAATATGCTAATTCTGATGTAGAAGTTTTACCCATAATAATTGCACCAGCAGAATTTAATAGTTCAACTATCTCGGCATTTTGAGAATAAGATTTGCCTTTTCTTATGGAAGTACCACATTCCGTTGGCATATCTAGTGTTCCTATTATATCTTTAATAGCTATTGGAACTCCATGTAATGAACCTACTGGCTTTCCTGATCTTCTGTGTTCATCTGCATCAGCAGCTTTCTCTAACAAAACTTTTTTATCGAAGTGTACCCAGGCTTTAATATATTTTTCAAATTTGTTTATTCTTTCAATATATTTTTCACAAATTTCGACAGATGTTAAATTGCCTTCTTTAATTTTTAAGGCCATCTCCTCAACTCTTAACGAAAATATATCAATCATCTTTTATTAGTCTGCAAACAATACGTCTGGTAGCCATAACGCAATTCCAGGGAACATATACATTAAAAACATTCCAAAAATAACTATACTTAAAAATGGCATGATCCCTCTAAATATATCTAACAATTCAACATTGGTTTTCTGAACACCTTTAAGATAATATGCAGACATTGCCATTGGAGGTGTCAAAAAAGATGTTTGTAAATTTAAAGCAATTAACATTGCAAAAAAATATGGGTTAACATCAAATATCTCAAGAAGCGGAAGAAATATAGGGACAAAAATAATTAAAATTTCGGTCCATTCTAAAGGCCATCCTAAAAGGAAGATTATTATTTGAGTTATAATTAAAAATTGCCATGTAGTTATATTAATTGATGTAAAAAAATGTTCAAATACCTCATGTCCTCCTAAGTAAGAAAATACTGAAGAAAAAGTCCAAGATCCAATAAATAACCACATTATCATTGCAGTAGTTTTTGCTGTTAGAAAAACGGACTCCTTAAAATTTTGCCATTTGAGTGTTTTGTAAAACCAAGAAAGTATCAATGCTCCAAAAGCGCCTGCAGCAGCTGCTTCTGCAGGGGTTGCGATTCCTGCTAAAATTGTTCCAAGAACTAACATTATTAAACCAAATAAAGGAACAAATGAAACTAATACCTCTTTTAAAATTTCAGATCTTGGAGGAATGTCTTCCGCGGGAGGTCTTGGCGCCAGCGAAGGATTTAGCCATGCTCTTGTTACAGCATAAGCAATATATAGACCCGCGAGCATTAATCCTGGGAAGATTGCAGCAGCAAACAATCTCAATGGTGATAATTGTGCAATTACAGAATAAACAATTAGCATAATACTCGGTGGTATTAGAATTCCCAAACAACCACCACTGCAAATTATTCCTGAAGCAAATTTTTTATCATATCCAGCTTTGACCATTGCTGGCCAAGCTAATAAACCCATTAAAGTTACTACTGCTCCAATAATCCCTGTTGCTGTTGAAAATAAAGTACATGTTATCAAAGCTGCTACAGCCATAGACGCCGGTAATCTGTGCGCTGCTAACCTAATTGCAAAAAACAATTTAGCTACTATTCCAGCTCTTTCGACCAAATACCCCATAAATAAGAATAGTGGTACTGCGGTAAGCACGTTATTATCCATGACCGTGTAAGTATTCTTAACAAATAAAGAAAATATTCTGTTATCAAAAAGGTGATCCATCAAAACAGGATCATAATAAGCATAATATCCAAAACCTATTCCCATTGCCATTAAAGTAAAAGCTATTGGAAATCCTAATAAAACAGAAAATAAAAAAACACCCATCATTAAAATTGCTACTTCAGGATTAGTAAGACCAAACATAATTTTATTTAATTTCCTCTTGAGAATTTCTCATTAAAATTTTTTCTGTTTCCTCTGCGACTACCATTCTCGCAGGCCAATGACCAGTTTGAATGCAAATTATTGATCGGAATACTTCTCCTATACCTTGAATGATCAACATAATGCCAGCTGCAGGTATCATAGATTTGACCATATAAATTTGAATTTGAGCAGGACTACTCCAACTGGTTTCTTTTACCTTCCAAGCCTGAGCAGCATATTCATAACCATAAAAAGCTAAAGCCATAACTCCTGGAAAAAAGAAAAGAAAATAAAGAACTAAATCAATCCATGCCTGAGTTCTTTGGCTAAATAATCTATAAATAACATCTCCTCTAACATGAGCTTCTGTAGCTAAACAGTATGCACCTGACATCATTAATATAGCTCCATACATTTGCATACTAAAATCAAAATTCCACAAAGTTGGCTTGTTGAAAGCATAAGCCATTACTACTTCATAAACGGTACCACCCATTAAAATAACAATACACCATGCAAAAGCTTTTCCCATTGAAGTACTCAAAGTGTCTGCAAATTTAATGTAAGATGACAACATAATTTTTTAAAGTATAGTAAATTTAAATAAAAAAAAAGGGGGTTTTTAAACCCCCTTTATTTGAATTTTAAAAGCTAATTAAATTTTAACTTTTGCAATTGGACCAAACTCATTTTCATAAGCTAATTTGTAGTTCGGTTGATTCATCAACAGATACTTCATTGTTCTCTTAGCATATGCTTTCTGAGATGCGATAATTTTCTTAAAGAAAGGATCTTTACCAGAAAATTCTCCAACTATTTTGTCCCAACCTTTTAACTGTTCAGCTAAAATAGCATCAGATGTTTGGTATACGTTAACCTTGTGTGTATTCATTAACTTGGCTAAGTCAGCTGAATATCTCACCAAAGCTTTAAAGTAGTTATCCGAGTTTGCAGCGTAAGCAGCATTTTTCAGGATAGCTTGATGAGCAGGTGAAAGGCTGTTGTATCTCTTCTTGTTCACTGGTATCTCAAACATTTCTTGAGACTGGTGAAAACTACCTAAGTGATAGTGTTTTGATACATCTTGCATTCCAAACTGTGAGTCTGATGTTGGGTTGTTAAATTCAGCAGCATCAATCAAACCAGTTTTCATAGCTGGTTGAATCTCACCGCCTGGTAATTGTCTTACGACCATTCCCATAGCAGTTAAAACGTTAGTCGCAAGACCAACTGTTCTATACTTCATTCCTTTAACATCAGATACTTTTGTTACGTTCTTTTTGAACCAACCAAAAGGCTGTGCTGGCATAGGCATATGGAAAAAACCAATATAATCAAATCCTACTTTAGCAAGAGTTTCATCATATAATTTTCTTCCTCCACCATACTCCATCCATCCCATTACTTCTTGAGATGACATTCCATATGAAGGACCAGTTCCAAAAAGTGAAGCTGCAGGATTTTTACCATACCAATATGCTGTCACCCAGTGACCCATATCAAGGTTTCCATCACTTACCGCTGCTCCGATTTCTGAAGTTTTTACAACTGCACCCACTGGCTGAAGATCTATTTTTAATGATCCTCCAGACATGTCGCTAACCATTTTTGCATAGTCCCCTGCCATTTCAAAAAAGATATTAGCGCCTGAAGGCCAAGCAGCTTGCATCTTTAATGTTACTGGCGCTGCATGTGCTATGTTAGGCATTGCAACTGTAGCAGCTGCTACTGCTCCGGCTTTAGCAGCAGTTTTAAAGAACTTACGTCTTGAAGATGTTTTAACCTTCAATGATTTATTTTCTTTCGTCATTATTACTCCTATTAAAGTTAATTAACTCGATTAATTTAAACACAGAATTTAATTAGAGTCTTTCTAAAAAAAAGCGTAGATGTCGCAGAAATTGAATTAAATACAATCCCAGGTAGAATTAATTCACTTTGTTTTTACAATTACCTGTTTTAAAAAATTCATCAATATTATCAATTGCTAAATTGGCCATTGCTATTCTGGTATCTTTAGTGGCACTTCCAAGATGAGGTAAAATAAAAGCAGATTTTATTTTTGAATAACCGGGATTTAAATTAGGTTCATTTTTATAAACATCTAAACCAACAGCATAAATTTTTCTTCTATTTAAAGCATCGATCAAAGCCTCATCATCAACGATGTCTCCTCTTGCAACATTAGTTATTACTGCTCCTTTTGGAAAATACTCAACTGTTTCACTGTTAATCATATTTTCAGTTTCTTTTGTAGCTGGGCAACAAATGGATAGAACGTCTGAAACTGAAAGAAGACTTTTTAAATTGTCATGATAAATTGCACCATTTTCTTTTTCAGGATTTAATTTTGATCGGTTATGATAATGAATTATCATCCCTAATGATTTAGCAATTCTAGCTATTTTTTGACCAATTCTTCCCATTCCTAAAACACCTAATCTTGTTCCAGTTAATTGTTTTCCAATTAGATAATCTGCAGACCATTTCCAACCACCTTCTCTCGCTGACTCAATTCCTTCGGCTGCTCTTCTGCACGCACCTAAAATCAAAAGAACTCCTATTTCAGCAGTTGCATCAGACAAAACGTCTGGTGTATTTGTAACTGCTATGCCTCTTTTTTTTGCAGCTTCTAAATCAATATTTCCAAAACCCACTGCGAAGTTAGAAATTATTTTGACAGTATTTGGAAGCTTATTGATTGTTTCTTGATCCATTTTTTCTGTAAGTGATGATAAAATTCCATCACAACCTTTAGACATTTCAATTACTTTTGATTGTGAATATAATTCATCATTTGAATTAAAAATAGGATCAAAAATTTTTGTAGCTTTATCTTCACTTTCTTTAATCAGTTTTCTTGTAATTAAAATTTTTTTCATTAGATATCTTAAATTAAATTAATTAAGATCAAATATTTTACCAGGATTCATTATGTTGTTTGGGTCCAAAGTTCTTTTGATTGATTTCATTACGGGAATATTGTCAGGATGTTGTTCTAGCAAATACTCTTTTTTATGAAGCCCTACTCCATGTTCACCTGTTATAGTTCCATTAAGTTCTAGTGCTTTTTTTATTAATGTATCGTTAAAAGCTCTAATTTGTTTATACATTTCTTTTTTTGCGGGATCATAAGGTAAAACTACATGAAAATTCCCATCACCCATATGACCTACCATTGGAGCTCTTACTCCAAATTTTTTTGCTTGCTCTTCTGCATGTTTTACGCACTCTGTAATCTTTGAAATTGGAACACATACATCAGTGGAATAAACTCTTCCGTTATTATGTAGAGCTTTAACAGAATAATAGACATCCCATCTTGCTCTCCAAATTTTATTTCTCTCTTCTAAATCTTTTGCCCATTTAAATGAGCTTCCATTATTATCTTTTGATATTTCCTCTACTATTTTTATATTTTCATTATTTGATATCTCTGATCCATGAAATTCAAAAAATAAAGTTGGAACTGCCTCAACATCTTTTAACTTTGAATAATTGATACTTATACCCATTTGATCACCATTAAGCATTTCAATTCTGGCAATTGGAACACCGTACTGAATAACCTGCTGAGCTGTCATGACCGCATCCTCTAAAGAAGAAAAATGGCATATAGCACTCATTATGCTTTCTGGTATAGGAGATAATCTTAAATGAACTTCGGTTATAATGCCCAAAGTCCCTTCTGCTCCAATAAATAGATTTGTTAAATTATAGCCTGCTGATGTTTTTTTAGTCCTACCACCTGTTTTTATAATCTCACCATTAGGTAAAACAACGGTAAGACCTGAAATAACTGTTTTCATAGTTCCATATTTTACAGCCATGGTACCTGAGGCTGAAGTTGAAGCCATCCCACCCAGCGCAGCATTTGCTCCTGGATCAATTGGAAAAAAAACACCATCTTCCCTTAAATACTCATTTAATTGTTCTTTTGTTACACAAGCTTGAACTCTACAATCAAAATCTTCTACATTAACACTTAAAATTTTATTCATTTTTTCCAAACAAATAGTAATACCATTTTCAATACCTACAACATTTCCTTCTAAAGACGTTCCTGTTCCAAATGGAACAACTGGAATTTTATGTTCATTACATAGTTTCAGTATTTTTGAAACTTCCTCATTGGTCTCTGGAAAAACTACTGCTTGGGATAAAATTGGATCATAGGTATCTTCTCCTCTAGCATAATTAGCCCGAGCAGACTCAGAGGTTGAAAATCTACTATTAAATATTTTCTTTAACTCTGTTTGAACATGTTCATTCATATTTAAAGATATTAGTAAAGATTAAGAGAAAAATACACCTTATTTGCTTAACATTTTCTTTATATTTTCCAATGCTTGAGAAATATCATCTCTTGACGCAGCAAAACTAAATCTTACATAATTCTGGCATGTTTCACCAAATGCTGATCCAGGCACAATTGCTACCCCAGCCTCATGCATAGCCTTCCTTGCAAATTCCGAACCATTCATTCCAGTTCCGATGACTTTAGGAAATGCATAAAAGGCTCCTCCAGGCAAACTACATTCTATCCCTGGTAAATCATTTAAACCTTTATAAATTAAGTCTCTTCTTTGAGTAAATTTTTCCATCATTTCATTAATTGAGTCATCTGGTCCATCTAGTGCTGCGATGCCAGCAAATTGAGCAGCAGCATTAACACAAGAAACGCTATTAATTAATAATTTATTTACATGTTCAATTAAATGTTGTGGCCAAAAACTCCAACCAAGTCTCCATCCTGTCATTGAATAAGCTTTACTCCATCCCTCTAATACTATTAATCTTTCTCTTAATTCTGGATAATGGAAAAATGAAGGCATTTCTTTACCATCAAAAATTTGTCTACTATAAATTTCGTCACTTAATATTGTCACATGAGGATGTCTTTTCAGACCATCAGCTAAAAAATCTATATCTTTTTTCTCAACAAAGCTTCCTGTTGGATTGTTCGGGTTAATTAAAATTAATAATCGTGTATTATCTGTAATTAAAGATAATACCTTATCAGGATTAAATTTAAGATCTTTATCCTCTGTTAAATCATAAGGAACAGATTTTGAGCCTGTATAATTAATCATCGACTCATAAATTGGGAAAGCTGGTGTAGGATGTATAATTTCCGCCCCTGGTTCACCAAAACATTGTATGGCATAATGCATTGTTGGCTTTCCACCAGGCATAATAAGAATTCTTCCAAAGTCTACATCAACACTGTAACGTTTTTTAATCCACCTAGTTACGGCTTGACGGCATTCGGGAATACCATTTGACATAACATATCCATGATGTCCATCATCCAGTGCTTTTTTAGCTGCTTCAACAACATGTTTTGGTGTTTTAAAATCTGGCTGTCCTAATCCCAAGTGTATCATAGGTTTTCCCTGAGCTTCCAATTTTTTTGCTTCCGCAAGAACTGTAAATGCTGATTCGGTGCCTAGTCTTTCTAAACTTTTAGCCAGTTTCATATTTTTTTCCCCTATTTTCTATAAATTAATTTCGAATTATTCAACTCTTTTAAATTTTTACAACCCATTAAAACCATGTTTCTATTAATTTCATCGTGCATATTTTGAAGTAAATGCTCAACACCTTTTTGACCCCCTGCGGCTAAAGAGAACAAAAACATCTTACCAAAACTACATGCTTTTGCTCCTGCAGCTATGGCCTTCAAAACATGAGTTCCCCTTCGAACTCCTCCATCTAAAATAATTTCGAGTTTATCACCTACGGCATCAGAAATTGCTTTTACTTGGTCAAAAGGAGACCTAGAACCATCTAATTGACGTCCACCATGATTAGAAATCATTATTGCAGTACATCCAATATCAATAGCTTTCTTTGCATCTTCAACTGACATCACACCTTTTAAAGCAAAAGGCCCGTTCCACTTTTTTGCACAATACTCAGCATCTTTCCAGCCCATTGCAGGATCATATTGCTCATTAATATATTCAATTACTGATTTTGCGATGTTTGTTCCTTTGTCAGTTTTTTTTTTAACATTTGATAATTCAAATCTTTTACCAGTTAAATAATTAAAAACCCATCCAGGGCGCATTGCAAAGCTCATTAAACTTTGAAGTGTGAGTTTTGGTGGAGTAGTAAATCCTGTTCTATGATCTTTTTCTCTATTGCCAGCAACCAAAGTATCTACAGTTAAACACATAGCATCAAAACCTGATCTTCTGGATCTGTCAATCAAGTCATCTGAAATAGATCTATCCTTATGAACATAAAGCTGAAATAATTTTGGACCACTTGAAATATTTGACACTTCTTCAATCGTATTATTTCCCATGGATGACATGCTATAAAATGTATTAAATTTTTCTGCAGCTCTAGCTGAGGCTCTATCTCCTTCTGGATGATACAATCTCTGCATAGCTGCTGGGGAGAGAAATATAGGCATATCAATTTTTCGTCCAAACAAAGTGGTTGATAAATCCGGCTTACCTACACTTGCTAAAATATTAGGAACTAAATCACATTCTTCGAATGAGTCAGTATTTCTTCTAAGAGTACTCTCATCATCTGCTCCACCATCAATATAATGAAAAATTGGTGATGGTAATTTTTTTTTTGCTAATTTTCTAAAGTCCTCAAAATTGTAACAATTTTTCAAGCTCATTATCTTCTAAATCGTAAGTTATCTCGATTTAGATCACTAATTTTTGTACATCCCATCAGTTTCATATCTCTAACTAACTCGGACTTGTATAATTCAAGAGCTCTTTCAACACCTGGTTGACCTGCTGCTGCAAGCGCATAAAGATAAAGTCTTCCACCAGAACAGGCTTTTGCACCAAGAGATAATGCTTTAAGCATATGAGTTCCTCGATGAATTCCTCCTTCACATATAACATCAAGTTTATCTCCAACTGCATCAACAATTTCTGCAAGCTGATCAAATGGTGATCTCGATCCATCCAATTGTCTTCCACCATGATTTGAAACCATGATACCAGTACATCCTATATCAACTGCTTTTTTAGCATCTTCTACACTCATTATGCCTTTAAGTGCAAAATGACCCCCCCATTGAGAACAAAGTTTTTCTGCATCTTTCCAATTCATAGATTGATCTAACATTGTTGAAAAGTAGTTTCCTATCGAAGAATTTGTGCTTGTACCCTCTTTCACAAAATCTTGAAGATGAGGTAATTCAAATTTACCTTTTGTTAGATAATTTATTCCCCACATTGGTTTTGTGGCAAAACTAAATAAGCTTGATAAAGTCAATTTAGGTGGAGAAGTAAACCCAGTTCTTAAATCTCTTTCACGATTTCCACCCGTAATAGTGTCAACTGTTAGAGCCATGACATCAAACTTAGCTGCTTTTGCTCTTTCTAAGCAAGAGTCATTTAAGCCTCTATCTTTGTGGAAATAAAATTGAAACATTTTTGGAGTATCAATCATAGATGATATCTCCTCAACACTGACTGTTGCCAAAGCCGACACTCCAAACATCGTATTAAATTTTTTTGCAGCTTTTCCTACTGCTCGTTCTCCGTCATAATGAAAAAGTCTTTGCAGTGCAGTAGGTGATAAATAAAAAGGTAAATCTAATTTTTTTCCAAAAATTGTAGTTGACAAATCAACTTCTTCAACTCCTCTTAAAACATTTGGAACTAAATCAACATCATCAAAAGCACTTGTATTTCTAGCATATGTTATTTCATCATCGGCAGCTCCATCAATATAATGAAATATAGGTGATGGTAGCTTTTTTTTTGCTAGTTTTCTAAAATCACTAAAATTGTGACAATTTTTTAAATTCATGAAAAAACTTAAAACTTTTTTAGAAGATTAAACATATAACTATTTGCCCCAGGATTTTTATCTCCTAAACTCGCATTAGATAAATGATTATATGAAAATCCAATTTGACTATCTCTAGGTAATTCTAAAGAAAGTTGAATTTCACTCTTAAATTCTAGTGCATGACCAAGATCTTTGCCATTTCCCTCATTGTAATACCCTGGAGTAAAACTTGGTGTTAAATTAAGAGACCCAAGCTTATAGTGAGCTTGCACACCAGTATAAAAATAAGTAGCATTATCAGCTGTAATCATTGCTCCTGTTATTGGAGAAAGATTCCCAAAAAAAGTATCTCTGTTTAAATCCTCATTTTGATGTTGAAAACCAATTAATGTAGATCTTTTTCCATCATCACTAAAATCAAACATTCCAGTATAAACATTAAATTCAGTGTTATTATTTTTTTCGATCTCATCAGCTATTGTTGAAAAACTAAAAAAAAATAAAATAAATATTATTGCTAATCTTTTTAAATTCATAAATGAAATATACTTAGTTTTTTTTAATAATAAATAATTTAAATATTATTGCACCACCAATCAAAAATAACAATATAGGCAATAACCAGAGAAAATAAGTGTTTTTATCGAATTTTGGGTCATATAAAATCCACTTACCATACCTATCTTCTAGAAAATTATAAATTTGTTTTTCAGTCAAACCTTCATCTAATTTTTGTTTTACAACTATTTTAAGGCTATTTGCAAATTCGGAGTCTGAGTCATAAACTGATTGTCCCTGACAAATTAAACACCTTAAATTTTTTGTAATTTCATTTTGTGAGGAGCTATTAGCATTTGAAAAAATTAAGCTATAAAAAAAAATTAAAATAACTGGAAATTTTAAAATTTTCATTTCACTAATCCTTCTATTTCTAATAATGAACTTTGATTTAGTGGTCCAATAATTTTTTTAACAATTTTTCTATTATATATCAAAAAAGTTTCTGGAACTCCATACGCTCCCCATTCAACAGCAATAGTTCCATTCTTATCAGTGATAATAGTATTGTATGGATTACTTAATTCTTCTAAAAAATTTTTTGCTTTTTTAACATCATCTTTATAATTAAGACCAATTATTTTAAGATTTTTTTTATTACTTAGCTCAATAAGATAAGAATGTTCGTCTCTACAGGGCACACACCAGGATGCCCATATATTTAATAAATAAAATTTTTCTTTTTCAAAAATTTGTGTTGAATTTATTATTTTGTCAGTTTCAAATACTTTTGCGTTAAAATTCGGGATACTTTTTTCATTTTGGATAGTTGGTGTATAGATATTAGAATTTTGTAAACCTCTATAAAAAATAAAGAATATCATCAAAAAAATTATAATTAAAAAAAAAGGAAAAAATTTAATCTTCATATTTTTTTTCTAAATAAACTATGTAAACCTCCAAAGCTAATTAACAATACAGAAATCCATATCCAAATCATGTAAGGTTTAATTTGATATCTTATATTAAAGTAATCTTGGTTTTGTACCATATTCATAGTTATGAATTTATCAGAATATAAATTTGTTTTTATATCTGCCTCACTCGTGACAATATTAGGTTGATTGTAAATTCTTAGCTCAGGTTTAAGTGTCAAACTATTGCCGTCAATATTCTCTATCTCGAACTTTCCAATAATCGCTTGAAAATTTTGTTCATTTTTATAATCAACTTTTTCAAATTTTATTTTAAATTTTTCCGACTGAAATGTTTCTCCAATTTTTAGATTTGTAATAACTTCTGTTGAAAAAATACTATTTAACAAAATACTTAAAATTAATAAGCTAAAACCAAAGTGAGCAATACCTTGTGATAAGTTTTTAAATTTATTTATTATTAAATCTCTCAACGATCCAAAAAATAAATAAAATGAAGCCGTAAACAATATAGTATTATTGAGAAAATTTATATCTAGCTTACTTACAATGAATATTGATAAAAAAAATGAAATTATCAAAAATAAAACTAAGTGAAATTTATTTTGTAAATCTGATTTTATCCACTTTAGCTTTGGACCAACCATCATCGCAAATAAAAATGGAACTAAAAAAGGTATTATTAATTTATTATAAAATGGTGGTCCAACAGATATTTTTTCTGATGACAAAACCTCTAAAAAAATTGGATAAATTGTCCCTATTAAAATTACAGATAAAAAATACATCATAAACCAGTTGTTAATCAAGATTGATGTTTCCTTACTTAACCAAAAAAATGGATTTGTGTTTTTATTTTCAACTTTATGAAAAAATAAAAAAATAAAAAGAGACATAAAGATTAAAGAAAACAAAAAAATTAAAATAAACAAACCTCTTTGAGGGTCATTAGCAAACGTATGAACAGAATTTAAAATTCCTGACCTAACTAAAAAAGTACCGCTCATGCTTAGGGTAAATGTTGCTATTGATAAAATTACTGCCCACGAAGTTAAAATTAATCTTTTTTCTAAAACTAAAATACAATGTAAAAGAGTTGTTAAAGCTAACCATGGCATTAATGATACATTTTCAACAGGATCCCAAAACCAAAAACCACCCCAACCCAATTCATAGTAAGCCCAAATTGAACCTAATAAAATTCCTAAGGTTAAAAAAATCCATGAAATTAAAACCCAATTTTTTATATCTTTTGCCCATTCTTTTGAGATATAATTAAGAGTTGTTGCCGCCAAAGCTGAGGAAAAAATTATAGATGACCCAACATAACCTAAATAGAGAATTGGGGGATGTATTGCTAAAGCAGGATCTTGTAAAATTGGATTCAAACCCAAACCTTCCTTGGGTACTGGAAAAATATGGCTAAATGGATTGGATGTTTTTAACAAAAAAACGAAAAAGCCAATTATAATTATTTGTTGAAATAATAAAGTAAGAATTATATATTTTTTTGGCTGTTTTGAAGATTTAATTAAAAATAAAAGTATAAATAAAGTTAACACTAAAAGCCAAAGTAAAAGACTTCCCTCATGGTTTCCCCATGTTCCTGAAACTTTATAAAATAAAGGTTTTGTCGTATGAGAATGATTAAAAACTGTTGCGTTACTGAAATCTGAATTAATAAATGATAAGACTAGACAAATAAAACTAACTACTACAAAAAAAAATTGTAAAAAAGTAAATGATAAAATTTTTTTATCTAGTTTGTTATAAACATTGAAGTCCTTTAATGAATAAAAAAATATAAAGAAAGAACAACAAAGTCCAAAAAATAAAGAGTAAGATCCTAATAAACTAGCCAAAACTTACTTTTCCTCCAATGCTTCTTTTACTTCTGGTGGCATATAATTTTCATCGTGTTTTGCCAGAATTTTAGTAGCTGAAAAAAAATTTCTATCTTTCAAATAACCCTCTGCTACAACACCTTTTCCTTCCTCAAAAAGATTTGGAATAGCACCAGAATAAATTACATTTATTTCATTCTTAAAATCAGTGATAACAAATGTTAACTCATAAGAGTTAACAAATATTGAATCGTTTTTTACCATTCCGCCCACTCTTATCTTTTTTTTTTGTAATTCAGGTAAAACTTTTAATTCAGTAGGAGATTGAAAATAAACCACATTTTCTTCTAATGATTTTAAAACTAGAAATACTGTTAACGCTAGTGTTATTATAAATAATAATACAAAAATAATTCTAAATTTAACTTTACGACCATACATGATTTAAAAATTAAATACTTTGAGTGTTAGACAAGATTTCTTTGTTGATACTTTGAGATTTTGCAAAAGCAGCTCTTTCAGAATTTAATTTTCCAAATTTAGCGATAAATTTATTTTTTTCTTTTATATGCTGAGTTTTGATAACAATATATAAAAATACAAAGCTTAAAAGAGTAAATGCAAAAGATGACCAAACATATACTCCATAACCATTCATAAATAATATTTCATTTGTCATAATCTATCTAACCCTTTGTTTTTAATCTTTATCAGTTCTGTATTATATTTCATTAAAAAAATTAACAGAGAAAATAGGGCAAATGCCGCAGTCATAATCATTAAAGGAAATAACATTGAAGTATGAATTGTTGACTTTGATAAAATATTAATTGAGGCAGGTTGATGTAAGGTATTCCACCAATCTACTGAATACTTAATTATAGGTAAATTAATAATTCCAAAAATAGTGATAATTGTCGTAATTTTGAATGCTTTGTCATTATTCTCATAAATTCTCCACGCAATTAAATACATTAGATAGAATAAAACTAAAATTAACATAGATGTAATCCTTGCATCCCATGCCCACCAAGTTCCCCATGTTGGTTTTCCCCAAATTGAACCTGTAACTAAAGCTATTATATTAAATACAAAACCTGATGGCGCCAAACTTTTTGCAATCAGAAAAAAATTCCTTAACTTAAAAATATATCCAACTACCGACAGAAAAGTGATTGTAGAAAAAATACCCAATGTGATCCATGCCGCTGGTACATGAACATACATTATTCGGACAGCGTGACTTTGTTTGTAATCTTCAGGAGAAAAGACAAGAGCCTCTGTTAAACCAATTGAAAGAATTAATATAAATAAAAATAAAACATATCGGGGTGCTTTAGAAGTTATTGAAAAAATTCTATTAGGTTCAAAATATTTAAACATATAAATTGTAATTTTATTAATTTATTAATTTTTATTATGAAAAATTCATCTGATCAAGAATGTAGAGGGAGATAATAACGAAGGGTAAATAATTAACACTCTTGATCAGAATCTACCAATATTACTTAATTGCTGTGTCAAAGATTTGAGCTAAATGTGTTTAAATAATGATTTATTTTAGTTTGAGGGCTTAAAATAGCCGGAACCTTTTTTTCCAGAGAAAATTTCCTCAATTAGAGGATGTTTAATAGGTTCATCTGAGTCATCCATTAGTAAATTTTGCTCTGATACGTATGCTTCATATGTGATTTCATCATTTTCAGCCAACAGATGATAAAAAGGTTGATCTTTTCTTGGTCTCACATTTTTTGGAATGGATTGATACCACTCCTCTGAATTATTAAACTCAAAGTCTACATCATAAATCACACCTCTAAACTCAAAGTGCTTGTGTTTTACAATGTCTCCTATGGAAAATTTAGCTTTTTGAATTGCCATTGATATTAGTATGGGTATTTAAAGAAAAAAATCAATGATAAAAATATAAAGTTTTTGAGAAAATATTATTTATGCTAATATCTTTTATACGTGAATAAATCTTTTTTAAAGTTTCTTACTGATTTTGGCCCACTAATAATTTTTTTTTACTACTATTACGATAGTGGAAAAGATTTAAAAATTGCAATTCCACCCTTTATAATTGCGACAATTATAGCATTAGCTGTAATGTGGTTTTTAGAAAAAAAATTACCCAAAGTTCCCCTGCTAAGTGGAATATTAATTACTCTTTTCGGTGGATTAACAATTTACTTTAATAATCCTGTTTTTATCTACCTAAAGCCAACAATTATTAATATACTATTTGGATTGGCACTTATGTTTGGAAAATATTTTACTGATGAACCAATTCTTAAAAAATTGATGGGTAAATCAGTTTCATTAACTAATCAAGGTTGGGAAATTTTAAATAAAAGATGGATTTATTTTTTTTTCAGCCTCGCGTTACTCAATGAAATAGTTTGGAGAACACAATCTGAAGAGTTTTGGGTAAATTTTAAAGTTTGGGGTCTATTGCCAATCACATTTATATTTACAGCTTTTCAAATAGGGTTAATTAATAAATATAAAAATAATGAATAATAATTTAAGATTAATAGTAAATAACACAAATAATAGAAATGTAGAAGATAAGCATTTTTTTGAAAAAGATGAGTTAAAAACTATTTTAGATTTATATGCCAAAATGGTTTCTGAAGGCTCATGGAAAGAT
This sequence comes from uncultured Pelagibacteraceae bacterium, assembly GCA_902533075.1. GTDB lineage: Bacteria > Pseudomonadota > Alphaproteobacteria > Pelagibacterales > Pelagibacteraceae > Pelagibacter. Next base: position 16,955 of record CACAKN010000004.1, read on the forward strand.
TATGGTTTAAGCATATCCGGAAAACAAGTTGGTTTTAGTGTTTTTAAAAATGCCACTGAAAATGCGCTTTATAAAATCTGTAAAAATTTCAGGCCTAAAAATAATAATCTTAAATATTTAATTACAGATACAAACGGTAAAATATTAAAAAATTCGTCAGAATTAGAACTATTATTAAAAAATACTAACTGGAAAAAACTTCAAAAATAAAATTATCTTCTCTGCCCAAAAAGTCTCAAAAGCATAATGAATAAGTTAATGAAATCTAAGTAAAGAGTTAAAGCACCCATTACAGCCTTTTTACCAATTAACTCACCTGTATCACTTGCTGAGTACATATTTTTAATTTTTTGGGTATCATAAGCGGTAAGACCAACAAAAATTAGAACTCCTAGAATTGAAATCACAAAATACATCATCGAGGATTTCATAAAAATATTTACTATTGAAGCTATAATAATTCCAATTAACCCCATCATTAAAAAAGATCCTAACTTTGTAAGATCTCTTTTAGTTGTATAACCATAAATACTCATCGCCCCAAAAGTTGCTGACGTTATGAAAAAAACTCTTGTAACACTCATACCAGTGTAAACTAACAAAATTGAAGATAAAGATAGTCCCATTAATGCTGCGAAAACCCAAAAGGTCGTTTGAGCTTTTGATGCACTCATTTTGTTAATTCCAAAACTCATGTAAAAAACAATTCCTAGAGGGGCTAACATTACTAACCATTTTAATCCAGATAAATAAATCGCATTACCCATTTGTGTTAGTGCTACGATAGATCCTGAAGCGTCAGTCACAACTGACATTTTAAATGTAATAAGAGCAATTATTCCAGTAAGCAAAATCCCGGTTGCCATGTAATTATAAACCTTAAGCATGTAGGCTCTCAGGCCTTCATCAGTTACTGCAGTCTCTTGTGTGGCTGCTCTCGATCTAGCAAGTATTCCTTTTTTGTTAAATTCCATGATTATAAGAATATATAGTCTTTTACTAATTATTCAAGATACCTTAAAAGATTATAAAAATAATTAATTCTTAAAAAACCTTAATGAATTACAAAAAATTAGGAAATACGGATCTAGAAGTAAGTACAATTTGTCTCGGAACAATGACTTGGGGTGAACAGAACACTCAAGCAGAGGGTTTTCAACAAATGGATTATGCTTTAGATCAAGGTGTAAATTTTTGGGATACAGCAGAAATTTATTCTATTCCTCCAAGAGAAGAAACATTCGGTAAAACTGAAGAAATTATAGGTCATTGGTTTGAAAAAACAAAAAAAAGAGGCGCAGTAATTCTTGCGTCAAAAGTTTGTGGACCCATGAGAGAATATGTGAGAGGTGGTGGAAATCAATTTGGTAAAAAAAATATTACAGAAGCTTTAGAAGGAAGCTTAAGAAGATTAAAGACAGATTACATCGATTTATATCAACTTCACTGGCCTGAAAGAAATACAAACTTTTTTGGTAAACTAGGTTACGAACATGGTGATGATGGTGAGTGGACTAAATTTGAAGATATTCTTGAAAATCTTAAAAAATTTATAGATCAGGGAAAAATAAGATATGTCGGTTTATCTAATGAAACTCCATGGGGCCTATCTAAATTTTTAGAAATTTCTAAAGATAAGCATCTTCCAAGAATGCTTTCAGTTCAAAACCCATATAATTTACTTAATAGATCTTATGAAGTGGGTCTGGCTGAAATGTCAGTAAGAGAACAAGCAGGACTATTAGCTTACTCTCCTCTTGCTTGTGGATATCTTTCGGGCAAATATAGAAATAATCAATTACCTAAAAAATCCAGAATTGCACTCCATAAAGATTTCTGGACCAGATATAGTAAGCCTAATGCAGAAAAAGCAATCGAAGCTTACTATGAGGTAGCCAAAAAGTATAAATTGGACTTAGCACAGATGTCTTTAAAATTTTTGGAGCTTCAACCTTTTGTGACTTCTGTTATAATTGGTGCTACTACAATGGAGCAGTTGAAAACTAATATAGAAAGTGTAAATATAAATTTATCTGATGAAGTAATAAATGAAATTAATGAAGTACAAAAAATTTATCCAAATCCATGTCCATAATTAAAAAAATTTTATCTTTAACAATAATTCTTTTGGTAATACTAATTTCAAAAACATTTGCAACTGATTTAAAAAAAGTTGGCAAATTCAAAGATTGGGAAGTAATGGTAATGTCAGAGGCTTCTGGTAAAGTGTGCTTTGCCCAATCCACCCCAGTTCTTCAAGCACCAAAAAAAAATAAAAGAGATGCAAGACTATTTGTAACTTTTAGACCTGGTGAAAAAATTTCAAATGAAATTAGTACAACTGCAGGATATAAATTTAATAAAAACAATTCTGTTTTAGCAGTTTCAGGAAATAACAAATTTAAATTTGATATTAAGCAGCAAGGTTTTGCATGGATGACCAGCAACAAAAAAGAAAACATTATGGTTAGAGTAATGAAAAAAGGGTCAAGAATTATGGTGAAAGGCTATAATGAAAAAGGTTCCCAAACTATAGATCATTATTCACTACTTGGTTTTACAAAAGCATATGGTACAGCAAAAAAAGCTTGCAGTTAATTAATGAAATCAAAAAAAAGAATTGTATTAGCTTATTCTGGTGGCTTAGATACATCCATAATCCTTAAATGGCTTCAAGAAAATTATAAGGCAGAGGTAATTTGTTATACTGCAGATATTGGTCAAGAAATTGATAAGAAAAAAATTATTTCAAATGCTAAAAAACTTGGAGTTAAAAATATAATTATAAAGGATTTAAAAAATATATTTATAAAAGATTATGTTTTTCCGATGTTGAGAGGTCATGCGGTATATGAGGGAGTTTACCTGTTGGGAACTTCAATAGCGAGACCCCTTATTGCAAAAGATCAAATAAAAGTTGCAAAAAAATATAAAGCATATGCTGTATCCCACGGATCGACTGGAAAAGGGAATGATCAAGTTAGATTTGAACTTGGCTATCATTACTTTGGTCCAAAAATAAAAATAATTGCTCCGTGGAGAATATGGAAATTAAAATCAAGAACAGACTTAATAAATTATGCAAAAAAAAATAAAATTTCTATTCCAAGAGATAAAAAAGGTGCTCCACCTTTTTCAGTTGATGATAATTTATTTCATACTTCAACTGAAGGTAAGGTTTTAGAAAACCCAAAAAACTCTGCACCAGAATTGATTTTTCAAAGAACTGTTTCACCAGAAAAAGCACCAAATAAACCCACATTTGTTTCAATTAATTTTAGAAACGGAGATCCAATGGGGGTTAATGGAAAAAAATTAACTCCAGCAAAGTTGCTTGAAAAACTTAATCAATTAGCTGGAAAAAATGGAGTAGGGAGAGTTGATCTTGTTGAAAATAGATTTTTAGGAATTAAGTCGAGAGGAGTTTATGAAACTCCTGGAGGAACTTTGTTAATTCATGCTCATAGAGCAATCGAGTCTGTTACTTTAGATAAAGAAACAATGCATAAAAAGGAAAATATAATGCCAAGATATGCTGAGCTTATCTATAATGGTTATTGGTATTCAAAAGAAAGATTTAAACTTCAGAAAATTGTCGATTTAAAAAAAAATAAAGTTAATGGGACTGTTAAACTTAAACTTTATAAAGGAAATATTACTATAATTTCTAGACAAACTAAAAGTTCTGCTTACTCATTAAAAAAAGTTTCATTTGAAGAAAATAAAACATTCAATAAATCCAATGTTGAAAAATTTATTAATTTTCATAAGAAAAAACTACGTTCTTAATAAGGTTTAGGTCAATTTATCATTTGTTTAATTTGTTAGAAAATATATCTTGTAATCATGGAATCGTTTAAAAATTGGATGAAAGAAGCAGCAAACATTTTATTTGATGATAGTAAAAATGATTTAAGAGCTCTTCCAAAGACTGTTAGATTGCAAATTCTGTTAGTCTTAAGTTTTATTTGGACTACTGTTTTTAGTTTATATGTATTTTCATACACCACTTTTGCATTTGGTTGGGCAGGACTTTTTGTAGCCCACGTTGGATTAATATTTGCAGTTTATATGACGTTTAAACATTTCCATAGAGCTGAGGAAAGTTCTGCTAGTGTTTTCAAAACAAAAAATTTTGATCCATTTAAAATAATGGTTATTGTTTTTGTGGTTGTGTTTATCTTCGTTTTTTCAAAAGGGATTGAAGTATTAACAAGTCCTAACCCCTATTCTTATTCAATTCCTTACGATGGTTCTTCAAAATCAGTGTTTGAAAAATGGCTACCATTTAGTAAAGATAAGTAATGGAAAAAATTGCCAAAAATTTACAACTAGTTTTAATGGTAATCATTTTAATTAGCACTGTTATAGCGGTTGGAATTGAAATTAATAAAATGTTTCTTGTTAAGTCAGTAACTTTAGCTGATTTACTATTAATGTTTCTTTACTTAGAAGTGTTGGCAATGGTTAGAGTTTTTTGGGATCAACAATCGATTAGCATAACCTTGCCACTTTTAATAGCAATCACTGCACTTGCACGATTTATTATTCTTCAAGGAAAAGAAATGGATCCAACAGCATTGGTTTATGAGGCAGTAGCTATAGTTCTCATTGCTGGAGCGATTGTTATCTTAAGATTAAGACATAGTGATAAATTAGGTCTTAAAAGAAAAAAAAATAAATAATCTTAATGAATTTTGGGACGTCAAGAGCTTCGGCTATCGAAAATCTTAATAGATTTGTAGACCAAAATTTATTTGAATATTCTAAGTTAAGAAATTTTGATTATGGTCCAGACAATAGATCAAATATTTCGTGCCTTTCACCTTATATTACTCACGGAATTATATCAGAATTAGAAGTAATCAAAAAATCATTAAGCAAATTTTCATTCTCTAAAAATGAAAAATTCATTCAAGAAGTTTTATGGCGAACATATTGGAAGGGTTGGTTAGAATTAAGACCTAATGTTTGGACTGATTATTTAAATGAATTAAGAAAAATTCGTAAAGAATTTAAAGACAATCAAAACTATAAAAATGCAATAGAGGGTAATACAAACATCGAGTGTTTTAATGAATGGATAAAAGAATTAAAAGAAACTAATTATTTACACAATCACGCAAGGATGTGGTTTGCAAGTATCTGGATTTTTACTTTGGATTTACCTTGGCAACTGGGTGCAGAATTTTTTATGAAACATCTTTATGATGGAGATGCTGCATCCAATACTTTAGGATGGAGATGGGTTGCCGGAATTCAAACACAAGGAAAAAATTATCTGGCTAGTGAATGGAACATTAAAAAATTTACCAACAACAGATTTAGTAATATCAAACTTAATGAAAATGCTCCTCCGAAAACAAGCGATAAAACTTATGCTGCATCAAAATTGGAGTTTAACAATCCACAAAATCTTGAAGAAAAAAATCTTCTTATTTTTGAAAATAATTTGTCTTTTGAAATAAGTGATTTTAAAGATCAAAAATTTAAAAAGATTTTTTTAATTTCTAACAAAAATGAGAACCGAACCATAGAACTCAGTGAAAAATTATTAAAATTCAAGTCTCAATTAATTGAAGATCAAAAAAAGAGATTGGAAGAAAAATCAATCAATACTGAAATTATAGATTTAAGTGAGATACAGAATATTAATGAAACTTATTATGGTTTATATCCTACAGTTGGTGAAAACCTAGATTTTATAAATACAAATAATTTAAAAATAGAATTTCTGTATAGAAAATTAGACGAATTTTCTTGGCAATATTGTAATAAAGGTTTTTTTAATTTTAAAAATTATATTCCAAAAATAATTACAACTTTTAATTAAAACCACCTAAACATTCCGATAATTCCAGCCGTTGCATAAAAGAATTGTAAAAATAATATTCCTCTATGACCACCCCTATAAGCCCAAATTCCAATTAAAATTGCAGATATAAGTAATAAACAAAAACCAAAAAATTCTATTCCAATATTTAAGGCAACAAATAATGAATATAAAATTGCCGTAATAACCCCTGCCCATTCAAAAATTTTATTATTCATAAAAGTTTCTTAAATTTAGCTTAGCTTAGAACACTTCTTAGAACAATATTTTACTCTATCCCAATTTAGTTTCCATTTCTTTCGCCAAACAAAAGGTCTTTTGCAAACTGGACAAGTTTTGGATGGTAAATTTTCTTTTCTCATCAAATTGTATTTTGTTTAATAAATTTATCAGCCTCAGATAAAATCAATTTTTTTCTATCTGTTTTCATTTTATCAAAAATTCTTACCATCATTGATAGTCTTGGGTTAGTTAAAAAAAATTTTCTGTTTCGATCTATAAATCTCCAATAAAGACCATCCATTGTATTGCACCACTCTCCTTTTTTAAAATCCATCATCTTCATAAAATAAGCAGACCCACAGATATATGGTTTTGTTGCAAATATTCCGCCATCACTAAATAGTCCCATACCATAAACATTTGGTACCATTACCCAGTCAGAAGAGTCTACAAACATTTCCATAAACCATTTGTAAACTACGTTTGGCTTAATCTCACAAAGGTTCATAATGTTAGATAAAATCATCAGTCTTTCAATGTGATGAGACCAGCCATGGTTTAATGCATTCTTAATTGCATAATCTAATGGTGGCAAACCTGTGGTTCCATCATACCAAGTCTTTTTCATTTTTCTATTTTGTTTAAAAAAATTTTTTGTTTCCATTTCCTCTGAATAACTTTGATAAATTCCTCGCATAAACTCTCTCCAACCAATTACCTGACGAATGTAGCCTTCTAAAGAATTCATTCTTATTTTATTTTTTTTATGAAATTCTAAAACTTTTTGAATAATAAATTCAGGAGTAATTAAACCTAAATTGATATAGGGGCTTAAAGCACTGTGAAATAAAATATTATCTTTTTGATTTACTGCATCTTCATAATCACCAAACAAATTTGATTTTTCTTTTATAAAAAAATTTAGTAGTTTAACCACATCATCAAATTCTGTAGCCAACCAAAAGTAATCTGTACTACCTGGATGATCTTTAAATAATTTTTCTACGATAGGTTTTAATTTTTTCGTGTGATTAGTTTCATTAATTTTAGGAAATTTTGGTATTGAAATATCTTTTGGTAATTTATTTCTGTTATCCTCATCAAAGCTCCACTTTCCTCCAATTGGATTTCCATCAGCACCCATTAATATTCCTGATTTTTTTCGAACCTCTTTGTAAAATGTTGCCATAAAAGGTTTTTTTGATTTTCTTAAGTAATTTTTGAATTCACCTCTTGAGTTTAAAAACATAGGAGTTTGAACAACATTCCAATTAATTTTTTCTTTTTTAAAAAATTGAGAAATTTTTTTTTCAAAAAACTTATCTTCGATTTCAAAACTAGTAATCTCTTTAATTTTTTTTGAATTAATAATCTTTTTTAATTTTTTAAGATAATCATCTTTAAATTCTTTATCCTCAATTTTTGTGTATTCTAATTTAAATTTATTCTTTTTGAGTTTATCTGCATAAGATCGCATGGAAGATAAGAATAATAGTATTTTCTGCTTATGATGTTTTTCATAAGTACATAAACCATTGTCTTCTGCCATAAAGAATATATGGTCTTTTTTGAAGCGGTCGAGGTATTTTGATGGAAATAATTGATTACCAAGTATAAAAAATAACTTCATAATTAAATATAACTAATAAAATTTTTTATGTCAGAAAAATATATTGTTTTTGGTGCGACAGGTTCAATCGGATCAAGTTTAGCAGAACAATTAGTAAGTTCAGGAAATAGCGTTCATTTAGTTGCAAGAAATGAAGCTGAGCTTAAAAATATTTCTGATAAACTAGGATGTACATCTACTGTGGCTGATGTTTTGGGGGAAGGATTTATTGATAAAGTAAAAAATGATATCTCAGAAACCAAAGGTATTGCTTACTGTGTAGGTTCAATTGATTTAAAACCTTTAAGAATGGTTACAGAACAAGATTTTAACAAATGTATGAAACTAAATCTTTATTCTGCAGTTGAGGCTATTAAAGGATACCAGGAAAGTTTAAAAAAAAATAAAGGATCAGTTGTTCTATTTTCTACAGTAGCTGCTCAAAGAGGATTTACTAATCATGCTATAATTGCTTCTACAAAAGCTGCGGTTGAAGGATTAACTGTTTCTTTAGCAGCTGAATTTGCACCAAACATCAGAGTTAACTGTATAGCTCCCAGTCTAACACATTCTAAGATTGCTGAACCAATGTTAAAAAATAAAGCTCTAGCTGATGGTATTGCAAAAGCTCATCCATTAAAGAGATTGGGTGAGGGAAAAGATTCTGCATCACTAGCAAAGTTTCTTATTACAGAAGATAGTTCTTGGGTTACAGGACAAATAATTGCAGTAGATGGTGGAAGATCTAAACTTTCTTAAAGTGAAAAAAGTTTTACTTTTAACACTATTAATTTTTTTTTTTAACTCAAAATCTTTTTCTCAAAATTATAATTTTCAAAAATTAGCAAAATTTGATGAACCATGGGGTTCATCATTTTTGAATAAAGATGAATTAATAATTACAGAGAAAAGTGGAAAAATAAAAATTGTAAATATAAAATCCAACAAAATTTCTGAAGTTGATCATAATTTAAATTTTTTAGATTATGGTCAAGGAGGACTGTTAGATATTCTATTTAAAGATAATTTTGTTTATATTTCCTATTCTGAAAACAGAGGTAATTGGAAATCGAGCACTTCAATTGCAAAAGCAAAATTTGATAAAATAAAATTGAATTTTAAAAATATTTTTCAAGCTGAACCTCCAATTGACTCAGGTTATCATTTTGGCTCAAGATTGGTAATTAAAGATAATTATCTTTTTGCATCAGCTGGTGAGAGAGGACAAGGTATGATTGCACAAGATCCTACAAGTCATCCTGGAAGTATTATAAGAATTCATTTAGATGGAAGTATTCCTAATGACAATCCTAAATTTGAAGGTAATCCTAACTGGCTTCCTGAAATTTATCAAATTGGAATTCGAAACCCTCAAGGTTTAACACTATCCCCTTTTGATGGAAAAATTTATATGAGTAACCATGGTGCAAAAGGAGGTGACTGGTTTGGAGAGGTAAAAAAAGCTGAAAACTATGGTTGGAAAATATTAGGCTGGGGTGGAAAAAATTATAGTGGAACTAAAATTGGACCTAAATGGAAACCCGGTTTTACAAAAGCGATTCAATATTGGGTACCTTCTATAGCTACTAGTGCAATAACTATTTACAAAGGGAATGAATTTAAAGAATGGAACAGTCATGCACTAATTACGTCTCTCAAAGATAAATCATTAAGAAAATTAATATTTGATGATAAATTAAATGTTAAAGAAGAGATTATTTTTAAAGACAAAATTGGAAGAATAAGAGATATACAAATTCATCCAAATAACGGAAAAGTTTATTTTTTAGCTGGAGATAGTTTGTGGTTAATGGAAAAAAGTTTATAAATTCTTTATTAATTTTAATTGGAATTTTTTTTTTTAACTGTTTAAGTATTGCAATGGAAAAACCTTATCATCATTTACCGGATGGAACCTTTAGAAACCCCGAAGGATCACCCAAAAGAGACCCCAACGTCAAATGGTCTTATAAAATATTTAATCAAGAAAAAAAGAAGCTTGATATGACAGTACCAAAAGATCATGTTGTAGAAAAAGAAAAAGTTTTATTAGATCTTAAAAAATATCAGGAAGATGATTATATTGCCTGGATTGGTCATGCAACTTTTTTGATAAAGCTAGGTCAAACTACGATTATTACTGATCCTGTATTCTCAAAAAATGCAGGTCCACTAATCTTTGGACCAGATAGATTTACTGAGCCAGCTTTAACACTTAACGAAATTCCAAAAATAGATTTATTTTTACTAACTCATAATCATTACGACCATCAAGATATGTCCACTATTAGAAAATTTCCTTATAAAGATGCAAAAGTCTTACTTCCTTTAAGATTAGGCAAATACTTTAAAAGATATAAAGATGTAAATGAAATGGATTGGTATGATGAAATTAAAATTAATGATAATTTAAAAATTACATTTCTACCTGCTGTTCATTGGTCTAAAAGAAGTTTAACTGATACTAACAAAACTTTATGGGGAAACTTTTTAATTGAATATGATGGAAAAAAAATTTTATTCGCATGTGATACTGGAATTGGGAATATTTATAAAGACATAGGAAATAAGTATGGTCCTATTGATCTCACACTAATCAATATAGGTGCTTACAATTTTTATCCTATAATGCCACTCAAAGATAAATCTGTTTATCACACTAACCCAGAAGAAGCTTTGGAGGTTGCACAAAATTTGAAAAGTAGAAAAGTAATTGGTATGCATTGGGGAACTTTTGTTCTATCTTTAGAGCCTATCATGGAACCACCAATTCGATTTAAAAATAGTGCAGAAAAATATGGATTTAAAAAAGAAAATGCAATAATTTATAAAATAGGTCAGTTTGGATCATTAAAAAAACTGCTTAATTATAATTAATTATCTAATAATTTTTTTTTCGCTTTTTCAAATTCTTCTTGAGTTAAAGCGCCGTCTTTTAAAAGATTATTTAACTTATCTAGTTCTTCACTAAGGTTTTTATTTTTTTCAGAAAAATTTTCATTCTCATTATTTTCTAAGTTTTCATTCTCTTTGTTGGCATTTTTAGCGCTCATACCTTTCATGATAGCGTTGCCACCTAAGTAAAGTACAAACGCAAATATTGGAATTACGAGGCCAAAAAAAATAATCTTTTCCATTAATTAATCTTCATCCTCCTCTCTCCAATTTTTTTCATACATTAACCATGCTGCATATATTACTGATGCTGTACCAACAATCATACCATAATCAAAGCCTGTCTGCATATCGTATAGATACCACCCTAATTGAGTCGCACCAATTGGAGGAATTGTGAGTATGGCCATAATAATTGCAATTCTATATGGATATTTTGGTTTTTTCATAAACTACTTTAACAATAAACAATTGGTAATTTAAGTTTTAGATCTAAATATGTGACTAAATACACCTGACCAAATTAATTCATAATTCAAATTAATGAGAAATTTGTAAGTTTCACTTTCTTTCAAATTTTTATCATGAATTTCTACACAAATAAGTTCAGGATTAGTCATTTCAAATGAAAGTCCTTTTAAAACTTTTAAATCTGCACCCTCAACATCTATATCTAACAAATCAATTTTTTTATTTTCTAAATTAGAAAATTTGAGTACTTCATTAAGGGAAAATGATTGAATCTTTTTTTTCTTAATTTCTCCTTGAAGAGATTTTTTTGCTTGATCGTAATCAATAGTACTTAACTGACTCAATTCTTTTTGAAAAAACATATCAATTATTTCTTTTTTATCAGATATTGCAAAATTGTAATTAAGGTCGTTTGGTCTCAAGTATTTAAATAATTCAATTGAAAAACTGTGAATATCAATATTTATTCCTTTCCAACCTTTTTTATATAATAAAAAAGTATTATTTCTATGAATGGGATGATAGCAGCCAACATCAACGTAGAAACCTTTTTGCTTATTTTTAAAATAATCGGCTATGATAAGATCTTCACCATCCATAGCATAAGTTTTTCTCTTTTTAAAATATTTGTGTTTAATGTAAATATTATGAAGAATATGAAGTTTTTTTTTAATTCTGAAAAACATTATTTATAAACTTAATAGATAAAAAATGTTTTTAAAATCTATTTTTGAGATCTTTTAAAACAATCAATTGTATTTTTAAGCAAACAGGCAATAGTCATCGGTCCTACACCTCCTGGAACTGGTGTTAAAGCTTTTGCATTTTTTGAAACTTCATCAAATGCTACATCACCAACAATTCCTTTGTCTGTTTTGTTTATACCAACATCAATAACAATAGTATCTTTCTTTACCCAGTCACCTTTTACAAGTTCTGGAATTCCCACTGCAGCAATAATTATATCTGCCTCTAAACACTCTGCTTTTAAATCTTTAGTCTTGGAATGTGTAATTGTAACCGTGCAGTTTTCTTTTAAGAGAAGTTGCGTCATTGGTTTTCCATTTAGATTTGACCTTCCTACTACAACTGCTTTTTTTCCACTCAAATTTGACTCAATCTTTTTAATTAATAAATAACATCCTAAAGGTGTGCACGGTACTGAACTTTCATAACCAGATGAAAGATTACCAACATTCATTGGATGAAATCCGTCAACATCTTTTGAAGGATGAATGGCTTCAATAACCTTTTGTTTATCAATATGTTTTGGAAGTGGTAATTGAACTAAGATCCCAGATACTGTTATATCTTTGTTAAGTTCATCTATTTTATCCAAAACTACTTTTTCTTCTACAGAACTAGGATACTTAATCACATCAGATTTTAAACCTACTTCATTTGCTGATTTTTCTTTGTTACGAACATAAATTTGACTCGGTGTTAAATCGCCAATTAAAATTACCGTGAGACCTGGAACTTTATTATATTTACTTTTAAGGATTGATACTTCTTTTTTAAGCTCTTCTCTTAATTCTGCTGCTGCTTTTTTTCCATCAATTAAAATCATATATTTAGAAAATCATTGGTGCAATGTACAGCTTCATACACATTTCTATAAACCAAATCAATAGAAGTAAAATTATTGGAGATATATCAAGAGTTCCTAAATTTGGTAAAAAGCGCCTTATTTTATTTAAAATTGGATCAGTAAGTCGGTAACTTAATTCTAAAATAGAATAAACAAACTTATTTTGGGTATTTAGTATATTAAAAGCTATTAACCAGCTCACTATAACATTTGCTATAACTACATAAGAGTAAAGTTTTAATATTTGTAAAATCAAATAAAAAATGGCTATCATTTTTTTTCGATATAAATTGAAGAACTTGGGAATGCAAATGATGCTTTATTATTTTCAACAATTTGTTTAATTTCTATAGCTAGTCGTTCCTTTACAGAAAGCCATTCATTCCAACTATTAGATTTTGTAAAACAACGAATATACATATCAATTGAACTGTCAGAAAACTTATCTACTCTCACAGCAATTCCTACACTAGTATTAAAATCATCACTTTTCATGATATGACTCTCTATTTGATTTCTAATAGTTTTTAATTGATCAACTGTTGTGTCGTATTGAAGAGTAATAATCCAACTTATCAACCAATTAGATGTTTCACTTACATTTGTAACTGCATTTTCAGCAAATTGAAAATTTGGAATAATTGCTAATGATTTGTCAAATTTTCTAATTGTTGTTGATCTAAAACCAATTTTTTCAACAATACCTTCTATAATTCCATCCACTAAAATCCAATCTCCAATTTTAAATCTTTTTTCAACAAGGACCAAGATTCCTGAAATGAGATTTTTAAATAGATCCTGTGCACCCAAAGCTACTGCTACACCAAATAAACCAAGTCCTGCAATTATAGGACCTATCTTGATACCCCATAATTCTAAGACTGCCGCAAGTCCCAATATAAAAATAAGGATCTTTAAAGATTTTATAATCCATCCAATTAATTCTCTTGTCAAAAGTTTATCAAGTCCGCTTAAAATATAAGACACAGGTTCTATAACTTGATGAATAACCCAAAAGATTAATATTGTAATTAACGTTCTATTAATTGTATCAACAATCTCTCTACCCTCTGATGAAAAGGTCATGTAATAACTTGCAATAAAAAAACCTAAAACGATTGGTAAAAATCTTGCTGGACCAACTAGTGATGAAACAAAAGTATCGTCTAATTTATTTGTGGTCCTTTTAGAGATTATTTCTAATTTTTTGATAATTAGTTTACTTATTAATCCTCTAAAAACTAAAAAAACTAAAAATATTCCTATTCCAATTAAAATTTGAAGAATGTCTACACCAAGAATTCCTTTATTCCATACTGATAAAAATATTTCAGAAAAATTATAAAATAATTCCATATTTAAATTTTATATAACAAAAACTCCTCTTCTCCAGGGTTAAAAAGAAAAATCTTTTTCCACTTGATTTCATTCAATATTGCTGAGGTTTTTTCACCTAAACACATTAAATTAGTATTCATCCATAAATCTTCCAATTTATTGACCTTTATTATATTTAAAAGACTAGACGCGCTATTCTGAGAATAAACATATACTATATCCGGCATATTTAGCTGAAGTTCTTTTAAAAAGTTTTCATCAATTTTTTTATTATGACTTGAACGGTAGTTAATAATTCTTTTTACTCTCAATCCTTCGTTAGTTAGTTGGTTATTTAAATCTGATGAAATTATTTCACCACTTACGTATAATAAAAATTTATCTTTAGCCTCATAATTTTGTAAAATAATCTCTTTTAGATTTGAAACATTACCTTCAGCAGAAATGGTGTTTTGAAAACCTTCGCTTCTTGCCCTTTTTTCAGTCACGTCACCTACACAATAACAATTAATATTTTTATCAAATTTTTCTGAATGAAAAAATTTTACAGCATTTGCACTAGTAAAAATTATTCCTCCATACTCAGATGTATTAATTTCTTTATAGTTTACTTTTTCAATATAAAGAAGAGGGAGATGTGAAACCTGGTGTCCCAAAGATTTAAACTTAAAAATCATTTCTGAAGAATCTTCTAGAGGTCTAGTTAATAAGATGTGCATATTATTTTTTATAAGAATTATTTGATTTTTTTTTTAAAATTTGACCAACTTCTTTACCAAGTTCCATAAAGTCTTCAATATTTGCTGTTTTTTTTTCATAAAATCTTTGAGAACCATCTAAAGAAAAAAGTTCTGCCTCAACAAAAATTTTATTTCCTTTTATAACAGAATGAGCGCCTATTGCAGTTTCGCAATCTCCTTCTAAAATTTTAAGAATATTTCTCTCTGTATATGCCCTTTTGTAAGTTTCTTTATGATTAATTTTTTCCAAAATAGAATATACATCCTGATCATTCTCTCTACATTGTAAAGCAATAATTCCTTGACCTACACTTGGAATAATATCTTCAACCGAAAAAATTTCAGAAATTTCATTTTCTAAATTTAAATATTTAATTCCAATATAAGATAACATTATAGCATCGTACAACCCTTCCTTCAATTTTTTTACTCTTGTATCAATATTTCCCCTGATGAGTTTACAGTGAATATCAGGTCTCAATTTTTTTATTTGAAATTCCCTTCTGTATGAAGAGGTTCCAACAGTCGATCTTAAATTTAGTTCTTCAAGTTTTTTTTTATTTACTGTTAATAAAATTTCTCTTGGATCATTTCTTTCTAAAAATGATTCAGTTCTGAGCCCTTTTGTTTCTTTAGCTGGCATATCTTTAAGTGCGTGAACAGCTATATCAATATCTGCATTTAAAAGCTCTTTCTCTATATTGCTTGAAAATAATCCTTTTCCCCCGAATTCAGATAGTCTTATATCCTGAAGCTGATCACCTTTTGTCGTTATTGATTTTATAAGAATATTTTTTTCATCTAAATTAGTGTTTTCAATAATTTTTTCTTTGACCTTTTGAGCATAAATCAATGCTAACTTGCTACCTCTAGATCCAATTGTTATTATTTTTTTCATAAAAATTTATTTCTTACTTGTATTGAGATTGTACAATTAATAAAAACTATTTGAATGAGCAAAAAACCCTTAATTCTCGGAATAGAATCTAGCTGTGATGAGACAGCCGCCTCTTTAATAACTGAAAATGACAAAGGAATACCCATTGTTTTGTCAAATATAGTTTCTAGCCAAGTTGAAATACATAAAGAATTCGGTGGAGTTGTACCAGAATTAGCAGCACGATCACATATAGAAAAAATAGATTTAATTGTTAAAAAAGCAATAAGTGATAGTGGGAAAAAAATTGAAGATATAGATGCAGTGGCATCGACTGCTGGACCTGGTTTAATCGTTTGTTTATCAGTGGGATTAAGTTTTGGAAAAGCTTTTGCTAAATCAATCAACAAACCATTTATAGCTGTAAACCATTTAGAAGGACACGCTTTAAGTCCAAGACTAAATTCAAAAATTGAATTTCCTTATCTTCTTCTATTAATTTCAGGAGGACATTCACAATATTTAAATGTTCAACAACTTGGAAAATATAAAAGATTGGGCACAACAATAGATGATGCTTTAGGAGAAGCATTTGACAAGACTGCAAAACTTTTAGGAATTGAATTTCCCGGTGGACCTCAAATTGAAATTTTAGCAAAAAAAGGAAACCCGAACGCTTATGATTTGCCAAAACCAATAATCAACAAAGGAGGGTGCAATTTATCATTTGCTGGTCTAAAAACTGCAGTATTGAAAATATCCAAAACAATTAAAACAGATAAAGAAAAATTTGACCTTGCGGCTTCTTTTCAAAAAACAATCGAAGAGATATTATATAAAAAAACCAAAATTGCATTTACTGAATTTGAAAAACAAAATAATTCTAAAAAAAAAACTTTTGTAGTTGCGGGAGGTGTTGCAGCAAATAAGAAAATTAGATCAATTTTAGATAAATTATGTGAAGAAAGTAATTATCAAAGTATATTTCCACCAATAAAGTTTTGTGGAGATAATGCTGCAATGATTGCAATGGTTGGGTTAGAAAAATTTAAATTAAAACAGTTTAGTCATTTAGATCATCCTGCAAAACCTAGATGGTCTTTGGATGAAGATGCTTCTTTTTTAAAGGGCGCAGGAGTACAACTGTAATGCAATATTGGTTATTAAAATCTGAACCAGATGTTTGGTCTATCGATCAACAAAAAAAAGCTGGAGCAAAAGGAGCTCCCTGGGATGGTGTAAGAAATTATCAAGCCGCTAAAAATTTAAAATCTATGAAAAAAGATGATCAGTGTTTTTTTTATCATTCAAATATTGGAAAAGAGATAGTTGGAATAGTTGAGGTAATAGAAGAATATTACCCAGATAAAACAGACCAATCTGGTCGGTTTGTTGCCGTAACTGTAAAATTTCTCAGAAAATTAGATAAGCCTATTTCTCTTGAAGAAATTAAAAAAAATGAGAAATTAAGCCATTTATCATTAATAAAACAAAGTAGATTGTCTGTAATGCCTATAGATTCTAAAAGCTGGAAAATTTTAAACAACATGGGTAAGATTTAAAAAAAATAATTATGCCAAAAAAGAAAAGAAAATCAAAAAAGAAAAAAAAATCTTCAAAAAAAAGAGGAAAAATTTTCAAAAAAAAGTCTTTAAAAAAAAGAGGAAAAATTTTCAAAAGAAAATCAAAAAAGAAAAAAAGTGTAATAAAAAAAAAATTTAAAAAAGAAAATTCTGCATCAGAAGAATTAATATTTAAAACAAGACCGGAGTGGGTAAAAAGTGGCCTAGCAAATAAAATTCAGTATCAAAATAAATATAATGAATCTATAAAAAATAATAACTCTTTTTGGAAAAAAGAAGGAAAAAGAATTACTTGGATAAAGCCATACAAAAAAATTAAAGATGTAAAATATAGCAAGAATGGGGTGAAAATAAAATGGTTTGAAGATGGAACATTAAATGCATCAGCTAATTGTATTGACAGACATTTAAAAGATAAAAAAGACAAAACTGCGATTATTTGGGTCGGCGATGATCCTAAAGATAACCAAAAAATTTCATATAAACAACTCCATAATAAAGTTTCAAAAGCGGCAAATGGATTAAAAAAATTAGGAATAAAAAAGGGAGATAGGGTAACAATATATCTTACAATGATACCTGAACTAGCAATACTTATGTTGGCATGTGCAAGAATTGGTGCGATTCACTCAATAATATTTGGCGGTTTTTCAGCTGAGTCTATTTCAGGAAGAGTGAATGATTGTGAATCTGAATATATTATTACTGCTGATGAAGGCGTGAGAGGTGGCAAAACTATTCCGTTAAAAGCTACAACTGATGAAGCTTTAAATAATTGTCCTAATGTTAAAAAATGTATTGTTGTAAAAAGAACTGGTAACTACATATATTGGAATAGTGAAAGAGATGTTTGGTACGATGATTTAATAAAAGATGTATCAAATCATTGTGAGCCTGAGGAAATGAATGCAGAAGATCCTTTGTTTATATTGTATACGTCTGGTTCGACTGGGAAGCCAAAAGGAGTATTACACACCACGGGTGGATATATGGTTTACGCTTCTATGACTCATCAGTACATTTTTAATTATAAACCTAAAGATATATATTGGTGTACTGCAGATATTGGATGGGTAACAGGTCATAGCTATATTATTTATGGACCTCTATCAAATGGTGCAACTACAATAATGTTTGAAGGAGTTCCAAATTACCCTGATAGTTCTAGATGGTGGCAAATTGTAGATAAATATAAAGTTAATACTTTTTATACTGCACCAACAGCTATTAGAGCCTTAATGAGAGAGGGAGATGATCCTGTTAATAAAACATCAAGAAAATCATTAAAATTACTTGGAACTGTTGGGGAACCTATAAATCCTGAGGCTTGGATGTGGTATTACAGAACTGTTGGTAATTCAAAATGTCCTATTGTTGATACTTGGTGGCAAACAGAAACCGGCGGTATATTAATTTCTCCACAAACTGGGGCTATTCCTTTAAAACCTGGGTCTGCAACAAAGCCTTTTTACGGAATTAAACCTGTTCTTGTAGATAAAGATGGTAAAGAAATTAAAGGTGCTGGTGAAGGAAGACTTTGTATAGCTCAGTCTTGGCCAGGTCAAATGAGAACAGTTTATGGAGATCATCAAAGATTTATTGATACATACTTTTCTCAATTCGAAGGAAAATATTTCACTGGTGATGGTTGTAAAAGAGATAAAGATGGGTACTACTGGATAACAGGAAGAGTTGATGACGTTATTATAGTTTCAGGTCATAATCTTGGTACAGCAGAAATAGAGAGTGCTTTTGTTGCTCATCCAAAAGTTGCGGAAGCAGCAGTAGTTGGGTATCCACATGATATTAAGGGAAATGGCTTATATTGTTACGTAACTTTAAATGCTGGTGAAACAGAAACAGGGGAATTAGAAAGAGATCTAAAACTCTGGGTAAGAAAACAAATTGGTCCTCTAGCTACTCCAGATTTAATTCATTTTTCTCCAGGACTTCCAAAAACTAGATCCGGAAAAATAATGAGAAGAATTTTAAGAAAAATTGCTGCAAATGAACATGAACAATTAGGTGATACTACTACTTTAGCTGATCCAAGTGTTGTGGAGAGCTTAGTTGAAAATAGAAAAAATACCTAAAATTTTATTCTTTCTTTAAATTCCTTTTTAACAACATCCCATTTTAAAATCACAGAATTTAAAACAATTTTACGATCAAGTGTTTTCAATTCGTCAGCTATAGGAGCCCATTTGTATAATGACAATGCACTTGGATTAAACGGAAGAGCCTCAAAATAAATATTCCAATCAATATTTTTAAATCTTTCTTCAAAATTTTTTTTTGCGTCTTCGATTATATTCTGTGGCATTTTATTTGTAGTTTCATCATCTAAAATTTTTAAGAATATTTCTTTTGCTTTATTTACATCTTGATAATTCATATTTGACTTAAGATATGAAAATATAAAAAATGTTAAGTCTTGAAGAGCAACGGCATAAATATTCCATTTAGCTAAATTCACAGATTTCATAAACTCATCATTTTCGAAATGAAGAACATATCTTGTGCCCATTCTAGTTTTTAAATATCCGTAAAGAGTTACTTGACTTACCCAAGCTGACTTGGTCTGTATAAATTCTTCTAAATCATCAAAGTTAGCTAAATTTTTTTTTGGCAAAAATGCTTTAAACATAGCAAAAAGATAAATTTTAAAGTCATTCCAAGACAAGTCTTTCCAGGTCAGTTTATATTTTCCCATAAAATCCCTTATTTTCTTGATTTATACCCCAAAAACATCCCTAATATGAACAATTTTAACACTTTAAATCTCTTTCATAATGGTTATGGTTTTGGCCAGTTATAACTAAAAAGAGAGAGGTATAAATGTCAAAACAAGCACAACACTGGGAAAAAACCAGAGGATTGTTAATAATGACTTTAGCAATTTGGTTTGTATTCTCAATTGGCATCTTCCTATTCGGGGCTGAAATGAATGAAATGACGGGGCCTTTTGGTTATCCGTTAACTTATTGGTTCACTTGTCAGGGTTCTCTTGGAATTTTCGTAATCCTAATTTTTTGGTTTGCGAATAGACAAGAAAAAATTGATGAGGAATTCGGCTTTTCAGAAAGAGGGGATGACTAATGATTAAAGGTAATTTTATAGACAATTTGCCAAAAGTTTATGGAATATATACAGGAGGTTTCCTGGCTTTCATAATCATTATGGCGATTGGAGAGCAGATGGGTATGACATCGAAAACAATAGGTATTTGTTTCGTTGCCTTCACAGTAGCCATCTATGCTATAATTGGTTATCTATCACGTACTGCTCAAGCTGATGCGTATTACGTAGCTGGAAGACAAGTTCCAACCGTTTTCAACGGAATGGCAACTGCAGCTGACTGGATGTCAGGTGCATCATTCGTTGCAATGGCAGGTGGTATTTACTTTAAAGGTTACGGATATATGGCACTACTTGTAGGTTGGACCGGTGGATACGTATTAGTTGCATCTTTATTAGCACCATACTTAAGAAAATTTGGCTGTTACACAGTTCCAGATTTTATTGGTACAAGATACGGTGGTAATTTAACAAGGTTTCTTGCAGTAGTAGTTTTAACTGTTGCTTCATTTACCTATGTGACTGCACAAATTAACGCTACAGGTACAATTGCATCTGTTGCACTTGATATTCCATTCCAATACGCTGTATACGTTGGACTAGTAAGTATCTTATTATGTTCAATGTTAGGTGGTATGAGAGGAGTAACTTGGACACAGGTAGCACAATATATCGTACTAATCATAGCTTACTTATTACCAGTATTCTGGATCAGTAACAAAATGGGTGCGGGTTTCTTCCCACACTTTATGTTGGCTGATGAAGTGGCTAGAATTGGTGAATTAGAGCAACAGTTTGGTTTTGTGAAAAACTCTGCTGGTGATCTTGCGAATGTACCAAAAGGATTAGCTGGAATAACTAAGGCTCACTCAGCGGTTAACGCTACACCGTGGGCATTTATTTCGTTAGCGCTTGCAATGATGATGGGAACAGCTTCATTGCCTCACGTGATGATGAGATATTTCACTACTCCAAGTGTAAAAGCAGCTAGAAAATCAGTAGGTTGGTCATTATTCTTTATCTTCCTGCTTTATTCTTCTGCTCCAATGTTAGCGACACTTTCTAAATTGTCATTGATTGATCCGTCATTACCAACTGGTATTATCGGTAAATCAATAGCAGAAGTTCAAGCGATAGATTGGTATCAAAACTGGAACCAAGCTAATCTGATGTTTGTTAGCGACTTTAACGGAAATGGAACTCTTGAATTAAATGAGTTTTTCATGGGTGGTAAAGCCGTTGTGTTAGCAACTCCAGAAATAGCTGGATTACCATACGTAATCTCAGGTCTGGTTGCTGCTGGAGGTATGGCTGCTGCCATGTCAACAGCTGATGGTTTGATTCTAGCAATAGCAAACGCAATCTCACACGATGTTTACTATAAAATCATCGATCCAAAAGCTGAGACTGCTAAGAGACTAGTTGTTGCAAGGGTATTACTTGTAGTAATTGGTTTTGCTGGAGCAACTATTGCGGCAATGGAAATCCAAGGTATCTTAGGTTCAGTAATCTGGGCGTTTGACTTTGCGATGTCTGGATTGTTCTTCCCACTTGTACTTGGTGTATGGTGGAAGAGAGCTAACAGAGAAGGTGCTATAGCTGGTATGGCTTTAGGATTAATTTCTGGTGCTGGTTACCTAATTTGGGTAAGAAACGGCGGAAGTGGATTCTTAGGTATTACGCAGTTAACGTTTGGTATCTTTGGTTCAGCTGTCAGCTTAGTAGCTATGGTTGTTGTAAGTTTAATTACTTCAGAGCCAAGTGCTGCTACACAAAGAATGGTTGATGAGGTTCGTGTACCAGCTGGTAGATCGATCCTTGGCAAACAATAAAAAATATTAATAGAGGGGCGATTAATTTCGCCCCTTTAAATTCACTTCATTTTCCAATATAAAATTTGAATGTCCGCCAACTTTCATCCTTTAGTTTACATAATTGATTACATATTAGGTGTTATTATGTGGACCTTAATTGGAAGAGTGGCCATGAATATCTTCCAAAAAGAAGACTCACAGTTTTTTTTTATGAAAGTATTTGTAAAATTTACTAATCCGTTAATAAGATTATTTAAACCTTTAACACCAACATTTATTATTCAACCATTGGTTCCATTATATGTTGCGTGGTTTTTTTTTATGATAAGATTTTACGTTATGCCTTGGGTTTTGGGTTATTCTGTGATGGGAATGTTATCTTTTCCTCTGGAAAGTGAGATTTCGAGACAAATTTACCAATTTTTTAATTCAATTAAATTTTAAAAATTGATACTAGTAAATTTAGTTATCAATGAAAAAAATACAAATTTCACCATCAATTCTATCAGCTGATTTCAGTCAATTAGGAAATGAAATTAAAAGATTAGAAGATGCGGGAGCAGATATGATACATGTAGATGTAATGGATGGTCATTTTGTCCCCAATTTAACAATCGGACCTCCAGTTATTAAGGCATTAAAGAAGCAATCTTCAATATTATTTGATGTGCACTTAATGATTTCTCCCGTTCATAAATATATTAAAGCTTATGCAGATGCTGGTGCAGATATAATTACCATTCACCCTGAAGCGACGGATGATTTAAAATCTTCAATTTCAAAAATCAAGGAATTAAAAAGAAAGGTTGGTGTTTCGCTTAATCCTGAAACAAAAATTGATACAATAATAAATTTTTTAGAAGATATTAATTTAGTTCTAATTATGAGTGTTAATCCTGGTTTCGGTGGTCAAAAATTTATGCCTGAGGTATTAAGCAAAATAAAAGAATTAAAAAAAATTCAGGAAGAAAAAAAATTAAACTTTGACATTGAAATTGACGGTGGAATAAATTTTGATAATGCTAAAATTGCAATTAATGCAGGAGCAAATATATTAGTATCAGGTACTACAATTTTTAAAAGTAATAACGGAGATATCAAAAAAAATATTGAATTATTAAAATCAAATTAATTTCATGATTTATATAAATCGATTTTTTTTTAATTTTATTAATCAATTAAGAAAAATTTATTTAAATTCAAATTTTTATGATAAGAAGATTTCTAATATAAATAAACAAGATCTTATTTATAAACCAAGCCCACATTTATTATCTTCCTTAATTAAGTATCAAAAAAAAAAGTTTAAAATTGAAGATTTTTCTTTAAATAAAATTTGGACCGAAAATAATTTGAGTAAAAAGGAATTTAAAAAACTCAATAATTTTTTTTGGTTTTTTAGTTTAGATTTAAAATCATCTAAAAAAAATACTCAAACAGTAATTACAAATTGGATAAAAAATAACGAAAAATATAATCACAAAAGTTGGAGTTTTGACCTAACAGCTAAGAGGATAATTGCCTGGTTGTCATGTCACAACCTGTCCTTTGAGGAAGGTAACCAAGAATATAAAGATACCTTTAATGCAGTTATAAAGAAACAGACCAATCATTTGATTAATGAAATAAATCAGTCAAAATTAATTGATGATAAATTGATAGGTTGCGCTTCAATTATTCTTGTGGGACTTTGTTATCAAAATGATAAAAATTATTTATCTTTTGGATCATCTTTCCTAAAAAAAATATCAAAATTAACGTTAGATAATTATGGTTTCCCCAAATCAAGAAATATTAATCAATTAATTTTATATCTTAAATATTTTATTTTAATACGTGAATGGTTCAAAGAATGCCAATCAACTGTTCCTGAATTTATTGATGAAACTATCTATTACCTAGGACAAGGATATGCTTTTTTTCAAAATAATTCTGGTTCAACCTTTTTATTTAATGGCAATAATATCTCGAATAATGAGGAATTCGATAATTATTTAAAAAGACTTGGTTATAAATTTAAAAATGAGAAACAAGATTTCGGAGGGTATACAATTTTTAGAGATAAAAAAATATGCCTAATAATGGATAACGGCTCTACTCCAAACATGAAGTATACAAGAGATTATCAATCTGGAGCTTTGTCATTTGAAATCATAACCAATGGAAAAAAGTTAATTAGTAATTGTGGGTATTTCAAAGATAATCATAAACTTAATCGATTATCAAAATCTTCAGCAGCTCAGAGTACACTAATAATTGACGATAATTCTTCATGTCAATTTTCTAAAATAAATAATTTTTTTTTTATAAAAAACGGTTTGAAAATAATAAATAAAAACTATGTGTTTGAAAAAAACTATTGGAAAATAAGTGCCTCCCATGATGGTTACTTAAAAAAATATAACTCAATACATGAGAGGGAGATAGAATTTTATCCTGAGAAAATGAGTTTTGTTGGTACAGACAAAATAATTAAAAAAAAAACTAATAATAATTATAAATTTGATATTCGATTTCATTTAGAACCGAGTGTTAAATTAATGAAAACACAAGATAAAAAAACGATCTTAATTGAATTAAATGATGAAGGATGGAAATTTACCTGTGATAATTATGATATTAATATTGATAATGGTTTATATTTCGGTAATAAAAATTTATACATAGAAAATCAAAATATTTTCATTAGTGGTATTTCTAACAACCAAATTGAAAAAATTAAGTGGGAAATTAAAAAAATATGATGAAAAAAATTAAATCAGCATTAATTTCAGTGTCAGATAAATCAAACTTAGAGTCTATTTTAAAGATTTTAAAAAAAAATAACGTTAAACTAATAAGTTCTGGAGGAACTTTTAAGAAAATTAAAAAACTCAAATACAAATGTACAGAAGTATCTAAATATACAGGATTTAATGAAATTCTAAATGGCAGGGTAAAAACATTACATCCTAAAATTCATGCTGGAATTTTAAACAAAAGAAATAACAAGCTTCATCAGAAACAATTAAAAAAAAATGGCTTCGAAAATATAGATTTAGTTTTAGTCAATTTTTATCCTTTTGAACAAATGTTAAAGAAAACCAAGAATCATAAAAAAATTTTAGAAAATATAGATATTGGTGGGCCTTCATTAGTGAGAGCTGCAGCAAAGAATTATAATGATGTTACTGTTGTAACTTCAATTAGTCAATATTCTGAACTAATTAATCAATTGCAAGTAAACAATGGTTCAACTTCTCTTAAATTTAGAGAGAAAATGTCTAGATTAGCTTTCACAGAAACAGCCTATTACGACTCTCTGATATCAAATTATTTTAATAATTTTTCGAATATTGATTTTCCACAAAAAAAAATTACTCATTCAAATCTTATCGAAAAGCTAAGATATGGAGAAAATCCTCATCAAAAAAGCGCTGCTTACACGATAGAAGAAACTGCCAAAATTGATAAGATACATGGCAAACAACTCAGCTATAACAATTATAACGATATTTTTTCAGCATTAATGATATCTAAATCACTACCCAAAAATACAGGTACAGTAATTGTAAAACATGCTAACCCTTGTGGTGTATCAGCAATCAAAGGTAAACTTAATAGTTTTAATGCAGCATTAGCATGTGATCCAATAAGCGCATTTGGAGGAGTAGTTTCGTGTAATTTTAAAATTACAAAACCTTTAGTTTATAAATTAAATAAAATTTTCTTAGAGGTAATAATTGCAAATGGTTTTGATAAGCAGGCAATTAAATTATTAAAATCAAAAAAAAATTTGAGGTTAATAGATGCATCAAAATTTTCATTTAAAAAATCTTTAAAATTTAATTCTTATGATGATACTTTTTTAATACAATCAGAAGATAATCAAATATTCGATAGAAAAAATTTTAAAGTTGTTTCCAAAAAAAAACCGAGTAAATCACAATTTAATAATTTAATATTTGCTTTTAATGTTTGTCGTTATGTTAAATCTAATGCGATTGTAATTGCCAGTAATAAATCCACAGTAGGTATAGGATCAGGACAACCAAGTAGACTAGATAGTTGTAGTATTGCTATCAATAAAATGAATAAATTTTCAAAAAATAAAAAAGAATTAGTTGCTGCTTCAGATGCTTTTTTTCCTTTTGTAGATGGGATGGAAAAGTTAATACAATCTGGGGTATCTGCTGTAATTCAGCCTGCAGGATCCATAAGAGATAAAGAAATTATTAAATTTGCAAATGAAACTAATAGTGTCTTAATTTTTTCTAAAACAAGGCACTTTAGACATTAGCTTCCTTGTCAATTTTTGCAGCTAATATAAAATCATTCTCTGATAAACCTTCAATTGCATGGGTGGTAATATTTATTTTTGCATACCCCCAACCAAATAAAATATCTGGATGATGACCTTCCTCTTCAGATATTTTGCCAACTTTATTAACGAAATTTTGACTTTTTAAGAAATTTTCAAAAGTAAATTTTTTTTCTAAAAAGAAAATTTTATTTTCATTTTGAACAATTTTCCAACCATCAACTTTTTTTTGATATTTATGAATTTCATTAATATCAAATGGCACAGCTCCACCCTCACAAGGTACACATTTTTTTTTTGTTAAATCACTCATAATTTGGAGCGGGCAAAGGGGGTCGAACCCTCGACCTTCTCGTTGGCAACGAGACGCTCTACCACTGAGCTATGCCCGCTTAAAAAAATATTATAGTTAGACATTTTTTTTAATTCAAGTAATATTAAATATGATATATTTAGCTAATGAACAAAGAAAATTTACCAAAAAAAATAGCTGTTTTCCCACTTAGTAATTTTATAATATTTCCAAAAACTACTGTCCCACTAAATATCTTTGAGCCTAGATACATAGACATGATTAACGATAGCATGAAATCTGATAAATTTGTTGGTATGATACAACCCAAAGCATCTAAAGATAACAATAATAATTTTAATCCCCAACTTCACGAAATAGGATGTATGGGTAAAATAACAAGTTTCAAAGAGACTGAGGACTCAAGATTTTTAATTGAACTAAAGGGTATTATTAGATTTAAAATTACAAAAGAAATTCAATCAACTAAGAAATATAGAGAGTGTGAAGTAAATTTTGCAGATTATTTTGAAGATTTAGAAAATAAAAAAGAAAATATAAAATTCTCTGATTTAGAACTTATTTTTAAAGATTTAAAATCACTTTTTGAAAAAAGAGGTTTTATAATTAATTGGAGAGGATTAGAAAAACAAAGTTTAGATGAAACTATCAATGCTCTTGCTATGGCCTCTCCCTTCACAATTGAGGAAAAACAAGTTTTATTAGAAGCAAAAAATTTAAATATGCGAAAGACAAAGATTGCTGAAATACTTACTACTTATTCATTTGATCAATTTAATAATACAACGATACAATAGTATTTAAATTTCAATACCGTTATCAGCAAATTTTGTAAATAAATTATTTATAATTTTATTCCTACCTAAAAGTTTGATTGATTTACTAAAAACTTTCATTTCAGTTTTACTTTCCATTCTAAAAAATTCATAAATAAAATCTATTCCTCTTGAGAAAATATAATTTTTATTTTTCATATTTTTTTCAAAATCTAAACAAATTGAGGTATCCAAATCTAATCCGTGTATTTGCTTAAAATTAATCAATCTAAGTATTTCTTTAATATCTCTAATTGACATATTAAAACCCTGTCCAGCATGTGGATGCAACCTGTGCAAAATGTCTCCAAAAGCAATTACATTTTTATGATAATATGACCTTAAGTTTGAAGATGTTAATTCAAAATGATAAATTTTATTTATTCTCAAAATTTTATATTTATTATTATATTTTCTTATTAATGCCTTCAAATCTACAACTTTTTTTCCTCTAATGGAAAAAACTACAGAAGTTTCTGTTGAAGAAATTGGTAAAAAAGCGATTGGTCCTTTTTTAGTAAAAATCTGGATAGCTGTGTTATTTTGTAATTTCTTATGTTTGAAAGAAGTTATATGAGCAAAACTATCATATTTTTTCTCAATTTTTTTATTGAAAAATTTGTTTGTTATATAATTTTGGTTTTCACAGTTAAAGATTAACTTATAATTACTTTTCATTAAGAGATTGTAATCTATCTTTTTTTTAAAATTTACTAACTTATTTTTTTTCAAATCTAAATATAAAGAATTATATAAATCAACATTTCTTACTATTGAAAAAAGATTTTTATTATTTTCAAAGTTCAATATCTTTTCATTTTTTAAATTATCACTATAAATTTCTATTTTATTTACGTTCCATAATAGTTTTTCAATTTTTAATATATTTCTATTGAAGAAATTAATGTTATCTTTAGAAATTCCTAAGGTTTGTATTTTGTCGTATTTTCTTAATTTTTTGTTTGCAAATATATCTATTTTTATACCTTGATTAATTAGTGCTTTAGCCAATGCTAAGCTTGTCAAACCATTGCCTATTATTGATACTTTCATAATAATTTTAATTTTAACAACAAAAATTAGATGATACAAAGTGGTAAATTTGATTCACCTAATATGGATATAAAAAAACTAGCAAATTCAGCATTAATTTTTACGATTAATAGATTGATAGAAATTTTTGGTGTTTTTACTTTTTGTTTAGGAATTTTACTTTTTATAACACTAATTACTTATTCTCCCACAGATCCAAATTTTATATTTCCAGAAAATACAGAAATAAAAAATTTACTAGGATTCCAAGGAAGCTATATTTCTGATCTTTTTATTCAATCAGTAGGTTTGGTATCATATCTCATACCAGTTTCTTTTATTTTTACGGGGATTAATATTTTTAGAAATAAAGAAATATTTTTATTATTAGAGAATACTTTTTATATTATTATTTATATTTTCTTCGGATCATTATTTCTGGATATCTTTTATAAAGATACTTTTATTTTTTATATTAATGGAAATGGTGGTTTTGTTGGAAGCTTTTTAAATAAAATTTTTTTCAAAAATATTTTACCTACATACAATAATATCTTTTATTATTTTTTAATTTTTTTAACAGTTTTATTATTTTTGAAAAGTATAAATTTTAATCCTAAAAATTTTATAAAATCTATTAACAAGATGATAAAAGCTTTCTCATATCGAAAAGAAAAAAACTATACTAATAAAGACGAATTAATAAATGAATATATTCCTCAGGATCAAATCAAAAATTTAATTCAGGAAGATCTTCCTTTTATAAAAGCTGAGGCTAATCAATCTTTAAAAAACTCAAATAAATTTACACTTCCCTCTACAGATTTATTAAAAGAACCATCAAAAAAAGAAAGGTCTAATACAAACAAAAATGAAAATAACGATCCTAAATTTCTTGAAAAGATTCTTCTTGATTTCGGTGTAAGTGGGAGCATAAAAAAAATAAGTCATGGTCCAGTTGTTACTTTAAATGAATTTGAGCCTGCTGCTGGAGTTAAAGTTTCAAAAATCATAAATCTTTCAGATGATATAGCTCGAAATACAAGTTCAGAATCAGCTCGTATTGCAACAATACCAGGCAGTAATACTGTGGGTATAGAGTTGCCAAACTTATCAAGAGAAAATGTATACCTAAGCGAAATATTAAATAATTCTGATTTTAAAAAAAAAGAAATAAAATTACCTATAGCATTAGGAAAAAGTATTTCTGGAACTGCAATTGTCAGTGATTTAACTTCAATGCCACATTTATTAATTGCTGGGACAACAGGTTCAGGAAAATCGGTTTGTATTAATACTATAATTTTATCTCTACTCTTTAAACACACTCCTGAGAGATGTAAATTTATTTTAATTGATCCAAAAATGTTGGAACTTTCAACTTATGAAGGTGTCCCCCATTTACTTTGTCCTGTAATTACAGAAGCAAAAAAAGCTGCCTCTGTTTTAGGTTGGGTAGTTAAAGAAATGGAAAGTAGATATAGATTAATGACTAAAGAAGGAGTTAGGAATATCGATGGATATAATGCAAAACACAAACTACCAATGCCCTATATTGTGGTAGTAGTTGATGAAATGTCAGACTTAATGTTAGTTGCAAGTAAAGAGATAGAAAATTATATTCAAAAGCTGTCTCAAATGGCGAGAGCTGCAGGTATTCATATTATTATGGCAACCCAAAGACCAAGTGTTGATGTAATTACTGGAACTATAAAAGCTAATTTCCCAACTCGTATTTCGTTTCAAGTAACATCAAAAATAGATAGTAGAACAATTCTTGGTGAACAAGGAGCTGAACAATTATTGGGAAAAGGTGATATGCTTTACATGTCATCAGCGAATAAAATTGTAAGAATTCACGCGCCATTTGTTTCTGATAATGAGATCGAAAAGATTAATAATTTTTTAAGATCTCAAGCCGAACCAGATTATGTCGATGAAATTTTAAATTTTGCTGATGAAAAAGAAATAGGTGACGGTTCAAAAAATCAAGGTGATAAAGATGAATTATACCAAACTGCAGTTGAAATAATCAAATCAGAGGGAAAGGCATCAACATCATTTTTACAAAGAAAACTTCAAATTGGATACAATAGGGCTGCAAGAATTATTGATATGATGGAAGATGAAGGCATTGTTAGCAAAGCAAATCATGTTGGAAAAAGAGATGTACTTTAATAGAATTATTTGTCTAATTATAGTTTTTAATTGTTTAACAAACAATGTCTCAGCCTCAATTAAAGATAATATACTTAATAAGTTCAAGAATATTGAAAATATCTCATTTAATTTTGAACAAAATATAAATGGGAAAATAGAAAATGGTAATTGTATAATAAAATACCCAAAAAAAATTTATTGCAAATATGACCTTAGTAATCAAAAAATTTTAGTGTCTAATGGAAAATCTTTAGTAATTAAAACCTTAAGTAGTTATTATTTATATCCATTAGAAAAGACTCCTTTAAACTCAATTTTAAATAAAGCTTTCTTAATAAAAAAAATAGAAAATTTAAAAGAGAGAAATGTCGGCAAAAACTTTATTAATTATAAATTTGTTGAAAATGAAAATGAAATTAATCTATTTTTTGACAAAAAAACCTTTAATCTAATTGGTTGGCAAACAATTGATATATATCAAAATATTAGTATTACCTATCTGTCATCTATAAAGAGAAATCAAAAATTAAATAAAGATTTGTTTGTAATACCAAAACAAAATTGATTTATAATAGTACAGTTTCTGTTTTAAAGATTTTCATACCTCTAGAGATATAATTGTTTAAAGCATTTTTATGATCTAATGAACATGTATGAACCCAGACTCTTTTGGGTTTGTTTAGAAACGAATTTTTAATAGCTTTTGATAATAAAAATGAACCTAATTTTTTGTTTTGATATTCTTCCAATACTCCCAGATAAGCTATTTCAACTTCATCCTTTTCTGGATGTAAAATAAGTTCAAAATATCCTGCTATATCTTTTATGCTTTTTAAAACATAAGTTTTTACATTTTTATTTGAAACATAATCAATCCATTGCTTTTCAGTCCAAACTAGCCTATCTACCCAATGATGGTTTTTTCCTATTTTTTTGTAAAAAAATTTATTTAATTGGAAATCAACTGGATCTACAAGACTAATAGAATACTTTTCTGATAAACCAGTAGTCTCCTTTAAATCTTCTAAAAAATTTATTTCCAAGTAATTTCTCTGAATTTTTTTATTCACTCAACCATCTTACCCACTTTTTCACCTCCAAATAAATGAAAGTGTAAATGAGGTACCTCTTGGCCACCATGTTCACTGATATTGGCTAAAGCTCTATAACCTTTTCCTGTATCAACAGAAATACCTAATTTTTTAGCTACTATATTAATTCCTTTTAATAAACCTACCATTTCATCAGGTGATGCATTCAAACTAAAATCGTCTAGATCAATGTATTTTCCCTTTGGTATTACAAGTGCATGCACTTTTTTTTGAGGATTTATGTCATAAAATGATAATACAAAATCATCTTCATAAATTTTTTTACACGGAATTTCTCCTCTTAAAATTTTTGCAAAAATATTATTATCATCGTAACTCATTTTTTCTTTTATTTAATTCCTCCATAACATCTTCAATTTTTACATCATTACCCTCTAAATACATTATTAAATGATAAAAAACATCTGCAGCTTCATGAATTTTGTTTGAATTATTTTCAACAGCTTCGATTAGTTCATTTATTTCCTCTAAAACTTTTTCTTTGCTCAAGGATTTATCACTAAGTAGTTTATTTGTATAAGATCCATCTACAGGAGTTTTTTTTCGCTCTCTTGCGAGATTAAATAAACTTTCTAAAGTATTTAGCATACTAAATTCTAACAGGTATTCCTTTCGAGTCCAAATAATCCTTAGCTTCTTTTACAGAATATTTTCCATAATGAAATATAGAAGCTGCCAAAACTGCGCTAGCTTTTCCCAATTTAATTCCATCAACTAGGTGATCTAAGTTACCTACACCACCAGATGCAATAACTGGAATATTTACTTTGGATGAAATTTTTGTCATCAAATCAATATCATAGCCAACTTGAGTTCCGTCTCTGTCCATTGAGGTTACCAATATTTCTCCTGCACCATTTTCCTCCATTTGTTTTGCATACTCTAGCGCATCGATGCTACTATTGTTTCTTCCTCCATGAGTGAATACTTCCCATTTATCCCCATTCTTTTTTGCATCAATTGCAACTACAATACATTGAGACCCAAATTTCTTTGAACTATCAATAACAACTTTTGGGTTTTCAACCGCTGCAGTATTTATTGAAACTTTATCAGCCCCACAACTGAGTAATTTATTAATATCCTCAACACTTCGAACACCACCCCCAACAGTTAAAGGGACAAAACATTTTTTTGAAGTTTTTTCTACAACATCATAAATAGTATCTCTATTTTCATTTGAGGCAGTAATATCTAAAAAACAAATTTCGTCTGCTCCACCATCGCTATAGATTTTAGCTTGTTCTACAGGATCACCTGCATCTTTTAAATCAACAAAGTTTATACCTTTAACGACGCGACCATTTTTAACATCTAAACAAGGAATTATTCTATTTTTAAGCATCTTCTTTTACTAATTCTTCTAATTTTATATCACCATCATAAATTGCTTTACCAACTATTATACCCTCAATATTTTTTAAATTCTTTGCTTTTTTAATATCATCTATTGACGAAACTCCACCGGATATAACCACAGGGCAATTTGATAGTTCAGCAACTTTCATTGTTTCATCAAAATTTGGACTTTGTTTCATGCCATCTCTATTAATATCTGTATAAATCAATCTACTAACACCATAGTCATTAACTTGTTTCAAATAATCTAAAGTTAATTGATTAGAACTTTCTTTCCATCCCGATACTGACAAATACCCATCTTTAGCATCTAAACCTAAAGCAATTTTATTTGGAAATTTTTCACACGATTCTTTTAAAAAATTTTTATCTTTTATAGCAGCACTTCCTAAAATTACTTTTTCAACACCAACATCGATATATTTTTGAATACTATCAAAATTTCTTATACCACCACCTATCTCAATATTTAGATCAAATTTAGCAACTATATCTTTAATAATATCATGATTAGCTGTTTTACCAGTTAAAGCTCCATCTAAATCAATTATGTGAAAATTTTTAAATCCATATTCTTTATATTTTTCAGCTTGTTCAATTGGGGACATTTCATACTCGGTTTTGTTATCGAAATCTCCTTTAACTAATCTTACACACTTTTTATCTTTTATATCTATGGCTGGAAATATTTTCATTTACAAATTTAAAAAATTATTGATTATTTTAAGACCAATCTTATCACTCTTTTCAGGGTGAAATTGGGTTCCAAAGATATTTTCTTTTTCAACAGAGCAAACAATATTTGATGAATAATCAGTTGTTGCTGATATCACATTTTTATCTTCTGGAATAAATTCATAACTGTGAACAAAATACATATGAGATTTATCGTTTATATCCTTAAAAATTTTACTTTCTTTAACAATGTTGATTTGATTCCAACCAATGTGAGGAAGTTTAAATTTTCCATTTTGGTTATCAATTTTTGAAACCTTTCCTGAAATCCAACCCAATCCTTGTGTTTCACTTTCTTCATAACCAATATCAGCGAACATTTGTAAGCCAACGCAAATTCCAAAAAGAGGTTTTTTATTAGTCATTGCAAATTCATTTAAAGTTTCTTTTAGACCATTAATTTTGTTCAAAGCATCTATACAACTTTTAAATGAGCCCTGACCTGGTAAAACTACTTTATCACTTAATTTAATCTTATTTAAATCTGAGGTTACCTCGATATTCACTTTATCTTCAGCGACTTCTTTAAAAGAGTTTATTACCGAGCTTATATTGCCCGATTTATAATCAACAATTGAAACGTTCATTAAATTTATAAAGAACCTTTTGTAGAAGGAATTGTTTTTTTGTTCCTCGGATCTATTTCCAATGCAGTTCTCAAAGATCTGGCAAGCCCTTTAAAGCAAGATTCAATTATATGGTGACTATTATCCCCATAAATATTTTCAACATGTAATGTAATTCCTGCTGCTTGTGAAAACGCCTGAAACCATTCTTTAAATAGTTCAGTATCCATCTCTCCAAGTTTTTCTACTTTCAGGTTTACTTTCCAAATTAAATAAGGACGATTTGAAATATCAATTGCTACACGTGATAGAGTTTCGTCCATTGGGATCATCGCGTGAGCATACCTTCTAATTCCAACGGATTTTTTTAAAGCTTTTTTTAAAGCCTCACCAATCGCGATTCCTGTATCCTCTGTTGTATGATGAAGGTCAATATGAGTGTCACCTTTAGCTTTAATATTCATATCAATTGATGAGTGCTTGGATAATTGTTCAAGCATATGATTTAAAAAACCTATTCCTGTGTCAATTTTGTATTTACCTTTTCCGTCGATATTTAAATCAACACTAATGCTGGTCTCTTTTGTTTTTCGACTAATTTTGCCTTTACGCTTCATAATTAAAAACAGGTATACATATATTATTCAATTATGGCAATAATACTAAACCTGGGCTTGAACTATTCAATTTAATATCCATTTATAAGCTATGACAACGATTGTATTAGTAAGAAAAAACAATGAAGTAGTGGTTGCGGGTGATGGACAAGTAAGTATGGGAAATACTGTCGTAAAGAGCACGGCGTCAAAAGTAAGAAAAATTGAAAAAAGAGATGTGGTAGCAGGTTTCGCTGGATCTACTGCAGATGCATTAACATTATTTGAGAGATTAGAAGCTAAAATAGAAAAACACGCTGGAAATTTATCAAGAGCAGCAGTTGAATTAGCAAAAGATTGGAGAACAGATAAATATTTAAGAAGATTGGAAGCCTTAATGGCAATTGGTGACAAAGAAAATAGCTATATTATTTCTGGCACTGGTGATGTTTTGGAACCTGAAGGTGATGTAATAGGGATCGGGTCTGGTGGTAACTATGCTTTAGCAGCGGGTAAAGTTTTAATTGATACAGATTTAAGTGCTGAACAAGTAGCAAAAAAATCAATTGAAGTTGCATCAGAAATTTGTGTTTTTACAAATAATAATATTAAAGTTGAAAAAATTTAATGGAAAAATCTAACGTAACACCACTTGTTCCAAAAGATAAGAATGCTAATGAAAATGAAAAACTTGTTAGCTCTTTATCTCCAAGAGAAATTGTTTCAGAATTAGATCGTTTTGTTGTAGGTCAAAACAAAGCAAAAAAAGCAGTTGCGGTAGCTCTCAGAAATAGATGGAGAAGACAGGCTTTAAAAGGTGAAATGAAAAATGAAGTTTTACCAAAAAATATACTTATGATTGGACCAACTGGTGTTGGTAAAACGGAAATATCGAGAAGACTTTCAAAATTAGCGGAAGCTCCTTTTGTAAAAGTAGAAGCAACAAGATTTACTGAGGTAGGTTATGTTGGAAGAGATGTCGAACAAATTGTCCGAGATTTAGTGGAGATAGCTATATCAATGGAAAAAGTTAAGAAAAGAAAAGAGGTATTTGCTCAAGCACAAAAGCTTGCTGAGGAAAAAGTTTTGGATGCCTTGGTTGGAAAAAAAGCAAGTTTAGCAACTAGAGAAAGTTTCAGAAAAAGATTAAGAAATGGTGATTTAGATGAAAATGAAATTGAGATAGCAGTAAGTGATGCTGGTAGTAATAGCACCTCTTTTGAGATACCTGGAATGCCTGGTGCGAATGTAGGAATGATAAACATTGGAGAAATGATCGGAAAGTCTATGGGGACAAAAGAAAAAAAGAAAAAGATGACTGTAAAAGAGTCTCATGAGATTTTAATTAATGATGAATCAGACAAATTAATTGAACAAGACAAAATTATAAAATCAGCTAAAATTTCCACTGAAAATAATGGAATCGTATTTCTGGATGAGATAGATAAAATATCCGGTAGAACAGATAGAGTTGGTGGAGATGTATCACGAGAAGGTGTTCAAAGAGATTTGCTACCCCTTATTGAAGGAACCACGGTAAATACAAAATATGGCCCAATAAAAACTGATCATATTTTATTTATAGCTTCTGGAGCTTTTCAACTTGCAAAACCATCAGACTTACTTCCAGAGTTACAGGGTAGACTTCCTATAAGAGTTGAGCTTGAGGCACTAACTAGTGAAGATTTTAAAAGAATTTTAAAAGAGCCGGATTTTAGTTTAATAAAGCAATATATTGCCTTACTTAAAACTGAGAATGTTGAACTAGAATTTTCAGACGATGGTATTGATACAATTGCAAATATTGCATCTGAAGTAAATGCTACTGTAGAAAATATAGGTGCAAGACGTTTACACACTATTATTGAAAAGATTTTAGATGAGATAAGTTTTACTGCAACAGACCGTGCTGGAGAAAAAATAATAATTAATAAAGAATATATAAACAACAACTTAGATTCTTTAGTTAAAGATACGGATTTATCAAAATTTATTTTATAATTTTTTTTTTAAATTTATATAAAAAGCACCACTTCCACCATCCTCAATTTCTGCATCTTGAATACTGTTAATCAAACTCATTAACTCTTTATTATTTTTAATAAATTCAGGAACAGAATATTTCAAAATACCTAAATCTTTTGATACATAGGGATTTTTTTTATTTTGCGAATGAATTCCTTTACCCGTCACAATAATTAATCTATTGACCTTATTATTGTGTGCATTAAAGATTAAGTCTGTAATTTTTTTATTAGCCTCATCTAAAGAATACCCATGAAGATCAAAGGTATATGTTTTTTTTATCTTTCTTTCTTCAATTTTGTCATCTTTGCTTGGAAGACTCTCATCATTTGACAAAAAATTATCCCAGTCTTTTTTATCTTTATCTGAAATTTTATTATTCAATTAAGTTAATATTTCAACAAGCTGCCAATTTGGATTTGTTGACCTTGTATTTCTAGAAAAGACCCATGTATCATATATTTTTTTTATCTTTTCCGGATCACCAGATATAATTTTCTTATCTTTGTCTTTAATACAAGTTATCACCTCAGCTACAAAATCTACAGTAACTTTTAATATATCATTTGATTTTTTATGTTCTTTAATATCAGCTTTATCTATTCCAATAAAAGTTATTTCTGCAAAATGACCTCTTTGACTTCTTTCCTTAAGAGCTTCATCGAATTGATCGTGTATTTTTTTACTTAAAAGTGGTTTACTTTTTACTAACTTATTATCATCATCACTAAAGTCTGTTATAATTGTTTCGTAGGCTATTTTTGCACCTTTTAAAAAATCTTTTTGAGCATTTTCATCAAAATTTTCTTTTTGATGAGTTTTTATTTTTGGATCAATATTCTTTAAAATTTCCTCAAATTGCGGAGGGGCCTTTCCTTCAAAACCTGTTCTTTTTCCTAAAATCCCCCTTAATCTTAAAAAAATAAAACCAGCAATCATTGCAAGTAAAATGATGTCTATATATTCAAAACTATAATTCATTAGATTAATTTAATTACTATGTTGATTAATTTCAACTAGCAATTACATTAAAGACAAATGAACACACTATTATTAACAATTATATTAGTTCCAATAATCGAAATTTACCTATTTATTAAAATTGGCTCACAAATAGGAGCATTTAATACAATTTCACTCATATTTATTACTGCAATTATTGGGGTCGTCTATGCAAGATATGAAGGCCTGAACACTTTAAAATCTGGATTGTCACAATTATTTAAAAATGAGGTACCCGCTTATGAAATAATATCGGGCGCTGCTATTGCTTTTGCAGCTTTACTTTTAATTATACCTGGGTTTGCAACTGATACGATTGGTTTTTTATTAATTTTTCCTTTAACAAGAAAACTTTTTTTTAAAAAAATTTCAACAAAATTTGAAAAAAATAGAAAAGAAAAAAAAAATTTTATTGAGGGCGAATATGAAGATATAGAAGACGATAATGACAGAAAAATTTAAAATTCTTGCTAAATTTATAAAAGACGCTTCAAGTGAAACAGCTGATATCGAAACATATTTATTTGTTAAAGAAAATATTTCTAAATACCAACTAAATATCGACATAACTTCTAAAGCACTTAAAAATAAACTTATAGAGGTTAATACGACACTAAAATTTGAGGATAAAGAACCTAATGATAAAAAATCTTATTATGAAATAGTTTATGCGGCAATAGTCAAAATTAATGATGATATTAAAGAAAAAAAAGATTTAGAAAAAATTATATTGTGTGATGTACCAACAAAAATATTTCCTGATTTAGAAAATTCCTTTATAAATTTAATGCATAACTCGGGACACCCAGGTGTTAAATTAGAAAAAAAAGTAGATTTTAATAAATTATACAATGAAAAATTTAATTAAAAAAAATTTTTTTTCAAACTACCTTTAATATAATCTTTGTGTTTTTTTAATTCTTCATTAGAAGGTATAATTATTTTTTTATAATATGAAATTGGTTTATCAATTTCTTTTTTTAAATTAAAATCTTTATCATGTAAATCTAAAGTTGGTTCTTTTTGATCGATCAAATTAATGTAAACTTTAGCCAACAAGTCACAATCAACTAAAGCTGTATGTAGTGTTCTGTTTGTATTATCAATTCGATATCTTTTACATAAAGCATCTAAACTTATTGATGAACCAGGAAATTTATCTCTGGCTAAAATTAATGTGTCGATAATTTTATTATCAATTGTTTTTTTTCCAAGAATTTTTAGCTCATTATTTAAGTGAGATAAATCAAACTCAGCGTTATGAATAATAAGATTTTTATCTCTAATAAAAGTTAAGAATTCATCAACAATTTCACTAAATTTTTTTTTCTTTGACAAAAATTCATCAGTGTAACCGTGAATTTCAAGTGCCTTTTCAGAAACTTTTCTTTCAGGATTTAAATAGCAATGAAATCTATTTTTTGTTGGAATTAGATTATCTAGCTCAATACATCCAATCTCAACAATTCTGTGTCCATCTTTGACAGACAAGCCTGTGGTCTCTGTATCTAATACTATTTCTTTCATTTATAATATTTCATTTAAAATATTTTCTATACTTATTTTAACAGAGTTTTTTCTAAAATTATTCTTAATTACAAAATGAGATCTTTTTTTTTTATAATCAAGTGGAAGTTGAATTTTTTTGAATAATTTTATTAACTTTGGATTAAAATTTTTTCTACCCTTTAATCTAAGAGAAATATCTTTTTTTTTGGACTGAACAAATACCAAAATATCATTTTTACTATTTATTTTATTTTCAAGAAATAAAGGTATATCCAATATTACAATTTTTTTATTTTTGTTTTTTTGCAAAAATATTTGCATTTTTTTTCTAATTTCAAAATGAACTATTTTAATAATTTTTTTTAGATTTTGATTATTGTCTAATATAGCTTTTTGAACCTGATTTTTATCTACTGGATAAGATTTAAAAAAGTTAGGTAATTTTTTATTAAGTTTAAAAAATATTTTCTTATTTTTTTTATATAATTTACCAACTTCATAATCAGCATTAAACACTGGATAACCAAAACTTTTAGCTACAAAAGTTTTTCCTGATCCAATATCTCCTAAAACTGCAATTCTTTTCATTGATATAAAAGTTTTATTACTTTATCATTAATTTTAGGCTCTACGTTGTGCCATATCTTAAAAGCTATTAAAGCCTGATAAATAAACATCATTTTACCATTTTCTACTATGCTCCCTAATTTAATTCCTTTATTTAAAAAATTAGTGGTTTTTGGATTATATATTACATCATAAAAAAATTTATCTTTTCCGATTTTTGAAAAGTCTAAATCTAATTCATCATCTTTATTCAATCCTAAACTTGTTGCATTTATAATCATATCAAAATCAGGAACATCCCCCCAATCAATTATAGTTATATTTTTAAATAAACTTTTTAAGTTCTCTGCTCTACTTTTAGTTCTATTGCTTACAAAAATATCATTTGCACCCATTTTGTTTAGAGCAAAGATTATTGACGGAACAACACCACCAGCCCCTAATATGAAAATTTTTTTATTCTTAACCTGAAAATTTTTATCTTTAATTCCCAACTCAAAACCGCCAACATCAGTGTTATGTCCAATCATTTTTTCACCATCTAAAGAAATCGTGTTCACAGATTGAGTTGCATTAGCCTCTGGTGATAGCTCATTCAAATATGGAATAATTTTTTTTTTGAAAGGTATGGTTATATTGACCCCGTAAATACCATTTTTTTTAATGTTTAAAATAAAATCCTCGACTTCGTTGATAGCCAATTTTTTTTTATGATAAATGGCTTTAATTTTGTTATCATTAATCCAGTGATTATGTAGTTTGGGTGACAATGAGTGGTCTATCGGGTTTCCTATCACAAAATATTTTTTCATTATAAGTTTTTTCTAATTTAAGTTTTCCAAATATTCTTTTATTTTTTTTACTGGCAATCCCATTATTGTATCTTTATCACCTTCAATTTTTGAAAATAAATTTCTACCTTCGCTCTCTATTTGATAAACATTGTAAGCATATAAATTTTCATCAGATATCTTAGATAAGTATTTTTTTAGATCTACATCTGAAAAATTTTTCATTTGCAATATAGCTTTATCCGTATGATTCCAAATCATCGATCCATTTTTAGAAATACATACTGAACTTATTAAGTGATGCATTTTTCCATTGAGTTTCTTAAGAATTTTTAAAGCTTCTTGCCTATCTTCGGGTTTTGATATTAGTTCACCTTCCAAATCTATTACACTATCAGCTCCTAAAACTAAATCAGAATTATTATTTTGGCTTACTTTGTTCGCTTTTAATTCAGCTAAATTTTTTGAAATTATTTCTGGAGATGCCTTAATTCTTAATAACGTTTTCTTAATCACATCTTCATCGATATTAGATGGTTTAACTGTGCTTGATATATTGTGTTTATCAAGAATTTCTTTTCTTACTTTACTTTTTGATGCAAGTATTAAATCAACCATTTTCTTTATAAATTTCGTAAATCTTAATTATTGAAGCAGCAGTTTCTTCAACAGATTTTCTTGTTACGTCTATAGTTGGCCATTTATATTTTTTAAAAGTATTCTTTGCATCATCAACTTCTTTTCTAATTTTATCAAGATCAGTGTATGATTTGTTCTCGGTTTCTTTTAAAGAATTCATTCTGTTTTTTCTTATATCAACGAGTCTCTCTGGTTCTGTATTCAAACCAACAACACAAGAAATTTTTGGATTTTTTTTTAATATTTCTGGAATTGAATTTTCATTTACTAATGGAATATTAGATGTCTTAAAGCCTTTGTTGGCTAAATAAATTGATGTTGGTGTTTTACTGGTTCTGCTTACACCTAATAAAATAATATCTGATTTATTAATTTCTTTTAATAAATTTCCATCATCATGATTTATTGTAAACTGTATTGCTGCAATCCTTTTGTAGTACTCATCATTTAAAGCATATTGACCGCTGGGTTGATGCGATGCTTTTTGATTTAAAAGTTTTGAAAAACTTAAAATTAATTCTCCTAATACTCCAAAGCATGGAATTTTTTTATCTTCGCTTGTGTTTGCTAAATACTTTGCTAAATGAGTATCAACGATTGAATATAAAATTATTGAATTATCATTCTTTTCCGCTTCAGACAGAATTCTAAAAATTTGATTTTCAGTTCTCGTGAATGAGTATGTGTGAATTTTATAATTGTTGTTTTTAAATTGAGCTTTAATGGCAATGAAAATTCTTTCTAACATTTCGCCTGTAGAATCTGATATAAGATAAATTTGGTGTGTATTACTCATGTATTAAGTGTTAATAAATTTTTATTATTTAAATCATATTTAATTATTTTAACATTTTAAAATTTATGTTGTAAAACCTGGTTTTTATTCACATTATTAAACAACTGAATAAAAATTTCTAAAAATTTATATGTTTTGTTAATAAGCTTCAATTTTTCATATATATTTAATAAATTTAAAACACTAAATGTTAATAAATTGTTTATAAAATGTTCATTAAATTTAATCATCCTAATTCACAAGTTATACTAATAATACAATCTTATATATTTAATTATTATTATGTCACCAATTAGAGAAGTAATATCGGATAAAAAAACGAATATAAACCCTATATGGATTATGAGGCAAGCAGGAAGGTACTTGCCAGAGTTTAGAGAAATAAGAAAAAAAAATCCTAATTTTATAAAACTATGTTTAAATCAAAAATTATCATCTGAAATAACGCTTCAGCCATTAAAAAGATTTGAATTAGATGCAGCTATTATTTTTTCTGATATCTTAATGTTGCCATATGGTTTAAATCAAAAAGTTGAATTTAAAAAAAATCTTGGGCCTTTATTAGGAAAATTAAATCTAAATGAGATTTCACAATTAAGCGAGGAAGAATTTGTAAAAAAAATTAATCAAGTATACAAAGCTATAAAGTTAGTCAGTGGTAATCAATTACTCAAAAATAAAGACACTATAGGATTTGTTGGAGCTCCTTGGACATTATTAGTATATATGATCAACAAACGCTCCCCAAAATTTAAATTAATAGATAATTTTTTTAGTGATAAAACTTCAATTAAAAAAATATTAGAAATATTAGATAAATTTATAAAAATTCATATTAAAAATCAAATTGACAACGGTGCTAAAATTATCCAAATTTTTGATAGTTGGGCAGGATTATTAAATGAAAGTGATCTTTTAAAATATATTTATAATCCAACTTTGTCTTTAGTAGAATTTACAAAGTCTCTAAATGTTCCCGTCATATGTTTCCCAAAGGGAATAAAAAATTATAAAGAATACTCTGAATTTATTAAACCAGACGCTATTAGCATAGATTATGAGGTCGATCCTTCTTTAATTAGTAAAGAAATAAAAATACCTGTTCAAGGAGGAATGGATCCTAAAGTTTTGTTAACTGATAAAGAAACTATAAAAAAAGAGGCAAAAAGATACCTAGATATATTTAAAGATCATCCTTATATCTTTAATTTAGGACATGGAATCTTACCAGAAACAGATCCTGGTATGATGGACTATTTAGTAAAAACTGTGAAAGATTATTAATATGGATTACGTGCAACCAAAAAGAAAAACAAAAGTTGTGTTTGTACAACTTGGATCACCATCTGAACCAACAACTAAAGCTTTGAGAAAATATCTTCGAAAATTTTTAGGTGATCCAAGAGTTGTTGACATTAACCCTTGGCTTTGGAAGATAATTTTGAATTGTTTCGTATTACCTTTTAGACCACGAAAATCAGCAAAACTTTATGCGAGAATTTGGGATGGTGAAAGCTTTCCGTTGATTACCAATACCAGAGATTTCACAAAAAATGTTAGTGAGGAACTAAAAAAGATAGATCCACAAGGTTATGTCGAAGTTAATCACGCTTTTTTGTTATCACCGCCGTATGTAAATGAAGTTTATGATAGTTGGGAAGAAGATTTAAAAAAAGGAACTGGAGCAACAAAGCTTCTTGTAATACCAATGTTTCCACAATATTCCGAAAGCACTATAGCTTCGGGAATAGATGCGCTAGCAAAAGAGCTATCAAAAAGAGTAAAAATACCAACTTTTGAGGTAATAACAAATTTTCATAGAACACACGCTTTCATAGACAATTCAGTTAATCAAGTAGACTCAAAATTAGAAGAACTAATAAAACAAGGGAAGAAAATTGATAGTTTAATAATAACTTTTCATGGAATGCAAAAGAGAAGGATTGTTAATAAAGGAGACGATTATTATCGTCATTGTTATGAAACTTTTTGTCTTATTATAAAAAATCTTAAAAATATCAAACCAGAACAATGCTTGATGAGTTTTCAAAGTCGTTTTGGATCTGAGGAATGGATAACACCATATACCGAGGATGTAGTTAAAAAATTAATATCAGAAGGAAAAAAAGAAATCGCAATATATTCTCCAAGCTTTGTTGCAGATTGTCTAGAGACTACCGATGAATTGGGCCATGAGCTGGTAAATGAGGCAAAAGAATTAGGCGGCAATATCTATCCAATAGAATGTTTAAATACTAATAAAAATTGGTGTAAAGATTTTGCCAAATATACTTTTACTCAAGCAGAGGGTTCGGCGCAGGATAAAGAGGATATAGAATATAAACTTGACAAAAAATATTATCAAGAAATGCCAGAACTAGTGATGAATAAAACATAGTACCTTAATATGCATGACACATTGATAATTTATTCTAGTACAGATGGTCACACAAAAACTATTTGTAAAAGAATATCGAATTTTTTAAATAATAAAAACGAGATTAAAATCATATCTCTGAATGAGGCAGCAAAGATTGAT
The DNA here is from genome assembly GCA_902533075.1 of uncultured Pelagibacteraceae bacterium. Lineage (GTDB taxonomy): Bacteria > Pseudomonadota > Alphaproteobacteria > Pelagibacterales > Pelagibacteraceae > Pelagibacter. The sequence goes on from CACAKN010000004.1 coordinate 61,862, forward strand.
TTGTCTTTATTTAATAAAATAATAATAGGAGCTAGTATCAGATATGGCAAACACTCTAATAAGCTTTATAAATTTATTACATTAAATAAAAGTATATTAGACCAAAAACAAAGCATTTTTTTTTCAGTAAATGTAGTAGCAAGAAAATTAGAAAAAAATACTCCTGAAACAAATCCTTATATTAAAAAATTTTTAAAAATTTCTAATTGGAGACCCAAAAAAATAGGTGTATTTGCTGGCAGAGTCGATTATCCAAATTACGGTTTTTTTGACAAATATGTAATCAAATTTATTATGTTTTTAACAAATGGTCCTACAGACACATCACAATCTTATGAATTTACAGATTGGTCAAAAGTAGATGAATTTGCGAAAGAATTGGCTTAAATCATCCTAAAAAGCGTTCAAAAGTGTTGATTTTAAGATCTTTCAAAAATTGAGGAACACTCTTGTAAAAGTTGTAATAGTATATATATTAGTGCCATTATTAAGTCCTTAATAATTTAAATCATGAACATTCAAGAACTAAAACTAAAATCATCTGAACAACTCATTACTCAGGCTGAGGAATTGGGTATTGAAAATGCTAGTACTCTTAGAAAGCAAGAGATACTTTTTGCAATTTTAAAAAAAGTTGCAGAGAAAGAGGAAATAACTGGTGCAGGTGTTTTGCAGCTTTTACAAGATGGATTTGGTTTTCTCAGGGCCATGGAGTCAAATTATCTTCCAGGTCCGGATGATATTTACGTTAGCCCAAGTCAAATACGAAAATTTGGTTTAAGAACAGGTGATACAGTTGAAGGACCAGTTAGAGCACCAAAAGAAGGTGAAAGATATTTTGCTTTACTTCAAGTAAGTAAAATTAACTTTGAAGAATCTGAAAAATCTAGACACAAGATTGCATTTGATAATCTAACCCCACTTTACCCTGACAAGCAACTCGTCATGGAAGTAGAAATGACTAAAACTGAAAAAAAACCAGATTTAACCCCAAGATTGATTGATTTAGTGAGCCCTATAGGCAAAGGACAGAGATCTATTATTATATCACCGCCTAAAGCTGGAAAAACAATGATTTTACAAAGTATTGCGAATTCAATAGCTAAGAATTATCCCGAATGTTATTTGATTGTATTATTAATTGATGAAAGACCTGAGGAAGTTACAGACATGCAAAGAACAGTAAAAGGTGAAGTGATTAGTTCTACTTTTGATGAACCGGCCCAACGTCACGTTGCTGTAGCAGAAATGGTTATAGAAAAAGCAAAAAGGTTAACAGAGCACAAAAAAGATGTGGTTATTCTCTTAGATTCAATAACAAGATTAGGAAGGGCTTATAATGCTGTAATACCAAGCTCTGGTAAAGTTTTGACTGGAGGAGTAGATGCTAATGCGCTTCAAAGACCAAAGAGATTTTTTGGAGCAGCAAGAAATATTGAGGAAGGCGGATCTTTGACAATTATATCCACAGCACTAATTGATACTGGAAGTAGAATGGATGAAGTGATTTTTGAGGAATTTAAAGGGACTGGTAATAGCGAAACAGTTTTAGATAGAAAAATTGCGGATAAGAGAATTTATCCAGCGATCGATATTACAAAATCAGGAACTAGAAGAGAGGAGTTACTGTTTGATAAAAATGATTTGCAAAAAATGAATGTACTAAGAAGGATAATTGCTCCAATGGGCACAATGGATGCAATAGAGTTTATTAGCTCAAAATTAAAGGATACAAAAAACAATAGTGAATTTTTTAATTCAATGAACAAACCAGCTTAAAACCAATGACTTTGCTTAGTAACGAGCAAAAAATAAAATTACAACAATTATACAATAATAAAAAATTTGCTGAATTAGAACTTGAAATTGAATTCATTTCAGATTTTAAAACACGCTCAGCTTTTTTGTCAAATTTACTTGGTGTTGTTAAGTTAAAAAAAATATCAAAAAAAGACAAAGATTGGAGCGACGCAAGAGAGTTATTTTTAGATGCCCATAACAAAGATCCAAATTATATAGACGCGTTGTGTAATTATGCCCATATAAGTGTAAAATTAAGAGATTATGAAATTGCCTATAAAAAATTAGTAGAAAGAAAAAAAAAAGAATATAATCCGAAAATTAATGAAGCTTTAGCTAGAATTTATTTTTTCGAAGGAGAAATCGATAAAGAGTTAGATTTATTTAAGGAAAATGAAAAAAATGGGGATTTAAACAATATAACGGCATCTCATCTTCTAACATCAATGAATTATTCATCAAATTTTGATCAAAAAAATTATCTAGAATATTGCATAAAAATTGATAAAAAATTTAAGATACCTAATGATACACTCAGTAAATTAATTAAATTTGATTATGGAAAAAATTTGAAAGTGGGGTTTTTGTCACCAGATTTCAAAGAACATTCAGTTTATTATTTTTTAAAGTCAACAATAGATAATTTAAAAAATAACTCCATAAACGTAACAGCATTTAATATAAGAGAAACTCATGAGCTAGATATTATTTCTCAACAAATTGAAAAACAGTGTAATAACTGGGTTGATTTAAGTTTAAAAACTGATTTTGAGGCAGCAAATGAAATAAGAAAAAATAAAATTAATATCTTGATAGATATATCGGGGCATTTTGCAAGAAATAGATTTACAATATTAAAACATAAACCTGCACCAATCCAAATCTCCTGGATGGGATTCGTTAATACAACAGGAATTAAAGAAATGGATTATATTTTATCTGATCCATATCTGATCAAACCTGAGGAGGAAAATCTTTATTCAGAAACAGTTATTAGAATGCCAGATATTTGGAATTGTCATATGGGCATACAAGAACATATTAATAATAATGAACCACCCTTTTTGAAAAATGGATATTTAACATTTGGTTGTTTTAATAATTCCACTAAAATTTCAAATAAGTGTATTGATACATGGTCAGAAATATTAAATAAAATTAATGATTGTAAATTAATTATTAAAGCGTCAACTAAAGATTCTGAAATAGCCCAAAAGAAAATTTTGGATAAATTTAAAAGAAAAAATGTTGATGAAAAAAGGATAATATTTGAACAGCATAAAAAAGAAAAACTAGATCATCTGAAAATGTATCACAATATTGATGTGAGTTTGGATACATTTCCTTACCCTGGAGTGACAACATCTTTTGAGTCGATTTGGATGGGTGTTCCTGTTTTAACAAAAAAAGGAAACAATTTTGTATCAAGATGTGGAGAGAGCATTAATTTAAATTTAGGTTTGAATTCATTCTTAGCTGATAATGATCAAGATTATATTAATAAGGCTGTTAATTTAAATGAGAATAGAAATGAAATTATAAAAATTAGATCTTCTTTAAGAAAAAAAAGCTTAAAATCTCCATTGTTTGATACTGAAGGGTTTGGTAGAAATTTCTCAAATTTAATGAAAGAAATTTGGGAAGAGTATAAAGCAAAAAACAAAATTAATTAGCAAGTTATATTCTTGAAATATAGGTTTTAAAATATTAATGACAATTTATGCTTTATCCACTGGTCCAGGCACTTCAGGAATTGCAATAATCAGAATTTCTGGCACTGAGACTCAAAATGTAATCAAATCAATCACAAATCGAAAATTACCTGAGCCAAGAATGGCAACTTTGCGAAAAATAAACAATATCAACACTTCTGAGCTTATTGATGAAGGCATTATAATATGGTTTCCAAGCCCTGAGAGTTACACAGGAGAGGATATGGCTGAAATTCATATCCATGGAGGTAAAGCTGTGGTTCTGGCAGTTCAAAATGAGATCGCTAAAAATAAAAATTGTCGATTAGCTGAACCTGGTGAATTTACGAAGCTTGCTTTTCAAAATGGGAAAATAAATTTGTTAAAAGCAGAGAGCATAGCCGATTTAATCTCAGCAGAAACTGAAATTCAAAGACTGCAAGCTGTAAAAATAATGAAAGGTAATTCTTCCAATAAATTTAATGAATTAAGAGAAAAATTATTAAAAATTTTATCATTTGTTGAGGCTAAAATAGATTTTCCTGAGGAAGATCTTCCAGAAGAAAATTTAAAAAAGATAAAACAAGATACTTCAAATGTTTTGAATGAAATTAATAAAATTTTAAATGATCAAAAGATAGGAGAAATAATTCGAGAAGGTTTTAAAATTGCAATTGTAGGACCAACTAATGCAGGTAAATCCAGTTTATTAAATGTTCTATCTAACAGAGAGGTTGCTATAGTTTCTGAAATAGCTGGTACTACTCGAGATGTTATTGAAGCACACTTAAATATGGACGGGTACCCAGTTATTATCTCAGACACAGCAGGTATAAGAGACTCAAAAGATGAAATAGAAAAAAAGGGAATAAGGTTATCTCTTAAAAAAGCTGAAAATGCTGATTTAAAATTAGTAGTAGTGGATGCTATAAACATTGATTTAAGCGGTTTTTTTAACGATTTGCTGAAAAATGATGCTATTTTAGTTGTTAATAAATCAGATCTCTTAAAAGAAAAAATTGTTACAGATATTTCTAAATTTAATCACGTTTTAATTTCATTAAAAGAAAATTTAAACATAGATATATTAATTTCAAAAATAAAAGATCAATTAAAAAATAAATTCATATCTGAAGAAGATATTCTGATTACTAGAGAGAGGCATAGACAACACTTGGTGCAGAGTTCTGATCACTTAAAAAACTTTTTGGAAAAAAATGATAAAAAAGATTTTGACAAGGCTGCAGAAGATTTAAGGTTAGCAACAAGGCATTTAGGCATGATTGTCGGAAAAGTCGATGTAGAGGAGATATTAGGTAGTATTTTCAACGATTTTTGTATTGGAAAATGATAACGATTTTGCTGTATTTTTGGGCCTTTTTTTAATAATTTCGTTGATAATAAAGGCTTATTTAAGCAACAAAACTCAAATCTTGTAAAAATCGTAATCGAATATAAGTTTACATCATGAAAAAAGATTTGTCTTTTGATGTAGTAGTAATTGGTGGAGGTCATGCAGGCTGTGAAGCAGCAGCAGCATCCGCACGACTTGGAGTTAACACTGCCCTATTTACTCACAATAAAAATACCATAGGAGAAATGTCATGTAATCCTGCCATTGGTGGTTTAGGAAAAGGTCATCTGGTGAGAGAAATTGATGCTTTAGATGGGGTTATGGGGGAGGTTGCAGATAAGTCTGGAATACAATTTAAATTGTTAAATAGAAGCAGAGGTCCAGCGGTAAGAGGACCAAGAACTCAATCCGATAGATCATTATATCGTAAGTTTATGCAAGAAAAACTTGTAAACTATTGTAATTTATGCATTTTTTCAGATCCAGTAATTAAGTTTATTTTTAATAATAATGAAATAAGTGGATTTTTAACATCAAAAGGTAATAAAGTAAGTTGTAACAAGTTAATACTTACAACCGGCACATTTTTAAATGGTTTGATACATATTGGTGATGAAAGAACCCCTGCTGGTAGATTTAATGAAAAACCAAGCACTGGTTTAAGTGAGCAGTTAGAGAAATATAATTTCAAAATAGGTAGACTAAAAACTGGAACCCCACCAAGGTTAGATTCTAGAACTATCAATTTTGAAAAATTAGAAAAACAATTTGCAGATGACGATCCTTATTTTTTTTCTTTTTTAACATTAAAAAATTTAAACAAACAAGTATCGTGCTCTATGACTTATACAAATGAAAAGGTTCATAAGATTATAAAAAAGAATTTATCTAAAAGTGCAATGTACTCTGGTAGCATACAAGGTGTTGGTCCAAGATATTGTCCTTCAATAGAGGATAAGATAGTAAAATTTGCTGATAAGACTAGACATCAAATATTCCTAGAGCCAGAGGGTCTTAATGATCATACAATTTATCCAAATGGTATATCAACATCTCTACCTGAGGTTGTACAATGTGAAATACTCAATAATATCAGTGGTTTAGAGAATGTTAAAGTTATACGGCCTGGATATGCAATAGAATACGACTATATTGATCCTAGAGAACTTTTTTTAACATTGGAAACAAAGAAAATAAAAAATCTATACCTTGCTGGTCAAATTAATGGAACTACAGGTTACGAAGAGGCTGCAGCCCAAGGGCTTATAGCTGGAATTAATGCTGCCCTCTCATTAAAAAAAATGGAGCCTTTCATCCTTGATAGATCAGATGCATATATTGGTGTAATGATAGATGATTTAGTTACCAAGGGTGTCGCTGAGCCCTATAGGATGTTTACATCAAGAGCTGAATATAGATTAAGCCTTAGATCTGATAATGCTGACCTAAGACTCACTCATAAAGGTATTAACATTGGATTAATTTCTAAGATTAGAAAAGAGATATTCGAGGATAAATTTGATAAATTGAGCAAAATATCATTGCAAATGTCTAATTTGAATATTTCTCCATCTAAAGCTGAGAAATTTGGAATTAAAATAGCCAAAGATGGTATATTTCGATCAGCTGAGGAGATTTTAACTCAAAAGACAGTTAATATGAGTAAAATTAGGGATATATGGCCTGAAATTTTAGATCATGGTAAAGATATTGATGAGCAGATTGAAATTAACTCTCATTATAGGGGTTATTTAAAAAAACAAAAGGCAGATATCTTAGCTTTTAAAAGAGATGAGAATTTAATGATTCCAGATAATATCGATTATGATCAATTTTCAGGCCTTTCTAACGAAGTAAAAGCTAAATTTAAGCAAATAAGGCCTAAAACTATGGGTCAAGCATTGAGAATTGATGGAATAACTCCTGCTGCTGTATATATTTTGTTGTCATACGTCAAAAGAAGGTCTATTAAGCATATAGCTTAATGGATAACGTAATTTTAAATTCTTACTCTAAAATTAATAATTTAAATGTTTCACGTGAAACTTGTAATGAGTTAGAAATGCTAATTTCTATGATTCAGAAAAAAAACAGAGAAATTAATATAATTAGTAGGAATTTCTTTGAAAAACAATTGATTCGTGAAAGACATATTATAGATTCTGCGCAAATTATTGATATTATTGATTTAAAAAGCAATACAACCTGCGATTTAGGAACAGGTGGCGGAATGCCGGGTTTAATTGTTGCAATAGTTTTGAAATATATGAAAAATTCGATGAAAGTACATCTTTATGAAAAAAGCTATCACAAGTGTGCTTTTCTAAAAGAAGTATCACGAAAATTAAAATTAAATACCGAAGTAATTCAAAAGGATATTTTTAAAGTCAAAAATATAGAAACCGGAACAATAATGTCAAGAGCTTTTAAACCAATGCCAGTAATACTCGATTTGGTTAATGAAAATTTTAAAAATTATAAAAACATTATTTTTTTTATGGGAAATACAGGAAGAAAAATTTTAAGCGAAACACTGAAGGAATGGGATTTGGATTACGAAGAGAAAAAAAGTTTAACAAACAATAACTCATTTATTCTAAATGTAAAAAAAATTAGAAAGAAATCTTCATGAAAATAATTTCAATAATAAATCAAAAGGGAGGGGTAGGGAAAACAACAACAGTTATTAATTTAGCATCAGCATTATCACAACAAGGAAAAAAAATTTTAGTAATAGACCTTGATCCACAGGGAAATGCAACGACTGGCTTAGGATTATCAAACACTGAAGATTCCAATCAAACGATATATGGAATTCTTAATGGTTCAATGTCAATTTCTGAAGTAATAAAAAAAACAAGGTTTGAAAATTTGGATATAATAACTTCAAATGTAGATTTATCCGGCCTCGAGGTTGAAACCGCTGGGGATAGTGAAAGAGCTTTTATTTTAAAGGCAAAAATAACCGCATATTTAAACAATTCTAGAGGATTGTATGATTATATCTTGATAGATTGCCCTCCATCTTTGAGTTTATTAACTGTGATGGCCTTAGTTTCATCAAATTCATTATTGGTCCCACTCCAAACTGAATTTTTCGCATTAGAAGGATTAACACAGCTAATTAAAACAATTGAGAGAATAAAGGTGAGTTTAAATCCAGACTTAGAGATACAAGGTATACTCTTAACAATGTATGACAGAAGAAACAAATTATCATCCCAGGTAGAAGAAGAGGCAAGGAACTATTTTAAAGATATAGTATATCAAACGGTAATACCACGCAATGTAAGATTATCTGAAGCACCATCACATGGTGTTCCAGTATTGATTTATGATAAAAACTGTCCTGGTAGCAAATCTTATTATAATTTTACTGACGAATTTATAAATCAAGAAAATACAGTAGGGAGTGCAGCTTAATGAATAAGATTAAAAAAGGATTAGGTAGAGGT
>CACAKN010000005.1 GCA_902533075.1 uncultured Pelagibacteraceae bacterium
TTTTGAAATTAATAGAGAAGCAGGACTTGATGCAGTCCATGTAACTATTGTTTATCATGAAGATTTTGATGAATTTTTGAATGAAATTAAAAAATGGGAAAAATTATTCAAAGATAATTCAGACTTAATTTTCTTAGGTAAAAATTTTACTGATATAGAAAAAGCAAATAAAGAAAAAAAAACTGCAATTTTTTTTGGATTCCAAAATTGCTCTCCAATAGAAGATGATATTAATTTAGTTGAAAAAGTCCATGAATTAGGATGTCGGTTTATGCAACTTACTTACAATAATCAATCTTTATTAGCAACGGGTTGTTACGAAAAAATTGACAGTGGAGTAACAAACTTTGGAAGAGAAGTTATAAGAGAAATGAATAGGGTTGGAGTAGTTATTGATATGTCACATTCTGCAGAAAAAAGTACTTTTGATGCAATAGAAATAAGTGAAAAACCAATTACAATAACTCATGCGAATCCGGAGTTTTGGCATGCCGCTAAAAGAAATAAATCCTCAGACTTATTAAAAGTTTTAAGTGATAGTGGAGGGATACTCGGATTGTCACTTTATCCTCATCATCTTAAACATAATACAAAATGTACACTAGAAAGTTTCTGTGAAATGGTTGCTAAGACTGCAGAAATAATGAGTGTTAAAAGTATTGGAATTGGTTCAGATCTTTGTTTAAATCAACCTGATGAAGTTGTTGAGTGGATGAGAAACGGGACCTGGTCTAAGAAAAAAAACTTTGGTGAAGGATCTAAAAGTAAACCTGGTTTTCCAAAACAGCCAAATTGGTTTGAAGATGCTAGAGGCTTCCTTAATTTGGAAAAAGGACTTAAAAAAGTTGGTTTTTCTGATACTGAGACTAATGGGATACTTGGTAATAATTGGTATAATTTTTATAAAACAATTTAGACATGAATGTAGAATTGCGTAATCCAAATACAATTATGAAGCTATCAAGACTTGGATCTTTCCACCAATCTAAATTATCTTTCTTAAGAAGTTTTTTAAATGAATTTAAAGACTGGGATTACAAAAGAGACTTATTTGATTTAAATAAAAAAGGTTTTGGAATAGCAGTTTACTCATTTAAAAAAAAGGACAGAGTTTACTCACTGGTTTGTTTTGCAAACAAAATAGATGATGGCGACAGATCAGATAGAGTTATCGCTACTAAATGGGATGCTGCTTTCACTTTACATGATGGAGTTCCTAGTAAAAATGATATTGAAAGATTAAAAAGTCAAGTTCCTCAACAAGAAGTTGGTAGGTTAACGTATAAAGAACTTACTTTATCCAGAGCAAATAAGTCAGTAAGAGTATTTAACCATGTTGTTGAGAGATTAAGTAACGGATCTCAACCAGATTTAGACTTATTAAATAAAGTTGGATATTTATACAGAACTACAGCGGTATATGGTTCAGGAAAATTTGGTTTAGCTGACCGTTTTAGAATAAAAAATAGGGAAGAAATAAATGGACCATTCAGACTTGAAATGATGTTAGTTTATTTAGTAAGACAATTTACTTTTGATCAAGTAAATCATGTTGCTCAGTTTAAAAATCCAAAAAAAGCAGTGAAATTAGATCCTAAAATTTGTAAAAATCTTGGAATTGGTAATTCAACTGGTTTAGGTATGGCTCCATTTATAGTAAACCATCCTACTTTATTAAATAATTGGATTCTTTGTCGTGAGATTGCATTAAAAAAGATAAGAGAAATTAAACGAGTGCAAAATAAAGACAGCAGATTATTTATAAACTGTGTAAGAAACTCAATTAAAAATATTACTAGCTGGAATACTGTTAACAAATATCAACAACAAAAAATTAAATTTTTGCTTAATGATGTTAAAAAATTTTTAAAATTTGTGGAGAATAATTTTAATTTTGAAAAGGATTATCCATTTAACAAAATTTACTTATGGTTAGAGAAAGAAGTATGTGAAGAGTGCATTGAATATATCGTTTCAATTATGATGGAGCCATTCAGTGAAATAATAGACCCATTGATAAAAGAAATGAGTTCCGATGAAGATAAATATTTTAATATACCTACTGAAAGAACAATTAAAGAGTTAAAAGAAATCATTGAAAAAAAATATCCTAATATTTTGTCCATTAACTTTGAAAAAGAGGAAAACTTCAGAAAGTTTTGGTTTATTTCAAAAAATAAAGAAGAACCTAGACTTGCAGATCGTTTCAAAGAACTAGGATCAGAACTTGAGCAACCCCTTGCAATTGCAAGAGATATAAAAAAATTATATGAGAGATTAAAATTTTTTAAAGATGATTTAACAATAGATAAATTTTTAATCGAAAATTCAGATTTAAGACATGTAGTGCGAAGAGCATTTATAATCGAAAAATTTCCATATTCAGAAATACAAGATAATACTATAAGCGAAAATACTGTTCCTATTGATATGCTAAGGTTAAAACTTTCTTTTTTTGGGGCTTTAAAATTTGATCCAAGATCAGATAAATGGCTGCGAATATGTATGTTTCAGGGCGCACCGCTACCTTATGAGTTAAAAAATTATGACGAACAATGGGTTTATAATTCTTATTCTTAAGTTATGAAATCTTTAAGTGAAATTGAAACAACTTCTAAAAGAGCAAGTAAAGCTGCAGGATTTTCGTGGGGAGTAGCTGAAGAAATCGGAAAATGTATAAGGCTGTTAGAACTTTTTGGTTTACCAGGAATTAAAAATTTAAATAAATTTTATAAAGATAAAGATCAAAAAAGTTTAGAAAATATAAATTCAATCAGAAAAAATAATAAATCTACCAAACTTTTTTGCCCAGTAAATTTAGGAGTAAGTTTTCTAGATCAGGTAAAGAGTCTTGAATCACTTAAAAAGATAACATTTAGTGGAATAGCCTATCCTCTTCTGTTAATACCGTTCTTGAGTAGAAGTTCAGAAATAATTGGAAAAAAAATTTTTTTTGAGTTTGATGAAATAAATTTTTTATTAAATTTTAATGTAAATATTTCAACTAATTATCTTAAACATAACTTTCCTAATAACACAAAAAAAGGAGTGATTAGTTTTGTGGAAAATAAGGACACTTTCTCAGATACTGATTGGAAAAACTTGTACAAATTATCTGAAAACACATTTGTTGAAGAAACTGATAGCTTAATGAAGGGTGCAGCTGGTGCTGGTTTAACCGATAATGATTGAAGATAAAAATTTAGAAGAAAAAACTTTAAAAGATTTAGACAATATATGTGATGAGTGTAGAGAAAAAGATGAGAGTGTATCTCAAAATTTAATACTTACTGGTTTTAAAATTTGTAAATCTTGCAGAGTATCTAAAACTATTTTTCCAATTTAAATATTATTAACAGGCAAAACATTCATCCTACTCATTACAAAAGAAATTGATAAAAATACAATTATTAGAAAAGATAAAAATACAATACCAAATGATTTAAAGTTTGATTTAAGATTTAAAACTTGTTTGGTTGAAATTATTAGCGCCGCAAAAATCCAAAATTGTGTTAAAAAAATTATCGGAATCATTAAATCTGGCGTAACGGCAAAAAATCTTAGTAAACCAGGAGCATGAGCAAATCCAACAGCAGTCAAAACTTTTTTAAAAGGTATTTTTGTTTGTTTATCTGGAAATAATTTTACTCCAATAACAAATATTAGTATTGCCCACACGAACCAAGTCAATATAGCTGTTAAACCAGACATTGCTATTGCTGTTTTTATAATTGTATTGGCAGCAACTGCACCTGCTATACCATCTAAAATCATGATAAGACCTGCAAAATAAATTGAGGCTTCACCAAAATTTCTGTTATCACTATATAGGGATTTGTCTAACTTAATAGATTTAAAAATTATATTGAGAAATTCACCAAACATTCAATTTTTTTTTATTTTTTTGATCTTTATAAGAAATAAATAATGGAAATTATATTAATGCAATAGTTATTATAATGCAAATCGCAATTAAAAAAGCATTAGACATTTGAGATTAAAAGGGGAGTAAAATTAACTCCCCTTTAAAATAAGATTAACCTTTAACTACTTCTCTTGTGTTAGCATTGAAAGATTCTTTAAAAGGAATATCAACGATCACTGCTTCTACAGGTTTACCTGGTGTATCTGAGTATTTTTCTGGTAAATGAACTTTAAACTTAGTTCCAACTTTATTTTTTGGAAATCCATTAGGGTTTAAAGTTCCATCAAAAGGCACATATCCCATTGCAATATTGGTTTTTTTTTCTGGATGCCACCATGGTGAAGTAATAAATCCAACCGGATCTCCACCACTTTCTGGTGATACTAACCAAAAGTCAGGCGCATAATCGTCAATAGGCTTACCACCAAGTTCCATTCCAACTAATTGAAGTTTATATGGTTTTTTTCCAGCTTTTATATCTGCTCCCATTTTCTCTAAAGCAGCCTTACCCACGTAATCTGTTTTTTTATTCCATTCGCCTTTTCCAGATAAAGAAACTTGATAACCTAAATTACATTGATAAGGATTATGTTGTTGATCCATATCCTGTCCCCAAGAAAGAATTCCTGCTTGAATTCTTCTGTGATGTGCAGGCGCTATCACCATTAAGTTATGTTTTTTCCCTGCAGCTAAAACAGCATTCCACATATCATCTGCATATAATGTTGCATCTCTTAAATAAATTTCATAGCCAGCCTCACCTGAAAAACCTGATTGAGAAATAACACAACTTCTTCCTGCAACTTTAACTTCAGCCAAACCATAGAATGGCATATTTTCTAAGTCGACTTGATCACCAAGTAAATCTTTCATTAAAGCTTTAGATTTAGGTCCTTGGATTTGAACTGGACAAGCGTCAATTTCTTCAACAGTACAATTAAATCGTTCATCTGCATTTACTCCTTGAAGATACATTCCAATATCTGAGTCTGACAATGAAAACCAAAACTCATCCTTTGATATTCTTAAAAGAATAGGATCATTTAAAACTCCACCATAAGCATTACATAAAATTACATATCTTGCTCTCATAGGTGAAATTTTTGTTGCATCTCTTGTAATTACATAATCAACAAATTTTTCTGCGTCAGGACCTTTAACTTGAATTTGTCTTTCAACAGCAACATTCCACATAGTGACATGATTTACAATTGCATCATATTCAACCATAGCACCACCATCTTCTGGCTTAACATAACCCCTTGGATGATAAATACGGTTATAAACAGTTGCTCTCCAACAACCTGCTTGCATTGATAAATGCCAATAAGGCGATTTTCTCACTCTTGTTGAAATTAACATTTCAACTTTAGTTGGTCCACTTTGTCTTAAATTGTATGGTACTTTTCGATCTGACTGATCAACTGAAGTAACATGTTTTAGCTTAGTATAGTCAAATTCTTTAGACATAACCATTCTCCTTCAACCACTTGTTAGTTTCCTTCAAGCCGCCGAATGTATAAATGTGGAAGAAATCAGTATGCGATTTAACTTTCCCAATTAAGTCATTAGGGTCTTTAGGTTTTAATAAATCTAACGCCTTAGTAAAATTAGATTTAAGAAAATTTAAGGAATTTTTTGCTCCAACAATATTAGCAAATTTAATTAAGCTTGATATTTTAAGAGGCCCAGTAATTCCCACATGCACTGGCACGCTTTGTTTAGAAATAAAATCTACAATTGGCTGAGAATCCAATAACCATTGGGTTACAATATAATCAGCATAAGGCTTTTTATCTTTCATAGCTTTTTCTAAATCTGAGTCGGATATATCAGGACTCCCCTCTGGGTGTCCAGCAATTCCTATTGTCATCTTCTCAAAATAACCCGTCTCTAAAAGTTGAATTGAGCTATCAAATTTTCCAACCGGTTCTTGGCCACCACCAATTATTAAAACTTGTTTTACCCCTCCATCTTTACATTTAGAAACATAATCTTTTAGCTCTTTTTCATTTCGCATTGACCTAGCGGGAAAATGAGGAACTGGATTAAATCCTTTTTTGACCAACTCAACTGCTTGTTGAGCAGTATCTTTGTAATCACCACCAGGAAGCATTGTGATGTAAATATCACTTACTTGTGGCAATGTATTTAGATCAGTCTGAGGACTAATTTCTAAAGAAAATTTCATTATTTGATCATTATCTTTTTTAAAAAACCTGTCAAAGAAATTCATTTCTAGCTGTGGCGAAATTTGTTGCCAAAAAATATGCTCATGATAAAGGATTGTTTAGATGAAAAAAAACTATCTATTTACCAGTGAGTCCGTTTCTGAGGGACATCCAGACAAAGTTTCTGATAGAATTTCTGATATGATTGTAGACACTTATTTAGGTGGTGAACCTCAATCAAGAGTAGCATGCGAAACTTTAACCACTACAAACAAAGTTGTTTTAGCTGGTGAAGTAAGGGGACCAAAATTTGAAAAAGATGAATTAATTTCAAAAGTAAGAGATTGTATTAAAGATATAGGATATGACCAAGAAGGTTTTACTTGGAAAGAAGCAACAAAAATAGAATGTCATCTCCATTCACAATCTGCTGATATTGCAATGGGTGTTGATGCTTCAGGCAATAAAGATGAAGGAGCAGGTGACCAAGGTATTATGTTTGGATATGCTTGCGATGAAACTGATGAACTTATGCCAGCACCAATTCATTATTCACATAAAATTTTAAGATTAATGGCTTCAGATAGAAAATCTGGAAAACTAAAAGGAATTGAACCAGATTCAAAAAGCCAAATTACAGTTGGATATGTTGATGGAAAACCTTCAAATGTTAAATCAGTAGTTATATCAACTCAACATTCTGCTGATCTGAGTCAATCTCAAGTAAGAGATTTAGTAAAACCATACATAGAAAAATCTATACCAAAAAACTTATTATCAAGTTTAAACGAGGACGAAATTTATATTAATCCAACTGGAAATTTTGTTATAGGTGGACCTGATGGTGACACAGGTTTGACTGGTAGAAAAATAATAGTAGACACTTATGGTGGTGCAGCCCCACACGGTGGAGGAGCTTTTTCAGGCAAAGATCCAACTAAGGTTGATAGATCTGCAGCATATGCATCAAGATACTTGGCAAAAAATATTGTAGCATCAAAAATTTCTAATAAATGTCTAATTCAACTTGCATATGCAATTGGTGTATCAAAACCTTTGTCTATATATGTGGACCTTTTTGATAATAATGAAGAAAAAAACAAACACGTAGAAAAATTAATTTCAGAAAATTTTGATTTAAGTCCGAGGGGGATACGTGAGATGTTAGGGTTAAATAAACCAATATATGAAAAAACAGCAGCTTATGGTCACTTTGGCAGAAATGCTGAACAAGATGGATCATTCTCATGGGAGAAAGCTGACAAAGTCAATATTTTTAAAAAGTAATATTAATTTAAATGAAAATAATTCTTGTAATGGGTTTGCCGGGTGCAGGCAAAACAACTTTAGCTAACGAGTTAGGACCATCACTTAATGCTAAAAGATTAAATGCTGATGAAGTGAGAAAAAAAGCTAATGATTGGGATTTTTCTGAGGAAGGAAGAAAAAGACAAGCAAAAAGAATGGCAAGTTTAGCTTTAAAGCTTAAAGAGGAAGGAAACTATGTAGTAGCTGATTTTATATGCCCAACCCCTGAGGCTCGAAGTTTATTTCCTGCAGATATTATTATTTGGGTAGACACTATTAAAGAGGGAAGATTTAACGATACTAATAAGATGTTTGTAAAACCAGATAAGTATGACTTTCATGTTACTACACAAGATGCTAAAAATTGGGCACCAAAAATATTAAAGGAGATAAAATAATGGCTTATAAATGGGATAATAAAAAACCTACTGCACAAATGCTAGGAAGATGGCAACCATTTCACGATGGCCATTATACGCTGTTTAAAGAAATCATCAAAAAAACTGGACAAGTTTGTATTCAAATTAGAGATGTTCAGGGAGTTGATGATAATCCCTTTGATTTTGAGACAGTAAAAAAGAATATTGAAGAAAGACTTAATCCAGAATTTGAGGGACATTTTAAAATTATGTTAGTCCCTAATATAACAAATATTTGTTATGGTAGAGGAGTTGGTTATAAAATTGAGGAAATAGAGCTACCAAAAGAAATTCAAGAAATCTCTGCTACTAAGATTAGAGCAAAAATGAGAGAAGAGGGGAAATTAAAATAATCCTTAATGAATATAAAAGTTGTTAATCAAACAAAAGATATTTCAAGAGTTATTATTAACGATCCAAAAACATATAACTCTTTATCTACAAGAAATCTTCTTGATTTAATAAAAGTTTTTAAAAAGTTAGATAATGATAAAAATATTAAAGTAATAATTCTTGAAGGTGCTGGAAAAGGATTTAGTGCTGGCCATAATTTAAAAGAGGTAAAAGCGTTAAAAAAAAAAGAAAAATTTCAAAAATTATTTAATTTGTGTTCAAAATTAATGATTCAAATCGTTGAAGGCAGAAAACCAGTAATCGCTAAAGTTCATGGTGCTGCTTATGCAGCTGGATGCCAATTAGTGGCAAGTTGTGATCTAGCTTTCAGTGAAAAAAATGCATTATTTGCAACACCTGGAGTAAATATAGGTTTGTTTTGTAGTACACCAATGGTGGCGGTGAGTAGAAAAATTAATAGAAAATCGATGATGAAAATGCTACTTACAGGTGATCCCATAAAAGCAAATTTTGCAAAAGAAATTGGTTTAATAAATGACTGCTATTCTAAATCTAAATTAAATAATGAAGTTTTAAAAATAGCAAAAAAAATTGCCTCTAAGTCAAATCTTACAATTAAAATTGGCAAACAAACTTTTTATAAACAATTAGAAATGCCACTTAAAAAAGCTTATGTTTATACTAGCAAGATGATGACCATTAATATGATGGCACTAGATGCAAAAGAGGGTATTTCAGCATTTTTAGAGAAAAGAAAACCTCAATGGAAAAATAAATGACAATTAAAAATAGTTTAATTATCATTTTAATTATTGTATGACTTTATGTAGTTTTGGATTTTAGAGATCATAATTTCAAAAGAGCTATTGATGCCTGTGTTGCAGGAAGTCAAAAATTAGAAAAACCAATGACGATTGATGAAGCGAAAAAATTTTGTGCAGCAAAAATTAAAAATAATTAATAATGATTGATACTAAAGATATTCTTTCAAAATATAGAAATATTGCAATGATAGGTATAAGTAATGATCCAACAAAAGCTTCAACTATTGTTATGAAATATATGAAAAAATATGGATTTAAAATCTATCCAGTAAATCCTAAAGCCGAAGATCAGAAAATTTTAGGAGAAAAGGTATTTGAGAAAATAACAGATATAAAAGATTCAATTGACATAGTTAATGTTTTTAGACCATCAAAAGAAGCCCTAGATATTGCAAAAGACGCAATTAATATTAGAGCAAAAGTATTATGGTTACAACTTGGCATTAAAAACGAAGAAGCTAAAAAAATTATTGAAGATAATAAAATGATATATGTAGAAGATAAGTGTACAAAAATGGAATATCAAAAACATTTTTTAAAAGTTCGTCAAGCATTTCCAGTTTTACAAAATTGATATGAAAAAAATATTTCTGATTTATGGTCACTATAATGACAGTTCTTTCAATGCTGCAATAAGAGATACTTTTATTAAAACTGCAAAAGGAAAAGGACATATTGTTGACTCTGTTGATCTTTATAAAGAAAAATTTGATCCCGTTTTTGCTGGTGAAGAACCTGATGATATAGTTTTAGATCATAGAAAAAGAATAGAAACTTGTGATACTATTGTTTTAATTGCTCCAATTTGGAATTTTAGAATGCCTGCGATTGTTGAGGGATGGATAGATAAAGTTTTAGCGCCTCCTTGGGCATTTAGATTTAAACAGCTTTGGGGAAATTATGGTTATCCAATCGGAAACCTAAATAACAAAAAAGCAATTATTTTTTGTACTTATGGCTCACCGCGTTTGGCTATAACTACTTTTTTTTTGAATTTACCTATTAGAAGATTGAAAAGAGGAGTTTTTCATATGTGCGGCATTTATAATATCAATTATAGAAGATATTTTGCTGTACCATTTGTAAGTGATAAAAAAAGAGAAGAATTCCTTGCTGATGTTAAAAAAACTGCACTTAACGTTTAGTGTTTTTTTATTATTTTTAACAAACATAACATCATCTTATGCAGATATAATAATTCCAAATAATTCTATTTTACCGAGTGAAGTTATAAAGATTCAGTTATCTGGACTAATGAATAATGATAAAAATTTTAAAGATAGTGGAATTGAACAAACTTGGAATTTTGCACATCCAAATAATAAAAAAATTACAGGACCATTACCAAAATTTAAAATGATGATTAAAGGTAATTCTTATCAAATGCTCTTAAACCACTTAAGCCACACAGTTACAAAAGTTGGGAGTGGAGACAAATGGGCACAATTTGAGGTTATAATTTTAGATAAAGATAAAATTTATCACAAGTTCAACTGGCAAGTTGAAAAATATACTAAGGAAGGGCCTTTAAAAGACTGCTGGTTGACTACAATGGTCTCGAGTCCAATTCCACTAGGAAGCTCTATTTGACAAACCATATTACAATTTTGTTTCGTTATGAATGAAAATTTAGTAGGAATCGCTTAATGAAATCTAAAACAAAAGTAGTTGTTGTTGGCGGTGGGGTTGTTGGAGTAAGTGCACTTTATCATTTGGCCAAAAAGGGATGGTCAGATGTTGTTCTTATTGAAAGAAAAGAATTAACATCAGGTTCAACTTGGCATGCAGCAGGATTATTACCGTTATTCAATATGAGTTATTCAGTAGGACAACTTCATAAATATGCAGTTGATCTTTATAAAAAATTAGAAGAAGAGACAGGAAAAAATGTAGGTTTCAGTGTCGTATCAAATATCCGTTTAGCAAGCACAAAAGATAGAATGGATGAGTACCATCAATATGCAGGTGTAGCTAAAACAATTGGAGTCGACGTAAAATTTTTAACACCTCAACAAGTAAAAGAAATTTGGCCTTTATGTCATACAGATGATTTAGTTGGGGCTATTCAACATCCTGAGGATGGATATATTCAACCTGCAGATTTAACTCAAGCACTTGCAACAGGTGCAAGAAATATGGGAGCTGAAATTTATAGAAATACAACTGTTTTATTTATGAAGCAGTCTAATAATGGTTGGATTGTTGAAACAGATAAGGGTTCGATTGAATGTGAACATGTAATTTCTTGTTCAGGAAATTTTGCAAGGCAAACTGGAGAGATGGTAGGATTAGATATTCCAGTTATTCCTGTTGAGCATCAGTATATAGTAACAGAACCACATCCAGAAATTCAAAAAAGAAAAAAAGAAGGTCTTCCTGAAATGGGAGTTTTAAGAGATAGTGATAGTAGATGGTACATGAGAGAAGAAGCGGGTGGATTAATTTTAGGCCCCTACGAAGATGGTGCTCCAGCTTGCTATGTAGAGGGACCGTCAAAAAATTCTGAATATGAATTATTCCAAGAAGATTTAGACAGACTTGCACCACATATTGAGGGAGCAATTCATCGTGTTCCTGCTTTTGGAGAAGTAGGTGTTAAAAAAGTTTATAATGGTGCAATTTGCTACACTCCTGACGGAAATCCTATAGTTGGCCCAGCTTGGGGATTAAAAAATTTTTGGATTAATGAAGGACATAGTTTCGGAATAACAGCAGCAGGTGGTGCTGGTTGGCAATTAGCAGAATGGATTGTT
Organism: uncultured Pelagibacteraceae bacterium; assembly: GCA_902533075.1. Taxonomy (GTDB): domain Bacteria; phylum Pseudomonadota; class Alphaproteobacteria; order Pelagibacterales; family Pelagibacteraceae; genus Pelagibacter. The sequence goes on from CACAKN010000005.1 coordinate 11,755, forward strand.
GATGGTGAACCAACAATTGATATGCTGGGTGTAGAACCGAGACGATATGGAAATTATGCTACTAAATCTTACTTAAAAGCAAAGAATGAAGAAGCTTATAGTCATGTTTTTATTGTTCATTATCCTGATGAAGAAAGACCAGCTGCTAGACCTTTAAGAACTTCCCCATGCTACGAAAGAATGAAAAATCTAGGTGCTGTCTTTGGACAAAAATTTGGTTGGGAAAGACCAAATTTTTTTGCAACTGACGGGATGGAACAAAAAGATGATTGGTCTTTTAGAAGATCAAAATGGTTTGAAGCAATTAAGAAAGAATGTAAAAATGTTAAAGAGAATGTAGGTCTTTTGGATATGACGGCATTTGCAAAATGTAGAATTAAAGGTCCAAAGGCAGAGGAATTTTTAGATTATTTGGTTGCAAACAAACTGCCAAAAAAAATTGGTAGAATTAATCTTTGTCATGCACTTAATACTAAAGGTGGAGTTCACTCTGAATTTACAATAATGAAAGAGTCGGAAAATAGTTATTATCTTGTTTCTGCAGGCGCTAATTTAAGATTAGATCATGATTGGATACAAAAATGGATGCCAACAGATGGTTCTGTAATATTTGAGGATCTTACTAATAGCACAGGTGTATTGGTTGTAGCTGGTCCTAAATCCAGAGAACTTTTACAAAAAGTTTCTACAGATGATTTTACAAATGACAATTTTAAATGGTTAACTGCAAAAAATGTAAATGTAGGCTACGCTCCAGTTAATGCAATGAGAGTAAATTTTGTAGGAGAATTAGGTTGGGAATTACATCATCCAATTGAGTATCAAAACCATATTTTTGACAAATTAATGGACGCAGGAAAAGATCTTGGAATTAAACCTTTTGGTATAAGAGCGATGAATAGTTTAAGAGTAGAAAAATCTTACAAGCTAGTAGGAACAGAACTATCAATAGAATACTCTCCTTATGAATCTGGTTTAGATAGATTCATACATCCAAACAAAGGAAATTTTATTGGACTTGATGCTTTAAATAAATGGAGAGAGAAAGGTTTCACAAATAAATTAGTCACACTTGAGGTTCATAACACAACAGACTCAGACGTACTTGGAAATAACCCAATTTATAAAGATGACAAAGTTGTTGGCAGAGCTACTGGTGGTGAGTATGGTTTTAGATTAGATAAATCAATCGCCCTAGCAATGGTGAAACCAGATTTAGCCAATGTTGGAGAAAAACTTAAAGTTGATATATTAGGAAAAATGTATGAGGCTACAATTCTTGAGGAAAGTCCATATGATGTTGAAAATAAATTATTGAGAGCTTAATGAAAATCCTTGTCGCAGTAAAAAGAGTAATTGATTACAATGTTCAGATAAGAGTGAAAGAAGATGGGACAGGTATTGTTACAGACAATGTAAAAATGTCAACTAATCCACCGGATGATAATGCGATTGAAGAAGCGGTAAAAATAAAAGAATCTGGAAAAGCAACTGAAGTAGTAGCCGTATCAGTGGGTGAGGAAAAAGCTCAAGAAACTGTCCGAAAAGCACTAGCAGTTGGTGCCGACAGAGGAATATTGGTTAAAGTTGAGGGGATAATTGAACCTTTAGCGGTCTCAAAAATTTTACAGAAGATTGTTGATAAAGAAAAACCTGACTTGGTATTTATGGGCAAACAAGCTATTGATGACGATTGTAATCAAACGGGACAAATGTTGGCTGCATTATTAAATTGGCCACAAGCCACCTTCGCATCAAAAATTGAGGTAAAAGATAAAACACTAGAGGTTACAAGAGAAGTAGATGAAGGCTTGGAAACAATTGAAGTAAATTTACCAGCAATTGTAACATGTGACTTGAGGTTAAATGAACCAAGATATGCATCTCTGCCAAATATCATGAAAGCCAAAAAAAAGCCAATTGAGCAAATAAATGCTTCTGATTTAGGTATTGATACAAAACCTAGAATTGAGCAAATAAAAGTGGAAGAACCACCAAAAAGAAAAGCAGGGATTAAAGTCGCAAGTGTTGAAGAATTAGTTCAAAAACTAAAAAATGAGGCTAAAGTAATATAATGCCAGTTTTATTAATTGCAGAGCATAATAACAAAGAAGTAAAACCATTTACTTTTAATGCAATTTCTGCAGCATCTCAAATAAATGAGGACGTTCATGTTTTAGTGTTAGGTTCAAATTCAGACCCTGTTGCTAAATCTATATCTGAATGTTCAAATGTAAAAAAAGTAATACATATCAATAACGAACTTTACGACAATTATTTAGCTGAAAACTATACTTCAGCTATTATCAAAATTTCAGAGAATTATTCACATATTATTTGTTCAGCAAATACATTTGGTAAAAATCTAATGCCAAGAATTGCTGCTATATTAGACGTTTCACAGGTTAGCGATATCACAAAAGTCATTTCTGAAGATACTTTTATAAGACCAATTTATGCAGGAAATGCATTTGCAACAGTTAAAAGTAATGACAAAATAAAGTGCGTTACAATTAGACCTACTTCATTTGATCCAGCACCATCTTCAGGAGGTTCTGCTGAAATTGAAAATGGTGAACCAGGAGATGCTTCAGAGTTATCTAAATTTATAAAAAAGGAAGAAATAAAATCAGATAGACCTGAATTAGGAACTGCTAGAGTTGTAGTTTCAGGTGGAAGAGGTATGCAAAGTGGAGAAAATTTTAAATTGATAACTGCAGTCGCAGATAAATTAAATGCTGCTATAGGAGCATCTAGAGCAGCTGTGGACGCAGGTTATATAACAAACGATCATCAAGTAGGTCAAACAGGAAAAGTAGTCGTTCCTGATCTATATATTGCTGTTGGAATTTCAGGGGCAATTCAACATTTGGCAGGAATGAAAGAAAGTAAAGTTATTGTGGCCATTAATAAGGATGGTGAAGCTCCAATTTTTAGTGTTGCTGATTATGGTTTAGAAGCTGATCTTTTTGATGCATTACCTAAGTTCTTGGAAGAATTAAACAAATTAAACACTATACAAAAATAATAGAATCTGTAAAAAATTAAATTATGTCCAGAGAGACAATGGAATATGATGTTGTAATAGTAGGTGGTGGACCATCAGGTTTAGCTACCGCTATTAGATTGAAACAATTAAATTCAAAACTTAATGTTTGTTTGCTAGAAAAAGCATCTGAAATTGGTGCTCATATTTTGAGTGGTAATGTTTTTGAGACAAGAGCATTAGACGAATTGTTACCAAATTGGAAAGAATTAAACTCTCCGATTAAAACTAAAGTAACAAAAGAGAAATTTTTATTTTTAGGAAAAACAAAATCTTTAAGTTGGCCGACTTGGTTGTTACCATCTGTTCAAAAAAATCATAAAAATTATATAATTAGTCTTGCAAATTTATGTAGATGGCTCGCTGAACAAGCAGAAGCTTTGGGTGTTGAGATTTTTCCAGGATTTCCAGCTAGTGAAATTTTGTATAATGATGATGGCTCTGTAAAAGGTGTTGCTACTCAAGATATGGGTATTGATAAAGAAGGTAATAAAAAAGATAGTTTTGAACCAGGTATCGACCTTATAGGTAAAGTTACAGTTTTTGCAGAGGGTTGTCGAGGCCATTTAGGAAAACAATTAATTAAAAAGTTTGATTTAGATAAAGGCAAAAATCCACAACAGTATGGCATAGGTTTTAAAGAAATTTGGGAAATCGAGGAAAAAAATCATGAGGAAGGTTTAGTAATGCATACAGCTGGTTGGCCATTAGATAATAATACTTATGGTGGTAGTTTTATGTATCATGCAGAAAATAAACAAGTTTTTCTAGGTTATGTAATTGGTTTGGATTATAAAAATCCTCACTTATCTCCATATGATGAATTTCAAAGGTTTAAAACTCATACCGATATAAAAAAAATAATTGAAGGTGGAAAAAGAATTTCATATGGAGCTAGAGCATTAATTGAAGGAGGTATACAAAGTCTTCCCAAAATGTTTATGCCAGGCGCATTATTAATTGGTTGTGATGCAGGTACCTTAAACATGCCAAAAATAAAAGGTTCTCATACAGCAATGAAAAGTGGAATAATAGCAGCAGAAACTATTAATGAACACATTATCTCAGGAAAAGAATTATCTATTTATGAAAAAAAATTTAAAGATAGTTGGTTATATAAAGAACTACATGAAGCAAGAAATGTTAAACCAAGTTTTAGTTGGGGATTGATTTTAGGTATAATATTTACAGGAATAGATCAAATTTTGTTTAGGGGTAAGTTACCATTTACATTAAAACATAAACACGCTGATCATGAAACTTTAAAACTTGCTAATGAAATGCCTAAAATAGAATATCCAAAACCTGATAATATAATTACGTTTGATAAAACTAGTTCAGTTTATTTAACAGGAACCAATCATGAAAATAATCAGCCAGTTCATCTTCAATTAAAGGATCCAAATTTACCAATTAATTATACTTTAGAAAAATTTGATGAGCCCGCACAAAGATATTGTCCTGCTGGTGTTTATGAAGTTCAAAAAGAAAATAATGTTAACAAGTTTGTAATAAATTCTCAAAACTGCATTCATTGCAAAACTTGTGACATTAAAGAACCATCTCAAAACATAATTTGGGTAACTCCAGAAGGTGGAGGCGGCCCAAAATATGGAAATATGTGATTAAGATAAATCTATTGCAAATTTTTTCAATGTTTCTATTGGCAAAATTTTTAGAGTATTCTTGTGAGTCCTCTTAAGAAAAATTGGACAACCTTTTCCTGCCTCAACCGCTCTTGCATACCAAGTAGCACAAACACACCAGCCATCTCCATCTTTCAATCCAGGAAAACCAAATTCAGGATGAGGTGTGATTAAATCATTACCTGCTTCTTTGCACCATTCTAAAAATTCATTTGTTACTTTAGCACAAACTGTATGAACCCCGTGATCATTTTCATCAGTATTACAACAACCATCTCTGTACCATCCTGTTAAAGGGTCTAAAGAACATTCCTCTAGATCTTCACCAAGAACATTTTTTTGTTTTTCATCCATTTAAATTTTAGTAGGGTTCGGTTGACCTTTGTATACTTTTTCTGGATCAAACTTCTTTTCTTTTTCTGTAAATTTCATTTCAATTTTTCTTCCATTCTCAATTGGTCCAAGTGGTATTGTTCTATAGAAACATGAACGATAACCAACATGACAGCTTGATCCGTTACCAATATCGACAGTTATCCACAAAGAATCTTGATCATCGTCAATCCTAATTTCATTTACTTTTTGAACAAAGCCGCTAGTTTTTCCCTTATGCCAAATGGCATTTCTTGATCTACTGAAATAATGAGCCTCTTTAGTTTCTATTGTTTTTTTTAAAGCTTCGGTATTCATGTAGCCATGCATAAGAATTTCTTTAGTTTTTGAGCACATTGTAATGACTGGTATTAGCCCGTCATTGTCAAATTTTGGGGACAAAAGATTACCTTCTTCAATTTCAAGCACATTCTCTCTTTTTTTGAACATAATAAGTGACTATGTAGCACATATAAGTATATTTTAAATATTTTAAAATTGTTAATTTACGGGTATAAAACACCGCGATGAAACTAGTAAAAGAGACAAACACTAATCAAGAAATAAAAAAAATTTCTGACAAAGAGGCTGAAGAAGCTTTTAGAACAATCTTAGCATGGATGGGGGAAGATCCAGCAAGAGAAGGCTTATTAGAAACTCCAAAAAGAGTTGTCAAAGCTTTTAAAGAATATTTTAAGGGATATAAGGAAGATCCTAATCAAATTTTAGATAAAACTTTTGGAGATGTGGAAGGTTATGATGATATGGTTGTACAAAAAAACATATCTGTGCAAAGCCATTGCGAACATCACATGGCACCAATTATTGGAAAAGCACACGTAGCTTACATTCCAAAAGATAGAGTCGTTGGTTTAAGTAAATTAGCTAGAGTGGTTGAAGTATTTTCTAAAAGATTGCAGACACAAGAGAGACTTACCATGCAAATTGCGAATACACTAATGGAGTCTTTAGATGCTAAAGGAGTTGCCGTAACAATAGACTCTACTCATCAATGTATGACAATGAGGGGTATTAAAAAAGAGCAAGCTTCAACAGTTACAAACTATTACTTAGGTCAATTTAAAGAGGATCTTAGTTATCAAAATAGATATTTAAGATTTATTAGTATAGCAAAAGATTAAAGTGTCAGAGCAATTTAAAGCACTAATTTTAAATCAAAAAGGTGAAGAGTTTACCAGAGAAGTAAAATTGGTAGATAAAGGTTTTCTAAAACATGGCGATGTAACGATTAAAGTTGATTATTCAGATCTTAATTTTAAAGATGGTATGATTTTAAAAAATGGTGGACGATTAGTTAAAGAATTTCCTCATATTCCAGGTATAGATTTTTCAGGAACAGTGCTTGAAAGTCAAAATTCAAAATTTAAAGAGGGAGATGAAATTATTTTAACAGGATTTAGAGTGGGTGAGATTTTTTATGGAGGCTATTCTCAAATTGCTAAAGTTAATGGAGACTTCTTAGTTAAAAAACCAAAAAATTTAACCAGTAAACAAGCAATGATACTTGGTACTGCTGGATTTACATCTTTGATGAGCTCATTTGCAATAAAAGCCAAAGAAGAAATTTTATTAGGTGAAAAAGTAAATAATGTTTTAGTCACTGGTGCAACAGGCGGAGTTGGAAGTGTTGCTGTGATTGCATTAAATAAAATGGGTTACAATGTAACAGCAGTTACTGGGAAAGATTCAAAAGCAGATTATCTTAAATCTCTTGGGGCTAAAACTGTAATAAATAGAGCCGAATTTGACAAAGATCCAAGACTAATTGACAAAGGATTGTGGGATGGAGTAGTAGACACAGTAGGTGGAAAGATATTAGCTAATGCAATAGTTCAAACTAACCCAAATGGAATTATTGCTGTATGTGGAAATGCAAATACAAATGAACTAAATACAAGTGTAATACCATTTATGCTAAGAGGAATTAAACTTTGGGGCATGGACTCTGCAAACTGTAGTATTAAAAGAAGAGAATTTATTTGGAGTGAAGCTGCAAATTTAATCGATTTTAATTTATTAGAAAAATCTATTCAAACAGTGAGCTTAGAAGAATTAATTGAAACATATCCTAAAATACTTAAAGGTGAAATTTCAGGAAGAGTTTTAGTTGATTTAAATAAATAATGGATTGGGACAAATTAAAGATATTTCACGCAGTTGCAGAAGCAGGCAGTTTTACTAATGCAACAATTAATTTAAACTTAAGTCAATCTGCAATCAGTAGGCAAATTCAATCATTGGAACAAGATTTAAAAGTTCAATTATTTGAAAGACACGCAAGAGGTCTGACACTTACAGAAAATGGTGAATATGTTTTTAAAACAGCAAATGAGGTTATAAGTAAATTAAAAGAGGTTGAAACTTCTTTGGGGGATCAAAAAAACAAACCTACGGGAAAATTAACTATTACCACTGTTAGAAGTTTTGGTACTCACTGGTTAACACCTAGAATTCAAGAATTTATGCGTTTAAATCCAGAAATTGAGATTGAATTAGTTTTTGACGATAAAGAGCTAGATTTAAGCACAAGACAAGCTGATATAGGTATCTTCATGAGAAGACCTAAGCAACTCAATTATATTCAAAAAAAGCTAGTTGATATTAAATACTTTATATATGGCTCTAATAAATACCTTGAAAAATATGGTATGCCCAAAACTATTGGTGATTTGAATAAGCATAAGTTTATCTCCTTTGGAAAGGGTGCTCCTTCTCCAGTTTATAATCCTGATTGGGCTTTGAAGCTTGGTATGCATGACGGAAAAAAAAGAAAGTCGATTATGAAGGTAAATAGCGTTATGGGACTACTTCTAGCGGTAGAGACTGGTGTTGGATTGGCTGCATTACCAGAGTATTTAGTGACTAATTCAACTAACGTAATTAAAGTACTTCCTAAATCAGAAGGTCCAATTACTGAGGCACACTTTGTTTATCCTCAATCACTTAAAAATACAGCTAGAGTTCAGGCTTTTAGAAATTTTTTGTTTAGTAAAATAGGTGACTGGAAATCATAATTCTATCTAAATTTATTAAATCAATCTAAGGGTGCGACATACTTGCAATTGATAATCATTCGCAATGAGAATAATTATCATTCTCAAATAATAATGCGGAAGAACAGGAAAAAGTAATGAGAAAAATATCAATTGTTGCATTAATTGCTTCTTTGTTTGTATCAGCAATAGCAGCTGCAAATGAAGTAAATGTTTTTAATGCAAGACACTATAAAGCAGATTCAGAACTTTATTCTAAGTTTACAAGCATGACTGGAATCAAAGTTAATCTGATAAATGGAAAATCCGGTGCTTTAGAAAAAAGAATAATTAAAGAGGGGGCTGACTCAACTGCAGACCTTTACATCACAGCAGACGCTGGAAGATGTGGTGCAATGGATGCAAAAGGTACACTGCAAGGCGGTTTAACATCAGCAGCTATAAAAGCAGCAGTTCCAAAAAGCTTTAGAACAAGCAAATGGGTTGGAATCGCAAAAAGAGCTAGAATAATTTATTATTCTCCTGAAAGAGTTACAGGTGCTGAATTATCTGGAATGTCTTATGAAGGTCTAGCTGATCCTAAATGGAAAGGTAGATTAGTAATTAGAAAATCTAGTAACATTTATAATAAATCACTTGTAGCATCATTGATTAAAAACAATGGAAAAGCTGCAACAGCTGAATGGGCAAAAGGAGTTGTTGCTAACATGGCAAGAACACCAAAAGGAAATGATAGAGCGCAAATAATGGCAGTAGCAGCAGGTGAAGCTGATATAGCTGTAGCTAATACATACTACTTAGCTCTAATGTTATCTGGTAAAAAAGGTGCAGAACAACAAGAAGCTGCTAAAAAAGTTAAAGCTTTCTTCCCTAATCAAAATGGAAGAGGAACGCACATGAATGTTAGTTGTGCAGCTTTAGTAAAAGGTGCGCCGAACAAAGCCAATGCAGTCAAACTTGTTGAGTTTTTATTAACTCCACAATCTCAAGAGCATTTTACAAATAATACTTTTGAGTTTCCAATGATTGATGGTGTTTCACCGAGTCCATTAGTGGTAAATAACTTAGGTTTAGATTTCAAACAAGATATGAAAACTAAATTAGCTTCTTATGGAAAAAATCAAGCTGCTGCAGTGGAAGTAATGACTGCTGCTGGTTGGAAGTAAGCGTGAAAGAAGAAAAAAAATTTATATCTGATATTGATTTTAATAAATCACTTAAAGCATGTTCCCCATGCGCAACTGAGTGTGAAAAAATCAATAAAAGAATAAATAAAAGAAAACTTGAAGAAATTGATTCTAAGGAAGTTCCGCATCTCCTTAAGGTATTTAATTTCTAATTTTTCTTAATTTGTGCCCATAGCAGATGGAGATTTGCAGTGGGCACAATAATTAAGTTATGTTTTCTTCTGTTGAAAGAGTGTTCACTATAGTCAAGTTGTCTCCTTAATTATAATGGGCACTCTTTGAACAGAAGTTAAGGAGACAAATGTTAAAACAATTTAATATATGGTATGTTCTATCTTTATTGATATCGATAATAGTTATTATTCCAATATTAACTGTTTTTTCAAGTTTTTTTGAAAATACTTCAAATTATTTTGATGTACTAAAAAACACGTTTCTCTTTGAATACACATTAAATTCTTTTATTTTGTTAACAAGTGTACTTACACTTACTTTTATAATTGGCACAGGAACTGCTTACTTAGTTTCATTTTACGAATTTCCATATAGTAACTTTTTTAAATGGGGTTTAATATTATCTTTTGCTGTCCCTCCATATATTTACGCATATTCACTAACTGCTTTTTTTGAAAACTATGGAACTGCATTTACGATTTTAAAAAATCTATTTGGCGAAGCAAATTATAATAAACATATACCTAAATTTGATGGTATGTTTGGAAGTATACTTTCAATTTCATTTTCATTATTTGGATACGTTTATATCCTTGCAAGAGCATCCTTTCTATATCAGTCACAAAACTTAATTGACTTAGGAAAAAATCTAGGATTTTCAAATTTTAGATGTTTTTATTCAATAATATTACCTGCAGCGAGACCTGCTATAGTTGCTGGTTTATCCTTAGTAGCTATGGAAACTTTAGCTGAATTTGGAGCTGTTGATTTTTTTTCAATAAATACGCTTACAACAGGGATTTATAATTCATGGATAGCTTTTGATGATTTAGCATTTGCTAATCAATTATCTTTTTTTCTTTTAATGTTTATATTTGCATTATTTATCTTAGAAAATTTATCTAGAAAAAGAGCGAAGTACCATTTTAATTCTAGGGGTGGTTTTAAACAAAAGAAAAAACTTAAACTAACAAAAAGTAAAGCATTATTAGCATTCATGTTTTGTTTTTTTATTTTTTTCGTGAGCTTTTTATTTCCATTAATACAAATGCTTTACTGGACTTTAAAATTTCCTGAAAATTTATTCGATCTTAATATATTAGATCTTTCTTTAAATACTCTTTATTTAGTAGTTTTATCAAGTTTAGTATTAATTATATTTTCTTTAGTATCAAATTATGGAAATAGAGTTTCAAAAAATAAACTTTTAAATCTAATGTCAACTTTATCAATTTCTGGTTATGCAATTCCTGGCGTTATATTAGCTATAGCTTTTATAACTTTTATTGCTTGGATTGATGATAGTATGATTAAAAATTTAGGTTTTTTATCGATCAAAAAAATGTTTATAGGTTCAATCTTTGGATTAGTCATAGTTTATTTTGTTAGGTTTTATTCTATAGCTTTTAATGGAATAAAATCAGGATATGAAAAAATAAATATTCATGTTGATGAAAGTGCATATTTGCTTGGATATTCGAAAAGAAAGACATTTGTGAATATTCATGTTCCTTTTTTGAGAAATTCACTTTTGTTTGTTGGTATTTTGATCTCATTAGAGATAATAAGAGAATTACCCATTACTTTAATTTTAAGACCTTTCAATTTTGAAACTTTTGCAACTACAGCATATATTTCTGCCTCTGAGGACTTATTAGAGGCTGCTGCAGTACCTTCGTTATTTTTAATATTAATTGCTTCTTTATTCATTATAGTGAGTTCAAAATATATTTTAAGAGAAAACAATGGGTAATAATTTTTTTGAAGTTAAAAATGTTGATTTTAAGGTTGGAGGCATTACTAAAGTAGCGAATGTATCTTTTGCTATTGAAAAAGAGGGAGATATTATTTGCCTTTTAGGCCCATCAGGTATTGGGAAAACTACTATTTTAAGAACAATTGCCGGTTTAGAAAAAATTAAAAGAGGATCAATAGAACTAAAGGGGAATGTGTTATCCTCAGAAAAAAAAAATCTTGAGCCAGAAGAAAGAAACATATCTCTTGCTTTTCAAGAAAATAGTCTATTTCCACATTACACTGTAGAAAAAAACATACTTTTAGGTGCAGAGAGAAATAAAGGTAAAAAAGATCATCAAGTTAGCCTCCAAGAAATTATAGAATTATTAGATATTTCTTTAACATTGAATAAATATCCACATGAAATTAGTGCTGGCGAAGCACAAAGAGCATCCCTTGCAAGATCTTTGGTAACACAACCAGATTTATTATTGTTAGATGAACCATTATCCAATGTAGATCAAAGTTTTAAAGAAGAAATACAAGAAAAATTAAAAAAGATATTAAAAGCTTCAAAGATTACCACAATAATTGTTACTCATGATTCTTATGAGGCTTTCTACTTAGGTTCAAAATGTGGAATAATTTTAAATCAAGAACTTAAACAGTTTGATGATCCATATAATGTTTATCATTTACCAAACTCGGTTGAGGTAGTTAATTTTTTAAATAGAGGGACACTAATCCCTGCAGAAGTAACAAGTCCTAAAAGCTTAGAAAATAAAGATCTTGGAACAATTACTGGTAACTTTATTAGGCCTTTTCCAATAGGATCAAAAGTAAAACTTTTAGTACAACCAGAAGACTTACACCATGATGATAAAAGTAATTTAAAATTTGAAGTTGTGGATAGGAAATTTAGAGGTACTAATTTTATTTATACACTTAAAACTCCAAGTAACGCATTATTACCAGTTTTTGTTCATTCTCATCATATTCATCAACACGAGGTTGATGAAAAATTTGGTATTAAAAGACCAATTCATATTGATCATATAGTTTGCTTCTAATAGAAAGCTTTTTAATAAAATGAATAGTAAGTTTAAAATATTTTTAAAAGGGATTATTGATGTAAGTCCATTGATGATACCAGTTGTACCATTTGGTTTAATATTTGGTGTTTTAGCTATTGATGTTGGATTTAGTCCAATTGAAACAATGGCAATGTCTTTAATAATTTTTGGAGGTGCATCCCAAATAGTACTTTTGCAATTATTTTCGGGAGGAGCGTCTTCATTAGTTATTATTAGCTCAGTTGGAGCCGTTAACTCAAGACACTTGCTTTATGGTGCAGTTGTTTCGGAACACATCTCTGATTTAAAGTTAATTTGGAAAATTATAATTTCTTATTTTTTGATTGATCAGGCTTTCGCTCGATCAAATGAGTATTTTAAAAAAAATAATGATAAAAATAAATATTTTCATTTACTTGGTGGTGGAGCTACTTGTTGGGTAATTTGGCAATCTACAACATTCTTAGGGATTATACTTGGGGCAGCAATTCCAGAAAAACTTGGACTAAGTTTTGCAGTTCCTTTAACATTTTTAGCTTTACTAGTTAATGACTTTAGAAAATTTACAAATGTGATTGTAATAATTATTTCAGGTTTGGTAGCTACATTTGGATATAATTATATACCTTTTAAAGCATACGTCATTGTTGCAGCTCTAGCAGGATTATTCACTGCAATGATATTAACAACGAAAAATAAAAAAGCATGACCAACTGGGCATTAATTTTATATTGTGGTTTGATTACTTATCTAACAAGATTTTCCATGATAGCTTTAATTAAAAAGGAAATGTTCAATGATAGAATTAGAAAGATATTATCATTTGTGCCATCTGCAATATTTCCTGCGATAATTTTTCCAGCAATTTTTATTAATGATAAAGGGTTATTCGAAATAGATAATAATCCAAAGATATTAGCTGCAGTAATTGCAATGGTGATTGGTATTTTATCTAGAAGTATAATTGCGACAATATTTTCAGGATTAGCTTCTTATTGGTTTTTAATATTTGTTGTATAAATAATTATGAAAAGAATTTTAACCTTCTGTTTTCTTTTATTTGCATTCAATGTCAATGCTATGGAAAAGGAAACAACTTTTAAAAAAGAATTATTTGATAAAGCTCAATCGGAAGGTAAGATTGTAGTAGTGAGCTCCTGGATTAAGTATTGTATGTCATGCGCTAGTCAAATGAAAGTTTTGAAAAAAGCAAAAAACGATTTTGAAAATATTGAATATTTTTCATTTGATGTCACTAACAAAAAAATTGCTAATTTTTTTAATGTACAATATCAAACAACTCTTTTAATTTTTAAAGACAACAAAGAAGTTTATCGAAGTCTTGGTGAAACTAGTAAAGAGCTAATTTATAAAGCTTTAAAATCTTCGATTTAATTTAAACACCTAAATTAATATTTCTAGATACATTGAAATCGATTTGAGCAGGCTTTTTTAAATTAAGATTTTTCATAATTTCAATATATTCATCAACACTACTTACTTGTAATCTTGGATTTTGTTTTTTTTCTTTTCCAATTGTGCTTACTTTTTCACCTTTATAATCATGAGCAGGGTAAAGAAGAGTTTCCTCAGGCAATTTTAAAAGTTTATTAAATATTGAATTATAAGCATCCTTTGAACTACCATTTTGAAAGTCTGTTCGACCAGTTCCGTTAATCAATAGTGTGTCTCCTGAAAAAAGATAATTATCCATTAAAAAACTATAACTATCTGAAGTATGTCCTGGAGTATACATTGCTCTAACTTTTATATTATCTAAGCTAATATATTCTTCATCTTTAACTTTTATTTCTACTGCATCTGCAGGAGTATGGGCACCCATAATAGTAGAACATTTAGTAATATCTTTAAGCTTAGATGCTCCCGTAACATGATCAGCATGTATGTGAGTATCAATAACTTTTACTAATTTTAAATCTAACTCTTTAAGCAAATTTATATATTCACTAACATTTTCTATCACAGGATCTATAATTAATGCCTCTCTACCTTTTCCAGATGAAATCAAATAGGTATATGTTGAAGATTTTGTATCGAATAATTGTTTGAAAATCATTTGATTATAATAACACATAAGTTCAAATTGACCCATTGTAAAAATAATACCAAGAATTAAATTTTATATATTATGAAAATATTAAAATTTTTAATAATCTTTTTATTTACTTTTAAATTTGCCTACGCTGATAAAAATATGAAAATTGGCACAAAAGGTAAAGAGAGCGAAGTCTCACGTATAGTTAAAGTTGTGATGTATGACAACTATTATGAACCAAGTTCATTTAAAATTAAAGCCGGAGAAACAATTAAATTTGAAGTGGAGAATGCAGGTATGCTTGTCCACGAATTTAATATTGCTAATAAAATGATGCATATGAAGCATCAACCAGAAATGATAAAAATGGTTGAAAATGAAATTCTATTAGCTTACTCAATTGATAAAGAAAAAATGAAAAAAATGGCAAAAATGGATAAAGCCATGGGCCATTCACATAGCAATAGTGTCTTACTTGAACCAAATCAAAGAGGAGAGATTATCTGGAAGTTTGATAACGCAGTAAACATTGAAATAGCTTGCAATGTTCCTGGTCATTATCAAGTTGGAATGATTGCTAAAGTTGATATAAATTAATTTGATGGGAAGTACAACTAAAGCCAATTTTCATTGGTTATGTAAGGATACTTGGAAGAGAAGTGCTGTAAACACTAGTTGGTGTTTATTGGGATGTGCAATTGGAGATTTAGGCACAATTTTATTTTTCCAGGTCTCAGAAATTCCATTTCCCGTTTTAGGTATAATGATTTTAGCAATAATAAATGGTTTAATTACAAGTATAATCTTAGAGACAATAATTTTGATGAAACAAAATTTTGATTTTTCTAAAGCTTTTCAGACTGCAATTGGAATGAGCTTTATATCAATGATTGGAATGGAAATTGCTATGAACTTGACCGATTATTTTTTAACCGGTGGTGCCATATTAACTTGGTGGGTAATACCAATAATGCTCTCTGTAGGTTTTTTAACTCCTTGGCCATATAATTATTGGAGGTTAAAAAAGTTTGACATCAACTGCCATTAAAAATTGGGATAATAAAAATTGGTTATCTTCAAAAGAATATATTAATTCATTAAATAATTTTATTATTCAGAAAATTAAATTAAATGAAAAGTCTAGTATTTTAGACATTGGTTGTGGACGTGGCAGAATAATTGGATCTTTAAACTCAAAATTAAAACTAAAATCTATGCCTATTGGTATAGATTTAATTAATCATAAAGATAAGGATAAACGATTTAAATTCAAAAAGATGGATGCTTTATCTTTTTTTTTTAATAATAAAAAAAAATTTGATCTTATTTTAGTCAAACAAACAATTCATTTACTTAAATTAAATGAAATAAAAGTATTATTAATTCAATTAAAAAAGAGTCTTAATCCTGATGGGAGGATTCTTATCTTTACTTTAAATCCACAAAAAAATGAACTACCTAATTTTGATTTGATGAGTAAAAAACTTGCAAAATCTCTAAAAAGAGATCAAAATATTCTCAAGTTTATATCAAAAGTATATCCTAAACGAATTATAAAATATTTTTCTTACAAAGTAGATATAAGTAAAACAAAATATATTGATATGATTTCTAAAAGATTTATATCAATATTACTTAATCTAAGTAATCAACAAATTTTATCTGGTATAAAAGAAATTGATTTAAAATATAAAAAAAAATTAAAGTTTAAAGATAAATTAGTTTGTATAATCATTAGAAATAATTAAGATAATGTAAATGAATAATATATTTCAAAAATTCAATAATTTTTTTTCAAATTTTGAGGCTTTAGGATCTCTTTTTTTGAGACTTGGTGTTGGCATTGCTTTTATTATTTATGGAGTTGGTAAATTTCCTTTACCTCCAGAAGGGCTGACCGAATATTTTGGTCTTTCTCCATTTCTGGCAAGTTTAGTTGCAATTTCAGAGGTATCTACTGGAGTGATATTAATAATTGCAAATTTTTTAAAAAACTCAATTGGGAATACTTTAACAAGATTAGCAGGTTTAAACATTGTTATTTTAATGGTGTGTATATTTGCGGTAGCTCACAGAGACTGGTTTATTACTAAACAATTGTTTACCAGTATACAAATTTTTCTTTTGATTGGTGGTATTTATTTTTTGGTTAAAGGAAACAAAATATAAAAAATTTATAATTTTAATTTAGAAAATTCTTATTCCTATTCTTATAGCGACAAAAATTACTAATAAAGATGTCATAATTGCAAGTATTCTATTAGAAAAAATCTTAAGATTTACATAATTTCCTAACAAACCACCAATAAATACACTTAAGAATAATGGCCAATAATCCAAAATTTCATTAGTAACAGTATCTTTTGTAAGTTGTCCAAATATTCCTGATAATGAATTTATTAAAATAAATAGTGATGCAGTTGTAGCAATAATTTTAGGTTTATCTGCTTTAAGTAATAAAAGTATTGGACTTAGAAAAATACCACCACCAATACCAACAATGCCTGAAATTAATCCTATGAAAGAACCAATTAAAAAACAATGTAAAAATTTTAGTTTTTGAATTGAGATTTCTGTATTTTCATATGATTTGTTGTTTATCAATAATAAAATTCCAGAAAAAAAAAGAATTAAAAATAATAAAATTTCAAATAAATCTTTATTAATTTCAATACTTCCTCCTATAAAAGCTAAAGGAACAGAGCCAATCAAAAAAGGGATTAATAACTTGAAATTATGATTTCCGGCTTTTATATAATTAATAGAGTTTCCAGAAACCACGATTACATTGCAAATTAGTGCAATAATCGGGAAAATAAAATAAGGAGTTTCCCAAATTAACAATAATGCCAAGTATGTAGAACCTCCTCCGAAGCCAACACTTGAGTATAAAATTGCTGTTAAAAAAAAAAGAATTGGTAATATAATCATATTAAAAAAAAATTTTATGAAAATTAATATAGCACTATTGACTGTAACAGATACCAGAACTTTTGATAATGATAAATCTGGAGCTTTATTAGTTGATAGAATTAAAGAAGCAAATCATAACCTTTTTGATAGAAAAATTTGTAAAGACGATAAAGAAGATATTGTTGTCATACTTAAGGATTGGATAAAAAAAGATGAAATTGATGTTATTATCACAACAGGAGGAACGGGATTAACTGGTAGAGATATAACTCCAGAAGCAATTGAACAAATTGCTGATAAGCATATACCTGGTTTTGGAGAAATTTTTAGAAACATAAGTTTAAAAACAGTTGGTACGTCTGCAATTCAATCAAGAGCTTGCGCCGTATTAGCTAATGGAAAATATGTTTTTGCTTTACCAGGCTCTTCAGGAGGTGTTAGAGATGCATGGGATGGAATTTTAAAATTTCAATTAGATATAAATCATAAGCCATGTAACTTTGTTGAATTATTTCCAAGACTAAAAGAAAAATAATTATTTTTGATATTTATCTTTCCACTCTGAATAAGGCATTCCGTATATGTGTTTTCTTGCTTCAGGATCAGAAATAGTTACTCCTTTTTTTTCAGCTTCTTCCCTATACCATCTTGATAAACAGTTTCTACAAAAATTTGCTAAATTCATTAAATCAATATTTTGAACATCTTTTCTCTCATCCAAATGATTTAATAATCTTTCAAAAGTAGCAGACTGAATTTGTATTTTTTGATTTTCATTCATAAAAAAATATTAATCTGTTTTTTTTTAAGCACAAGATATAGTATTCATACAATTCTAAGTAGAATATTTAATTTATTACGAATAGACAGAGACAGTTATTGTTAGTTTAATAGTTTCATGGCTACTAAAAGAAAGAAAAAATCTAAGCCTAAGACCAGGAAAAAAAAGAGCAGATTGGTCAAATCTTCTAGAAAAAAAATTAAAACGAAAAAAAAGGTCGTGACAAAAAAGTCTGCGACTAAGAAGCGTTCTAAAAAATCTAGAAAAAATAATAAGCTTAAAACAACAACAAAAACAAGAGGAGTACGAAAAATGAGTGCAGAAGCTATGAAAGTGTCATCTGTATTAGATACTTCTCATTTAAAGGTTAAATTTCCATTTAAAGCTAAATATGGAAACTACATAAATGGAAAATTTGTAGAACCCAAGTCAGGCAAATATTTTGATAATGTTAGCCCGATATCAAATGAGAAAATCTGTTCAGTTGCACGATCGGATGAAAAAGACGTTGAAGCAGCATTAGATGCAGCTCACGCAGCTTTCCCAGAATGGGGAAAAACAGACATCACAACAAGATCTAACATATTGTATAAGATTGCTGATGTCTTAGAGAAGAATCTAAACTTATTAGCTACAGCTGAATGTTTAGATAATGGTAAGCCAATAAGAGAATGTATGGCCGCTGACTTACCTTTAGTGATTGATCATTGGAGATATTTCGCTGGTGTGATTAGAGCAGAAGAAGGTTCAATTGCTGAAATTGCTAATAATCAATACTCATACAATTTTCATGAACCATTAGGAGTCGTTGGTCAGATAGTTCCATGGAATTTCCCATTATTAATGGCAACATGGAAATTAGCTCCAGCTCTTGCTGCAGGAAACTGTTCAGTATTAAAACCAGCTGAACAAACACCAGCATCTATTATGGTAATGATGGAACTTATTGGAGATTTATTACCTCCAGGAGTTGTTAACATTGTTAGCGGTTTTGGATTAGAGGCAGGTAAACCTTTAGCATCATCAAAAAGAGTTGCTAAAGTTGCTTTTACTGGTGAAACAACAACTGGTAGATTGATTATGCAGTACGCTGCACAAAATATTATTCCAATTACTTTGGAATTAGGTGGAAAGTCCCCTAACATTTTCTTTGAAGACATCATGGATAAAGATGATGATTTCTTTGATAAGTGCATCGAGGGTTTTGTAATGTTTAATCTTAACCAAGGTGAGGTTTGTACTTGTCCAAGTAGAGCTTTAATACAAGAGTCTATTTATGACAAGTTCATGGAAAGAGCTATTGCTAGAACAAAAGCTGTTGTTCAAGATAATCCTTTAAAAATGGAAACTATGATTGGAGCTCAAGCATCTGTAGAGCAAATGGAAAAGATTAAATCTTATCTTGAGCTTGGTAAAAAAGAAGGTGCTAAAGTTCTTACAGGAGGTAGTGCTGCTAAACTTAATAGTGGATTGGAAAAAGGTAATTATATTCAACCAACTATTTTTGAAGCTAATAACAGCATGAGAATATCTCAAGAAGAGATTTTTGGACCTGTAGTATCTGTGATTAAATTTAAAGATGAAGCAGAAGCATTAAAAATTGCTAATGATACTCTTTATGGTTTAGGAGCAGCTGTATGGACTAGAAATGGTAATATAGCTCACAGAATGGGTAGAGCAATACAAGCTGGGATAGTATGGACTAATTGTTATCATGCTTATCCAGCACACTCTCCATTTGGGGGTTACAAACAATCTGGAGTTGGTAGAGAAACTCATAAAATGATGCTTAATCATTACAGACAGAATAAGAATCTACATGTTTCTTATGCTGAGAAAAAATTAGGCTTTTTTTAAAACACAATAATATATAATGGCCCATGATTCTAAAATCATGGGCCGTACATTAAAAATGAAAGTCTCCGCAACTCATTCTGCATTAAGTCTACTATCTGAATTAAAACAGAAGTATGGTGAAAAACTTATGTTTCACCAATCTGGTGGTTGTTGTGATGGAAGTGCACCAATGTGTTTTCAAGAAGGTGAATTTCCTCTTGGAGATAATGATATTAAATTGGGTGAAATAGGTGGTGTCCCATTTTATATGAATGGTGATCAATATGAAAAATGGAAACATACAGATCTTACTATAGATGCTGTTAAAGGTATTGGTGGAATGTTTTCTTTAGATAATGGAACTGGAAAGAGATTTTTAACAAAATCTGAAATTTGTTTAGTAGTTGATAACGAAGATAAAAAAAATTAAGTATTTTTTTTAAATTTAATCCTTAAACTCAAAAGAAATAAAATTATTAAAGTATATATTAATGGTTTAAAGAATATTGTTTTTGAAAGCCATATAAAATGTAAAGAACCAAAAATTGCAATTATATAAATCAATCTATGTAATTTTTTCCAATTTTGCTTTAGCAATCTCACCATTTTTTTTGAGGATGTAAGAGCTAATGGTATTAACAATATCCAAGCAGAAAAACCAATATAAATGTATTTTTTTTTAACTACATCATTGAGTATGGGCCCCCAGTCAAACCTGTAGTCAATTACCACATAAGTAAGCAAATGAAGAGTTGCATAAAAAAATACAAAAAGACCCAACATACGTCTTATATTGATCCAAAAAGTTAACTTAGTAAATCTTTTAAGTGGGCTCATTGCTAATGTCAGGCAAATGAATACTAAAGTCCATTCACCAGTGAAATGAGTAATTTCTTTTACAGGTTCAGGTCCTAGTTTATTAAAAAAAATTTTATAAGTAATTAAAAAAAAAGGAATTAAACTCAGAGTAAAAACACTTGACTTTAAATATCTTATCATCAAAAATATTTTTTTAAATCCATGCCAGTATATAAATTTGCTACTTGATCACCATAGCCGTTAAACATTTCAGTTTTTATTCTTGGAGCAAATATATCATTACCAATTACTCTTTCAGTAGCTTGTGACCATCTCGGATGATCAACTTTAGGATTTACATTAGAATAAAAACCATATTCCCTTGGTGAAGCCCACATCCATGAGGATGTTGGCATTTTTTCTACAAGTTTTATTTTAACAATAGCCTTTGAACTTTTAAAACCATATTTCCAAGGAATAAAAATTCTTAGAGGAGCTCCATTTTGGTTCGGAAGTTTTTTATTGTATAAACCTGTTACTACTGTTGTTAAAGGGTGCATTGCCTCATCAATTTTTAAACCTTCTTTGTAAGGCCAATTTAATACAGGATATCTTTGACCACTCATTTGATCAGGATCATAAACACTCTCAAACTCAACAAATTTTGCTTTACTCGTAAAAGTGACTTTAGATAGAAGTTGACTCAATGAAAAACCATTCCATGGAATAACCATTGACCAGCCTTCAACACATCTTAATTTTAAAATTCTTTCTTCAGACTGAAATGACGATAATATTTCCTCCATAGAAATTTCCAAAGGTTTTTCAACTTCACCCTCAATTTTAATATTCCAAGGGCTTGTTTTAAAATTTTGTGATCGAATATAAGGATCGCTTTTTCCAGTACCAAATTCGTAATAATTATTATAGGTAGTAATATCCTCGAAACTTGTAACTTTATTTTGATCTACATTTGCAAATGAGTTATTTATCAAAGGGAGAGTGCTTAAAGCTAATGATCCAAAGCCAAAACCAAATGATTTTATAAAAGATCTTCTTTTTTTATAAATTTTTTCAGGAGTTATTTCGGAATATTTAAATTTTTTCATTACTTATTGGATTTCCTTTTAACCATTCACTATCTTCATTTTCATAATGTTCTTTTTTCCATATTGGTGATCTTTTTTTTATCTCTTCAATTATATATCTTGAAAGTAAATATGCTTGATCGCGATGTTTGCAAGCAACTGCGATAATAATGCTAATCTCACCTAATTTTAAATGTCCTTTAGCATGTTCAATAAAAACAGCTTTATCTTTAATATTTAGCTTTTGATCTACTTCATTGTATATTTCTTCAAAGCTTTTGATAACCATTTTATCATGACTATCATAAGTAATTCCAATTACTGTTCTATTATCATTAATGTTTCTTACAGTACCTAAAAAATAAATTGACGCTCCAAATTTTGAATCTTTAATAAACTTTTCAGCGTTTGAAGTAAGTATTTTCTCTTTTTCAGAATCCACTATCTTTGTATGAAGCATTAACCTCCTCCGATAGGGGGTATAATACCAATCTTTTGATCTTTTGTGATTTTATAATTGTCGCTAATTATTTCATTATTTTCTGAACAAAAAGCTGAAGATTTTACAATTTTAATGAAGTTTTCATTTCCACCAAAATTTTTATCTATATATTTAATTATTTCATTTTTTAAATCATTTACTGAAGATTTGTCTTCAATTTCAAACTCTAGGTGATCTTTTTCACTAAAATCTCTGCTAGCCCCAAATAATTCTAGTTTAATTTTCATTTCTTTAATTTTTTTGAAAATTTTAAGTTTTCATTTTTAAATTGAGTTTTATTTTTATTAATAAAATCATCCATTATTTTTATTTTTTCTTCTTCAAATTCAGCAACTTTTCTCTCGTTAAGATCTACATATAAAGCTAAAATTTCAATTGTTGAGGCTAGAAATTTTTTTTCTTTATGAATCATTTCCATCTTATATTGAAGTCGTTTTTTGTCATGATCAAGATAAACACAATTAATATCTACTTCATCATTTAGTTGGAGCTCTTGATTATAAGTTATATGAGACTCTACAATCATTGTACTTTTTTTAGTTGTTTTTGCTGAGTGTTCACCCATCTTAAAAATATTATTTAGTGTATCAGCGCCATATTTATCAAACATTAACAGATAATATGAAACATTCATGTGATCGTTGTAATCAATCCAATCTTTAATTACTTTTTGAGAACTTAGATAAACAGACATTAAATATTAAAAAATATTTTTGAGGAACTCAGGTAAACCGTCTGGATTTTTCCATAATCCACTTTTTCCACCTTCTTTAATTAATAATCTGACGTTATCGATTTTTAAATGTGGATTTACTATTTTACTTAAATCATAAATTGTTATTAATGCAGCGTTAACACCCATAATAGCTTCCATTTCAACACCAGTTTTTGTAACTGCTGACACAACACAAAAAACCTCAAGTGAATTATCTACTTCGTTCATAATGATTTTAGTAGCAGTATGATCAATTGGAAGTGGGTGACATAAGGGAATTAATTCACTAGTTTTTTTAACTCCTAAGACTGCCGACACTTCTGCTAAAGTAATAGGGTCACCTTTTGGCATTTTTTTATTTTTGATTAAATCAAAAACTTCTTTACCAACATAAATTTTTCCTGAAGCTAATGCTCTTCTGAATGTTTCTTTCTTAGATGAAACATCGACCATATTGAAAGAATTTTTTTTAAATATTTCTTTAGCCCAATCATTTAAATCATTTTGATTAATTACTTTAAAACTTTTCATTTAACCACCAGTTTTAGACAAATTTTTTGTTAATCCTGTTTCTCCAAACTCAAGATAGTGAGATTCTTTTTTAAATCTCATTTGACCTAACATAAGATCTTTTAACTCTTCAGTTTGATTATCTTTTTGAAGCAGATGTCTTATACTTATTCCTGTATTGCCAAACAAACAAAGTCTTAAATCTCCTTTTGATGTAATTCTTAAACGGTTACAAGATTTACAAAAGTCTTTAGAGTATGGAGCTATAATTCCAAATTTACCTTTGTAATCTTGATTTATATAATTTAGTGATGGCCCAGCATCTAATCCTTGAGTTTGATATATCCAATTATTATCATTTAAATAACTTTTAAAAATTTTGGATGAAACATGGTATTTGTTAAAGTAGTCTAGATTGTCTCCTGTCTGCATTAGTTCGATATATCTAAAAATAACTTTATTCATTTTTATGAAATTTGACCATGCATCAAAATCTTTAGTAGATGCATTCATTCCATTGAGAAGAACAGCATTTATTTTTATATTTTCAAAATTTAAATCTTGTAATATTTGAATTCCTTTAAGAATTTCTGGCAATCTGTCATGCTTAGTTATGTTTTTAAATGTTTCTCTGTCTAAACTATCGATACTAATATTAATTCCATCCAGGCCGCTATCTATTAGTAACTTTGCTTTTTGATCTAGATGATATCCATTAGTTGTAATTACAACTTTTTTTATATTTGTTTCATTTTTCAATATTTTTACAATTTCAAAAAAATCTTTTCTTACAGTTGGTTCTCCACCAGTTAATCTAATTTTTTGAACACCTAACTCAGAAAATCCCTTGGCTAGACGTCTTATTTCATCTATGTGTAAAAATTTTCTATTGTCACTTTTATCTGCCATGTAACCATTGGGTAAACAATAGCCACATTTAAAATTACAAACTTCAGTAATAGACAATCTTATGTATGGAAATTTTCTTCCAAAACTATCTTGTAACTGTTGCATAAAATAAACTTATACTAGAATTGTTAATTAATAAATTAGGAAAATAAATAAAAATACGACTACAACCTTAGATAGAAAATTTTTTTTTATATTTGTTCATCAATCATTATTTGATAATATATATTTTAATTGGAGGTACTTTTATGAGAAAAAATAAAACAAAATTAAACATGAATAGAAGAAATTTTTTAACAGGAACAGCAGCATTGGCAGGAATGGCAGCAACAGCTTCTGTAGTTCCTATCACAATAGCTAATGCTAATCATACCGAAGGAAAAAAGGGTCTGCCTGATTTTATAAGCTGGAAAGACAGAGACGCATTAATTGTTCACTCAGACAAAGGAATTGAAACCCATAGAAGTGCAATCGGTGAAAGTTTAGTTACTCCAAATAGAAATATTTATATTAGAAATAATATGCCAACAATGACTGATGAACAAATTGGTAACAGAATGGACTGGAAAGTTTCAATTGAAGGCGTTAAAAACCCAAAGACGTTCACTATTGCTCAACTTCAAAAATTAGGTCATGAGACAATGGCTACAATTTTACAATGCTCAGGAAATGGAAGAGGATTTTTTAAACATAAACCTAGAGGTTCACAATGGAAAACAGGTGCAGCCGCTTGTGTTCTTTGGACAGGAGTGCCAATGAAAACAGTTGTTAACGCATGTGGTGGAATTAATGGCGATACAGTTTATATGACTTCAGCGGGAGTTGACCATGTTCCTACAGGTTTAGACCCTAAAAAAGCTATGATTGAAAGATCAGTGCCTAAAAAAGTTTTTAAGGATGCTATGTTAGCTTGGGAAATGAACGGTGTTCCATTACCAAATGCTCATGGTGGACCATTAAGAATGGTAACTCCTGGATATTTTGGAATTAATAATGTGAAGCATCTTGGTAAAGTGGCTTTTACTACAAGTGAGTCTTCTGTAAAATATATGAAAAAGAGTTACAGAATTTCTCCAATAGGGAAAAAGGGATCTCAATATCCTTCTTGCTGGGAAATGCCAGTTAAATCATGGATTACAAGACCTACAGATGAAACTGGAACTGTTAAAGCAGGAAAAGTTCAAATAGTTGGAGTAGCTATGGGAGGCACTAAAAAAATAAGAAGTGTAAAAGTGTCTGTCGATGGTGGTAGCAGCTGGAAAAAAGCAAAATTTATAGGTCCTAACCTTGGAAAATATGCTTGGAGACAGTTTGTATTAGAAACAACTTTAAGTGCTGGCACTTATAATATTGCTAGTTTAGCATCGAACGGATCTGATAAACAGCCAGAACTGCGAATGGAAAACAGAAGAGGCTATGCTCACAATGGTTGGAAAGATCACAGCGTAAATATTACTGTAGTATAGAAGTTTAAAAAAGTTTAAAGTAAGTTAATGAAAATTAAAAAATTTTTATTAATTTTAATATTTTCTTTTTTATCAAATACTCAAATATCATTTGCTGACGAGGCAAAGATGATTAAAGGATTGGAAATTTTCAATGAAACAGCAGGATGTGCTGCATGCCATGTTTTAAAAGCAGCAGCATCAGAGGGAAACATTGGACCAAATCTAGATACTGTAGAAGGATTAAGTTATGAGTCTGTAATGGATATAGTAACACATGGTTTAGGTGTTATGCCTGCTTTTGGTGAGGATGAGATTTTAACAAAAGGTGAGATAGATATAGTGTCTTTTTATGTAGCAAACTCTGTTGGAAAATAATGAATATTTAATATGAAAAAAATATTTATAATATTATTTATCTTTCTTTTTTCATCAATATCTTTTGCTGCTGATATTAAAGTTGAAATGTTAAACAAAAGTGCAGATGGAAAAATTATGGTTTATTCAGAGGATATATCTAGAATTGATGTTGGTGATACTATTACCTGGGTTCCTACAACTAAAGGTCATAATGTAGAATTTTTAGCAGGTCCTGATGGTTGGGAAATTCCCAAAAAAAGTAAAATGAACGCTGAATATTCTTATACATTTAAAATTCCTGGCATATATTTTTATCAATGCACACCCCATAAAGTAATGGGAATGATAGCTTTAGTAGTTGTAGGTGATGACACTTCAAATAAAGAGGCAATATCAAAAGTAAAAGTGTTTGCAAAAGGTAAGAAAAAACTTCCAGAACTTTTAAATCAGCTTAAATAAAAAAATTAAGTTAACTTCCAGTTGTCTCACCTGGAAGTTAAAATATAATTATTGTCCTGGTGCTTTGTAACCAATTTTACTTGCTTTTGCAGTAGCTTTGCCAAAGTCGATTGCTTCTAAGATTGTTAGATTTTCTACTGCACCGGATGCTTCTACTACCAATTTAATCGCAGCAAAATCATCGAAGCTTGGCACATCAGTGACAACTACAAAATCATAAGATCCTCTTACAATGTCCATACTATGCATAGTACCACCCATTGCTTCAGTAAGTTGTTTTACTACAGCTTCTCTATCACTTGATGGATCTTTTAAAAATCCTTGAAAAGCTTTTGCAGTATAGTTACCCATTATGTATGCTTTCATTTAACACTCCTTTCTTTTTTATTTAAAGCTATCATGGAAATAAAATTATTTACCATGCAAAAATTACACAGTAGACACAACTTATAGTAATGCTAAGTTATGATTATGTACGAAAAATTTGGACAATTTATCGACGGCAAATGGCAGCAATCTTCAGA
This sequence comes from uncultured Pelagibacteraceae bacterium, assembly GCA_902533075.1. Lineage (GTDB taxonomy): Bacteria > Pseudomonadota > Alphaproteobacteria > Pelagibacterales > Pelagibacteraceae > Pelagibacter. The sequence continues at coordinate 38,900 of CACAKN010000005.1, forward strand.
TAAAGGAACTTATGAAGTTATAAATCCTGCTAGCGAAGAAGTTTTAGGACAAGCATCAAAGGCAACAACAAAAGATGTTCAAGCATCTTTAAATTCAGCTGCAAAAGGATTTGAAATCTGGAAGAAAACAGCCCCTTGGCAAAGAGCATATATTATAAGACGAATTGCAGACAAGATAAGAGAAAAACAGGATGTTCTTGCAAAGTGGATGACACTTGAAGTTGGAAAACCTTTAGTAGAAGCTAAAGGAGAAATCAACGGAGCAGCAGATATTTTTGAGTGGAATGCTGAAGAGACAAAAAGAATTTATGGTCAAACTGTTGAGAGCAGGTTTGAAGATACTAGAGTACATGTTTACTATCAGCCAGTAGGAGTAGTTGCAGCTTTATCACCTTGGAATTTTCCAGCAGTTCTGTCTGCAAGAAAAATTTCAACAGCACTCGCAGCGGGATGTTCTGTCATAATTAAACCGGATGTTATTACTCCAGGTGTTGTTATGGAAATGGTTGATATTTGTAGAGAGTGTGGGGTTCCGCCAGGAGTAGTAAATCTTTTATCAGGAGATCCACCAAGTATTGCTCAACAATTAATTGCATCAGATATTGTTAAAAAGATTTCAATTACAGGATCATCAAGAGTTGGTAAATTAATCTTAAAACAAGCTGCTGACAAAGTGCAAAGGGTGACTATGGAGCTTAGTGGTCATTCACCTTTTATTGTTTTTGATGATGCAGATATTAAAAAAGCTGCAGATATGGCGATTGCAGCAAAATTTAGAAATAATGGTCAAGTATGCATATCTCCAAATAGATTTTATATTCATGAAAGTAAAAAAGATGAATTTATTAACTTATTTATAGATAAAACTAAAAGATTAAAGATTGGCGATGGCATGGACCCTGAAACTCAATTAGGACCATTAACCACAAAGAAAAGACTTAATGAAATAGAGGAGTTAGTTGAAAAGACAAAGAAGGAAGGTGCTAAAGTTTTACTGGGTGGAAAACGACCAGCAGGATTTAATAAAGGATTTTTTTATGAACCAACTATATTTGATGATGTAAAGGATGATTTTACTATAATGAAACAAGAGCCATTTGGACCATTAGTGCCAATGCTTTCATTTAAATCTTTTGATGAAGTAATAGAAAGAGCAAATAATCATGAGTTAGGTTTATGTAGTTATGTGTGTACAAATTCAATGGAAAAAGCTCATTTAGCGTCTGAAAAACTAGAAACAGGAACTGTAGGAGTTAATACTGGAATGATTGCAATTGCAGAAGCTCCATTTGGTGGAATTAAACAAAGTGGATATGGTAGAGAAGGTGGTTCTGAAGCCATAAAAGATTATTTAAATGTTAAATATACACATATGGGTATTAGAGGATAATTAACTATTCTGAAATTTTAAAATCTGATTTATATTTTTCATTAATTGAAATACCTAAACCTGGAGTATTATCATCTAAATCAATACAACCATCTTTGGGCTCTGGTTCACCTTTAAATAAATAATAAAATAATTCATTTCCTATTTCAACTTGATGAACAGGAAAATATTCTGAGAATGGACAATTATTACTTGCCATTGTTAAATGGTAATTGTGCATTTGACCAGCATGTGGAATTACTGGTACTCCATATTTTTCTGCTAACGAATTTATTTTATGACCAGCTGTTATACCTCCAACTCTATTAGCATCATATTGAATAAAACTGATTGCTTTTAGTTCTAACAGATGTTTGAAACCTAAAAAAGTAAACTCATGTTCACCCCCAGCAATTGGAATATCTCCCATTGCATTTAATTCGGCATATCCTGAAATATCATCAGGAATTACAGGTTCTTCGAGCCATTTAGGTTTAAATTTGACTAAATCTGGAATTATTTTTTTTGCATAATCTAAATCCCATCCCATATAAGCCTCAAGCATTAGATCAGTATCATAACCAACAACTTCTCTTACAGCATTTACTAATTCAATATTTTTTTTAATACCTTCTGTCCCGTCTTTTGGACCCCAACCAAATCGCATTTTAAACATTTTGAAACCTTCTTTTAAATATTTTTCAGCTTCTATTTGAAGGTCTTTAATTGGTTGGCTATATAACTTTGATGCATATACAGGTATCTTTTTTTTTGTTCTTCCACCAAGAAGTTCAAAAACAGGTTTTTTTTTAATTTTACCCATTAAGTCCCAAATACCTAAATCAATAGCTGAAATTCCTACCATTCCAATTCCTTTTCTGCCCCACGCCATTGTACTTCTATACATTTTGTCCCATAAATAATCATAATCAAAAGGATCTTCTCCAATTACCAAATTTTTTAAATAACAATCTATTGCTTTTTTAGTTACCTCTGGAGCTAGTGCTGCATTTCCTAAACCTATTGTTCCATCGTCAGCGATAACCTCACATACCATCCATTGATGAAATCGAAATGATTTCATTTTATCACCTGACTCTCTTAGAATATCAGTTGGGTTTGTGCAAAAATTTTGTGCTGGTGGGACTATTTCACCAGTCCATTTGTAAATTGTAGTTTTTACCTCTTTAATTTTTGTCATGTCTTAGATTTATTTTTTGCCATTGTTAAAGCAATTTTAAATGATTGCAAAGTAGGTTCTAGGTTAGCTTTATTTTTTCCGGCAATATCAAAAGCTGTACCATGTGCAGGTGTTGTAATTGGAATTGGCAATCCTCCCTGGACAGTTACTCCTCTGTCAAAACCAAAAGCTTTTAATCCTGATTGTAAAGCATCATGATACATACCAACAATACAGTCATGATTTTTATTTTTAAAAGCTGTTATGAAAGATGTATCACAAGGTAAAGGTCCATCAGCATTGATGCCTAATTTTTTTGCCTCCTCTATTGCTGGAATAATTTCATTTTTTTCCTCAACTCCAAATTCTGCATGAGGATTTAATGCTTGTACAGCTACTCTTGGGTTCTGGATTCCATTAAGTTTCATATTTTCATAAATTAATTTTATTGGTTTGATAATTTTTTCTTTCTTAATATTTTTTGGAACTTCACTAATTGGTATGTGCGATGTTACTCTTGCTGTCCAAAAGTTATCTACAACATTAAATTCACAAAAAAAACTTTTTACATCCAATTTTTCAGCCATCAAATGAAGTTCATCAGAATGTTTATTTCCACCCATGATCATACTAGTCTTATTAAATGGCCCAAAATTTATCGCATGAATTTTCTTTTGTTTAGCAAGATCAAGAGCAAGATTTAAAGATTGTAAAACACTTTCGCCCGACTCCTTCGAACATTCTGATAGTTGATACTGATGATTTCTACCCTTAGTAATATCTAAAAAGATTTTTTTATCTTCATCAAAGTTAATTTGATCAAATTCTTCAACAACCTTTAAATTATTTTTATTCCCTGTAATTTTATCTCCATTTTCTAGAATATTTTTTTCTCCAATAACAACAATATTGGCTTTTTCCTCGATATTTTCAGATAATAATTTAGAGATTAATTCTGGCCCTATACCAGAAGGGTCCCCCAATAGCAAAGCAATATTGATTTTATTTTTTGACATTTTTTTCTTTACGGTTTGTATCAGATTATGTTTAAATATTTAATTATAAATTAACTAATGAGGGAAATAATGAAAAAAAGTTTTAAACTTTTCTTAGCTGCCGCATTTCTTTTGACGGAGTTTTTTGTTATAGCAATACCTTTAATGATGACATCAGCAAGAGCTGATGGTGCTATACAAGCTATTACTCACGCTGGATTTGGTGGTGGTACTGACGTAACTACTAGAATGATGCTTTTAAGAGCTAGAAGAGTTCTCAAGCAAGACATGCAATTAGTGAACAAAAAAGGTGGTGGCGGAGCTGTATCTATGGACTATATGATGAGCTTACCTGCTGACGGTCAACATACGTTAACTTGGACTACAGGACATGCTGTTTCTATGGCTTTAGGAAAAACTAAAGTTAAATTAAGTGACATGCAACCTTTAGCAAGAGGTACTGATGACCCTCAATTATTTGTTGTAAATTGTAAATCTGATATCAAAGACGCTAAAAAATTTATTAGTGTCCAAAAATCAAAATCACTTAAATATGGAACTACTCATGTGGGTGGAATTGATGATGTAAGTGCAATTGCTTTTACTAAAAAAGGTAAATTAAAAGATCCAACTATTGTTGCTTATAAAGGTGTAGCACCAATTAAAACAAACTTAGTCAAAGGAGATATTGATGTAGGTGTTTTAAATTTAGGTGAAGCATTAACTGAAATTAATGATGGAACGTTATGTGTTTCAGTTGTATTAGCAAATGATAGAATGGCTAAAATTAAAGACTCTCCAACAGCTAAAGAATTAGGTATACCTGTTTCTTTATCAACAGTTAGAGGTTTTGTAACTAAAAAAGGAGCTCCAGCTGAAAGAGTAAAACAATTAGAAGCTGGTATGATGAAAGCAATGAGTCACAACTATTACAAAAATTTCTTAACAGAAATTGGTCTTGATGAAAGTAGTGTAGTTGGTGCTGATGAATGGGGTAAGCAAATGGAAGAAATGCTTGCAGAAATGACAGCACAACTTAAAGCTTTAGGTTACATTAAGTAATTTTTATAAAAGTACATTTAATTATGAACAATGTACAAAAACAAAAAAGGGCAAACAAAAGTTTGCCCTTTTTTTTTAAGGATGAATTTAAAGTTTCATTCGTAATCATATTTATTTCAGTTACTTTATTAATTAGTACATTTACATTCGATATTGTTCCACCAATTTTGAATAGAGGTATTCAACCAGCTACTTTTCCTAAAGGATTATTATTTTTGATAATTATTTTAACGTCTATTGTTTATTACCTTTCTATTAAAAATCCCTGGAAAATTAAAAAAAAATTACCAAACTCTTTTTTTTTAACAATGATAAGTTTTGTTTTATTTGTTGTTGTGTCGAAAACATTAGATTTCTTTTTGGCTATATCTTTTTTATCTATTTTTATTTCTTTTTGTTGGGGTGAAAGAAGAGTCTTTTATTTGATTGTGGTAAGTATTATCTTTCCTATAATTGTATTTATCTTTTTTGAAACAATCTTAGGATTAAGATTTCCTCCTGGTATAATTACAAATATTTATTATCAAGTATAAAATGGAAAACCTTTCTTTAATGTTTGCACCTTTATTGAGCTCGAAACTCATGATTGTTCTAGTTTTTGGAACCTTATTTGGGTTGATACTTGGAGTATTACCTGGTCTTGGACCAACCACTGGGGGAGCATTAATTCTACCATTTACCATGACCTTAGATCCTTTATCAGCAATTGTTTTGCTAACAGCGATTTATTGCTCAGCTACTTACGGTGGAGCAATAACTGCTGTTTTAATAAATACTCCAGGAACACCAGCTGCTGCAGCAACATGTCTTGATGGTTATCCACTCGCTCAAAAAGGAGAGGCTGGTCGAGCTTTAGGGATGGCAACAGTCTCAAGCACTATTGGGGGTATATTTAGCGTAATCGTATTAGTTTTTTTTGCACCACTACTTGCACAACTGGCTTATGAGTTTGGACAACCAGAATATTTTGCTCTAGCAATTTTTGGTTTGACAATGTTAGCATCTATTGGTGAAGGGAGTCCTATTAAGAATTTGATAGCTGGAGCTTTTGGAATATTGATATCTACTATTGGTAAAGATTTTATGACATCTATAGAACGATTTACTTATGGTATAAATGAGTTATCTGAGGGAATAGGGTTTATTCCTGTAGTTGTTGGGTTATTTGCGATTAGTGAAATGTTAACACAATCAACTTTATTAGATCAAATTTTTAAAAGAGTAGCTCTAAAAGCGGTAAAACTTCCTTCTTTATCAGATTATAAAAAAACTTGGAAAACTATTTTAAGATCTTCAGGAATAGGTTCTTTTATTGGTGTTCTGCCAGCAGAGGGAGGAACTGTTGCATCACTAATAGGTTATTCTGAAGCAAAAAGATGGTCTAAGAATCCAGAAGAATTTGGAAAAGGTTCAGTAGAAGGGATTGCTGGTGCTGAGGCAGCCAATAATGCTGCAACCGGTGGAGCCATGGTTCCAACTTTAGCACTAGGAATTCCAGGAAGTGCCACAACAGCTGTAATCTTAACTGGATTGATAATTCATGGAGTAAGACCTGGGCCTGATTTATTTAGAGAACAACCAGATTTTTTGTATGGAATATTTGGGTCTATGTTGATTGCAAATATTTTATTTTTTATATTTGGTTTTTTTGGCGCTAAATTATTTGCAAGAATTACTTTAGTTCCAAATAGATTACTTTGGCCAATGATTTTTGCAGTCTCTGTTTGTGGAACATACTCATTAAGTCAATCAATGTTAGATGTATGGATAATGTTGTTTTTTGGAGTAATTGGTTTTTTTATGAGACGTTATGGTTTTTCAGTGGTTCCAGTTATAATTGGTCTAATTTTAGGGGAATTAGTTGAAGGAACTTTAAGACAGTCTTTGGTAATCTTTGAGGGAAATTGGTTTATGTTTTTTACTAGACCAATAGTAGTGATATTCTTCATTTTATCTTTAATTGCTTTAATTTTTCCTTTATTAAGAAGAAAAAAACTAAATGATTAATTTTAATCTAAATAATAAAGTTGCGATTGTAACAGGGGGGGCTCAAGGTTTTGGATATGCAATCACAGAAAGATTTATTAAATCTGGAGCTAAAGTAGTAATTTGGGATATTGATGAAAAAGAAGCAAAAAAAACTTTAGAAAAAATTTCCTCTAAAGAATTAAGTTATCAAATTGTGGATGTGTCAAACTTTGAAATCATAAATAAATCTCTTTTGGAGACAGAAAAAAAATTTGGAAAAATAGATATTTTAATAAATAATGCGGGAATGGCTGGAATGAACACAAGTGTTGCTAAATATCCAATTGAAGAATGGAATAAAGTTGTAAATTTAAATTTAAATTCAGTATTTTATTGTTGTAAAGCAATAGTACCTTTTATGGAAAAAAATAATTATGGAAGAATAGTTAACATTGCATCAATTGCAGGTAAAGAAGGCAATCCAAATGCAAGTGCATACAGCACATCTAAAGCAGGAGTGATTGGATTGACTAAATCTTTAGGAAAAGAATTAGCATTAAAAAATATTGCTGTAAATTGCGTGACACCAGCTGCAGCGAAAACTAGAATTTTTGATCAAATGACCGAAGAACATATTAATTATATGTTGTCTAAAATTCCAAGAAATAGATTTGCTAAGGTTGATGAATTAGCGTCTTTAGTAACATGGTTATCAAGTGAGGAAAATTCTTTTTCAACAGCAGGTGTTTTTGATTTAAGCGGTGGTAGAGCAACTTATTAATGAAAAAAAAAAAATTAAGAAGCAAAGATTGGTTTGATAACCCAAAAAACCCAGGTCTTACTGCTATATACCTAGAGCGATATTTAAATTATGGTTTAACTAGAAAAGATTTACAATCTGGTAAACCTATTATAGGAATTGCTCAATCAGGTAGTGATCTTTCACCATGCAATAGACATTTTTTAAAATTAAGTGAACATATCAAAAGAGGTATAAAAGAAGCTGGCGGTGTTCCAATGGAATTTCCAACTCACCCTATTCAAGAGACAGGCAAAAGACCAACGGCAGCTTTGGATAGAAACTTATCTTATTTGTCATTAGTAGAAGTTCTTTACGGTTATCCTTTAGACGGAGTAGTTTTAACAACAGGATGTGATAAAACTACACCTGCTGCATTAATGGCTGCAGCAACTGTAAATATTCCTGCAATAGTTTTATCTGGTGGCCCAATGTTAGATGGTCATTACAAAGGAAAAAAAGCAGGTTCTGGAACAATAATATGGGAGGCAAGAAAATTATATTCTAAAGGTGAAATTAATTATGATAAGTTTATGGATATGGCGACTGCATCATCTCCTAGCGAAGGCCATTGTAATACAATGGGTACTGCATCAACAATGAATTCAATTGCAGAAGCTTTAGGAATGTCTTTACCAGGCTCAGCAATTATTCCTGCTCCTTATCCTGAAAGAAAAATTGTTTCTTACAAAACAGGAAAAAGAATTGTTGGAATGGTCAAAGAAAATCTTACCCCTTCAAAAATAATGACAAAAAAAGCATTTGAGAATGCTGTGATTGTTACAAGTGCTATCGGAGGTTCTAGTAATGCAACTACTCACTTAATTGCCATTGCAAAGCAAATGGGGGTAAAATTTGATTTAGCTAATTGGCAAAAATTAGGTCACAAAATACCATTGCTAGTAAATTGCCAACCAGCTGGTGAACATTTAATGGAAGGATTTTATCGGGCAGGTGGAGTACCTGGGGTTATGAAAGAATTAATAAAGAAAAAAAAATTGAATACCAAAGTAATGACAGTAACTGGTAAAAAATTAGTAGAAAATATTAAAAGTAAAATTAAAGTTAATACAGATGTTATTAAAAACTTTGAAAATAATTTGGCAGAGCATGCAGGTTTTTTGGTGTTAAAGGGAAATTTTTTCAGTTCTGCAATAATGAAAACTTCTGTAATAAGTGATGAATTTAAAAAAAGATATTTATCTAATCCAAAAAGTTTAAATGTATTTGTGTGTAATGCTGTAGTTTTTGAAGGTCCTGAAGATTATCATAAAAGAATTAATAGTAAAAAATTGAAGATAAACGAAAATTCTCTTTTAATAATAAGAGGATGTGGTCCAGTTGGTTACCCAGGCTCTGCAGAAGTTGTTAATATGCAACCACCAGACAGACTTTTAAAAAAAGGTGTTAATGCACTTCCTACATTAGGAGATGGAAGGCAAAGTGGAACTTCAGAAAGTCCATCAATATTACATGTTTCGCCAGAGTCTGCTGTAGGGGGCGATTTAGGAATTATAAAAACAGGAGACAAAATTAAAATTGATCTTAATAAAGGTCAAGTTAATGTTCTAATATCTAATTCAGAATTTAAAAAAAGAAGATCAAATAGAAAAGTTAAACCACTTAATAATCAAACGCCATGGCAGGAACTGTCAAGATTAACTGTTGGACAACTTGAGGACGGGGCGTGCATTAAAACTAGATCAAAATATACAAACATTGTTGAAAAAAAGGGAACACCTAGACATTCACACTGATCATGAAATAAATATTAATATATTATTGAATACAGGAGATGATAAGATATGAGTAATAGATTAAAAGATAAAATTCTGATGACGCGACATTTACAACAGGTATAACAATTTTAGTTGATGGAGGAATTTCAATATAATTAACTATTAATAAGGAGAATTATGAAATTATTGAGAATAGGACAAAAAGGAAAAGAAAAACCAGCAGTTTTGGATAAAGATGGAAAAATAAGAGACATTAGTTCCCATGTTAAAGATTTAAATCCTGATCATTTAAATTTTGAAACTCTTTCTAAATTACAAAGTAACGACTTATCTTCACTACCAGAACTATCCCCAAGTGAAAGAATTGGTTCTTGTATTACAAAGCCAGGTAAATTTTTAGCTATAGGATTAAATTTTTCTGATCATGCCGCAGAGTCAGGTTTGCCAGCACCATCTGAGCCAATTATGTTTATGAAAGCAACTAGCTGTATAAGTGGTCCTAATGATAATATTGAAATGGTACCTAACTCAAAGAAATTAGATTGGGAAGTAGAACTTGGTATTATAATTGGTAAAGAGGCAAAACATATAGAACAAAATCAATCTCAGGATCACATTTTAGGATATTGTTTAGTTAATGATGTTAGTGAGAGAGAATGGCAAATTGAAAAAATGGGTCAGTGGGTCAAAGGTAAATCTCATGATACTTATGGACCTATTGGACCATACTTAGTTACAAAAGATGATATTAAAGATGTAAATAATTTAAATATGTCATTAGATTTAAATGGCAAAAGAATGCAAACAGGTAATACGAGTACAATGATATTTAATGTAGATGTAATAGTATCATACGTGAGTAAATTTATGTCTTTACAACCTGGTGATATCATAACTACAGGCACTCCCCCAGGGGTTGGAATGGGGATGAAACCGCAATTATTTTTAAAATCTGGCGATGAAATGAAACTAGCAATAGATAATCTTGGTGAACAAAAGTCAAAAGTTGTATCATTATAAAAATTTAAATGTATAAAATCAAAACAACTGAACCAAAGGTTGTTTGGAAATTGAACTGTATTTTAGGTGAAGGAACTTTATGGGTAAAGAAGCATAATTCCATATATTTCGTAGATATAAAGAAAAAAAGACTACATATTTTAAATATAAAAAATAAAAAAAAAAAAATAATTAAATTTAATAAACAAATTGGATTTTTATCTCATATAAAAAAAAATTTATTCATATTAGGACTTGAAAGAGAACTAAGAATAATAGATTTAAAAACAAAAAAGACTATTAGATCTATTTTTATTGAAAAGAATTTACCAAAAAATAGAATTAATGACGGAAAAACAGATCCAAAAGGTAGACTTTGGTTTGGTACAATGGATAATCCAGAGAGATCTATAAAAAAGGGATCATTATACTGTTTAGATAAAAATTTAAATTTTCACAAAGTGGATACTAATTATTATATTACTAATGGACCTGCTTTTTTAGATGAAAATAATTTCTATCATGCTGATAGTAGAAGTAGAATAATCTACAAAATAAGAATTAATAAATATTTTAAAATATCTAAAAAGAAAATCTTTATAAGATTTAATTCCAAGGAAGGTGCACCAGATGGAATGACTATAGATAACAAAAAGAATTTATGGGTATGTCACTTTAACGGAGCTTGTATTTCTGTTTTCAATAAAGAAGGCAAAAAAATACACAAAATAAATTTTCTAGCAAAAAATATTACTAATTGCACATTTGGAGGTCGAAACAATAATGAGTTATTTGTCTCATCAGCTACTAAATCCATGTCTAAAAAAGATCTTAAAAATTATAGATATTCAGGATCATTTTTTAGTATAAAAACTAATATGAAAGGGAAGTTATCAAAATCATATAATATTAACTTATGATAGAATTGATTATAGCTTTTGGTGCAGGATTGATAAGCTTCCTTTCACCGTGTGTTTTACCACTTATACCAGGATATATTTCTTATATTTCAGGAAGTTCCATAAACGAACTTATAGAGAAAAAAAATATAAATTTAATTCCAATCATTTTGTTTACTATTGGTTTCTCTATTGTTTTTATAATTTTTGGTGCTGCTTCAACTTTTTTAGGTCAGGCACTCTTACAAAATTCGTACGAATTAAGAATTATAGCTGGATTAGTAATTATCATTCTTTCACTTCATATTATAGGTCTTATCAATATTAGATTTTTGAATTATGAAAAAAGAATTCAAACTAATATTAGCAGAAATTTTTTTAGTCCAATACTAATCGGTATGGCATTCGCATTTGGATGGACACCATGTATTGGCCCTATTCTTGGATCAATTTTAGTTCTTGCTTCAACAGAGGAGAGCTTAGGAAGGGGTATTTTGCTTTTATCTTTTTATTCAACAGGTTTAGCAATACCATTTATTTTGTCTGGATACCTAATGCAGAAATTCTTAATTTTTTCAAAAAATTTTAAAAAAAATATCAATAAAGTATCAAAAATTGGTGGTATTATTTTATTAATTACAGGAGTACTAATTATTACAAACCAACTACAGGCTTTAGGTTATTATTTACTTGATGTATTTCCTTTTTTACAAAGTTTTGGATAATTAATTTATGAAAATTTATCAAATAGACTCAAGTGCAAGAAAAGAAGGTTCAACCTCAAGAGCTCTGGCCAAAAAACTATTGAATAAGATTAAAAAACCAGAGGATAAAATAATTTATAGAGATCTAAATGATGAAATGGTTTTTGTCTCAGGATTAACAGAGTCCGGAATGAATATTGATGAAAAAGACCAAAATGAAAACCATAAAAAAATGTTTAAACTCTCAGACCAGTTGGTTAAGGAACTTAAAGAAAGCGATGTAATTATAATCTCAGCACCAATTTATAATTATGGTCCACCTGCCACTTTAAAAGCTTGGTCCGATTTAGCGGCGAGAGTAGGAGAAACTTTTAGGTTTAAACCAAATGGTAGAAGAGAAGGTTTGTTAAAAAATAAAAGAGCTTATCTTGTTATCACATCTGGAGGAACAAAACTAAATAGTAGTGAAGATTTTTTGACACCTTGGCTAAGATTTATTTTAAATTTTTTTGGAATTGAAAAAATTGATATAATTTATGCCGACCAAATGTCATTAGATTATAAAAGATCAATTAAAGATGCAGAGAAACAAATAGAAAATATTTCTTAAAGATTAAATTTTCTTTTTAGATGTTTTAATTTACCTTCTGTACTATCATAATCTATATAACATCCTTGTAAAAAACGATTACCTTCATTAGCATCGTAAGTTGTTCTACCATGAAGCAATCTATGGTTATCCATCATAAGTAAATCACCAGGTTGAAGTCTAAATTCTATTTTATATTTATCAGAGTTATATAATTCAGATATTTTTTTTCTTGCAGAATAATACAATTCTAGTTTTTCTTTATCCATCAAAGGAACAAAGTCAAGTCTTGGGCTAAATCTTACCTGTTTGAATTTTCCAAATTCATCTAATTGGATCATTTCTGCCCAGTCTTCTAAAACCACACTTTGATCTATAAATTTAAATCTTACCTTTATTTGAGTAAGAATTTTATAATGTTCTGGAAAATCTTTTTTAAGTTTTTCTGTTACAGTATATCCATCAACTAAAGTTGACAAACCTCCTTTTACCTCATTTACAATACAATGTAACATTTGAATACATGGAACAGGATTTCGATAGGGGTTATCAGTATGTAGGGCGAGTGGTAAAGATGTATAAGCTAGATCGTTTGGATTCGGTTTTGATTTGACATTAAAATACTCACCAAAGTTAGTTCTTCTTATGCTTCCTATTGAGTTAGCAAAATTTACAATAAAATTATCTTTTGTTGGAACTTTTTTAAATAAAACAAATCCATACTGATAGAAATCTTTAAGAGCATTGTACATTTCTTCTTCTTCAAAAAAGTTATTTTTAAATTCAAAATTATTTAAACCTGTAAAAGAAGAATCCCACTTGATTTTTTCAATATATTTTACATCACTAATATTTGAAAATTCTTTTAATATATTTTGAATTTCAAGTTTTGTATGTGCGCCATCATTAAAAGTAATTTCTAGACAGTCACCAGATAAATTTAGATTATCAATTTTGATATTTCCCTCTAATTCTGTAGGATCAAATAATCTTTGTTGTGTTTTTTTATCAATAAAACTATCTCCATTTACTCTTTCTCTAAGCCAAAAAGGGTGAATTTCTTTTCTTGAACCCTCATTTTCAAAAAATACCTTATTATTTTTTAATTCAATTTTCATGATTTATTAAATCATTATTTAAAATTAAGCTTTAATCAATAGGAATAAAATAGTATTAGTCCTTGTGCCAATGTTAAAATCTTCAGATTATAAAGCATATTCTAAATTCATTGAAAATTTAGCTAAGAAATTGACTAGATTCTATTATTCTAAATTAAATAAATCATTTAAGGTGTCAAACAAGCTTAAGGGTAGCGGTTATGATCCTGTTACAAGTGCTGACAAAGCATTTGAAAAGTTCATCAGAAAAGAAATTAAAAAAAAATTTCCTAATCACCAAATAATGGGTGAGGAATTTGGTTTTAAAAATTCCAAAAGTGAATACACATGGGTAATTGACCCAATAGATGGAACACGGTCATTTGTAATAGGGAATCCTACATGGAGTAATTTGATATCTTTAAATTATAAGGGGAATCCTCTTTTAGGTCTTGCTAACTTTCCAATACTTAAAAAATATTATTTAAATACCTCTTTTAATTCAGCTTATGTTTCGGAGAACGGAAAAAAAAGAAGAATAAAAGTTAATCGTAGAGCAACTTTTTCAAATATGAAATTATCAGCAGCTTTTCATGGAAGTTTAACTTTAAATCAACAAAAAAAAATTCCCCAAATATTAAAACGAATGCAATTTCCTTGCTCAGATGCTTTAAGCTACAGTCATTATGCTGAGGGCAAACTTGACGTTGTCATTCAATGTGGAAATAAAATTTGGGATATTCATGCTTTGATACCAATCATAAGAGCTGCTGGAGGTATAGTAACAACTTGGAAAAATGATAATCCCATAAAAGCTGGAAATATTATTTGTTCAGCAAACAAAAGCCTTCATAATAAAATTCTTAAAATTTTAAAACCTGTTTCTAAGTAGTTTTTCCAAGCGTATTTAGTAAAATTACACCAACAATAATCAATACTATTCCAATAATTCCATAAAAGTTTGGTATTTGATTGTATTTAAAGACTCCAAACAAGGTGACAGCAGCAATAGTTAATCCACCATATGTTGCGTAAGTGAAACCAACAGGAATAATATTCATTGCTTTTGATAAACAAAAAATACAGGCTACTATTGAAATTGCACAAAAAATAGTTGGTCCAAGATTTGTAAATCCATTGGTTGATTTTAAAAAACCGTTAGAAGTTATTCCAAGAATGATAGCCAAAAGAAGAAAAATATATCCAGATAAATTTGTCATAAATTTAACCTGTTTTACCAAGTAGGTTTACCATCAAAACTCCTGAGATAATCAAAACCAAACCAATGATAGTGTAAAAATCTGGCATTTGATTAAATTTATATATACCGGCAATTGTTGTGGCTATTATACATAAACCTGCAAACGATGCATAAGTTATACCAACTGGAATAGTTTTCATAACAATAGACAATGTAAACATACATCCTACTATTGTTATTGCAGTCAATAAACTTGGTATTAATAATGTAAAAACATTTGCACCTTTTGCAAAACCGTTTGCAGCAGTGCCTAAAATAACCGCAAGAATAAGAACTGTTTGTGCAACAATATTACTCACAATTAAAGATTATTATTATTTAGTAATTTTATCTACAAATTTTTGCATTATAGGAGCTACAATTGTTGTTGCTATAAGTGCAACTGGCAAGCTTACTGACCAAGCTTTAAAAAATCTTTTATAATAAAGTTCATCATAACCTGTATTAATATAAGTAATTATAAGAGTCATGAGCAAACTCATGCCAAAACCCATAAAAAAAATAAATAATATTTTTGAGTATTTCTTTGAAAACATTATTTTTTAAACCATTTAATAGCATCTTCCATTCTGTCATCACCCCAGAAAATTTCATTATTAACAATAAATGTAGGACTGCCGAAAATTTTATTATTTCTCGCATCGTTAGTGTTTGAAATATATTTATTCTCAATTTCTTTTGATTTTGCTTTTAAAATTGTTTCATCTTTATTAATTTTTAGTTTTTCACAAATTTCAGAAATGCAAGGATCAATCGCAGGTTCCTTTCCCTCTTGAAACCACTTTTTGTATGTTAGTTTTATGTAATCAACACCCCATCCCTCATCTAGACCATAAATAGCAATTTGATTAGCAAGATCAAATTCAGAAAGAGGATAGGGAACTGGAGTTTTAGCAAAGAAACCGTAATTTTCAGCACGTCTTTCGATATCTCTCCACATATAATTTACTTTATTCATTTTATCTTTAGGAAAAGGTATATTATTCATTTCCTTCATAATTGCTCTGACGCTGAATGGTTTCCAATTAAATTTCACTTGATTTTTTTTTTCAACATCAAGAATTCTAGTAACAGACAAGTAAGTATATGTACTACCTATTGAAAAGTAAAAATCTATTTCTTTCACTTATTTAGAAAGTTTTGTTGCACCTGTTTCTAAGCTAATAATTTTTCCATCTTTATATTTGTAAACTGCCATTACAGCCTCTACATTTCCATCATTAAAAGTTACAATTGAATGGTGTATGCCAACTTCATCATTTTCATAAACAACTCGTGCTTTATCTTGATTAATATCACCGCTCATTGCCCATTTAATTACATCAGCTTTACCTATGGTATTTCCTGATTTATGCATTTTAAATTTAAAATCATCATGCAAAAGTTCATTCATAGTTGATTCATCTTTTTTATTAATTGCGTTTGTATATTTCTCTAGAATCGACATTTTATACTCCTTTAATTATAATTCCATTACTGACTGAATTGTCTAAACGGATTTGTTTAATTGGTTTATATTCCTCTGAACTATACCACTCTAAAGCTTTTTCGTAACTTGAAAATTTTATAACAATTGTTCTAGGATATGTCCAAGTGCCTTCAATTACTTTAGACTCACCACCCCGAACAATATACTCTCCTCCAAATTTTTTAGCTATTGGTGTTACCTTCTCAACATATTCTTTATATTCATCAGGTTTTTTTATATCTATATTAAAAATAACAAAACCTGGCATTAAAGATCATTCACCCCACATTCCATTAAATTCATAAACAACAGCTGGCTCATCACCAACTACCCATCCATCATGTCCTGGTTCTATGCAATAAGCATTTCCTGCTTTGTAGGTCATCTCTGTACCATCATTATGCTTTGCACAGACTGCTCCTGAAATAATTATTCCAAGATGTTTTGCCTGACAACTATCTCCACCCACCTTTGGTTTTATATCCTTAGACCATTTCCAACCTGGTTGTAAAGTTAGCTTCATTACTCTGTGATCTCCAACTTTAACAGCTTCAATTTTTGCATTATTAAAGTCATTATTAATTTCATCAGCTTTATCAAAGCTTTTTACTTCTACTCCAGCCATTATTACTCCTTTGTTATTAAACGTAGATTTTATCTGCTAACCCATAACAAAGTAAAGCACTTAAAATAGTTAAAAATAAGGGCGCATAGATTATTCCGTTAAATTTTTCTAACATAATTTTAATTTCTTAACTAAATATTGGTCTAATCTCGTCCTCAATAGTTCCTTCTATTGCAACTTCTTTTAATTGCTCTAAAAGTTTTATATATTCAGGATCTGCAGACATGTTAGCGTCAGCATCATTATCACCTTCAAACATAGTTCCAATTAAAGTTTCCCTTATTGTTCTTGGGTCTCCACCCATTTGAAAAGAAAAATAGACATCATGGTTAGGATAATGTTTTTTTCTAACTGCAGCCAAACCTTTCCCAATTTCCATTGCTTTTCCTAAGCCGTCATCTTTTACTCTCATTGTTCTTGTATAAATTACCTTCATTGAAAATCCTTTTTTTATTTAGCATTAAAATCTATAACATCATCTGTACACTCAACAAATTTATGAGGTTCGTAAAAATCGTTCATTGACTCTAATTGTTTATTAATTGCATCTGGATCAGCACCTTTCCACCAACAAAACATTGTTAAGTTATCACCTGGCGTGATCCAGCTCATTTGACATTTTGCGTTATCACTCGTCATTGCTTTAGTCATATCTTCCATTGACATTGAACCAGTTACTTCAATCATTTTAGCTTTTGCTTCTTTTGATTTAAAAGTATGTGTTACTATATAGTTTTTCATATTTCTCCTATTTTACTTTTGTTAAATCATAGATTGAATAGCTATCTAAAACAGCATCCATGATAGGTTTTGATACTTCAGTTCCTTCAATGAATTTATGTAATGCAGGTTCATCAGTACAAAATATCTTAAACATTACAGTACTTTTATCTGGTGTTACAGTTCCAATAGTCTTTTCTACTACCGCAACTTTAGCTCTTTCCGCTAAACCTTCGGGCGATTGCATGAAACCCATAAATTTTTCAAACATGCCTTCTTTTAATTTAGCTACTACTAACATTTCTTTTTCCATTTTTTCTCCTTTTTGTTTAACTTTTAAAAAGTGCAAGAGCCTCATTTAGAAGCTTTTCAGACTTAGCATGATCACCAGCTTTGTGCGCATCCATACCTTGATCTTTAAGTACTTGAGCTTTTTTAATTTTGTCATCAATATTTTTAGCCATCATTGGACAAGAACCTGCGTATGCAGAGCTAATAAATAAGACTAAACAAAGTGTTAAAATTATTTTTTTCATTTTTTTCTCCTTTTTTGTTAATATTTAATATAAAGTTTGAATTACTTTTTTTACTCTCTCAGCTCCGTTAGGAATTAAAGCTTCTACAAACGAATGACATTGATCAGTTTTAGCCTTATCATATTTTGAGCCATAATGCTTATCTACTGCCTTATTAACTCCTTCGTCCCAATCTTTTTCAGAAATACCTATTTCTATAGCGTAAGATTTAAGAACCTTTACAGTTGATATAGATTTTTCTTTCATTTTGTATTCAAATTCTTCACCTGGTGGAAGAAAATAGTTAGCCATATATATTCCAGCACAATCCCAAGCTTTAGATTTATCGTTGTCACTCATTCCTGCAATTGATGAAGTAGATATTAAAATTGCAATACAGTAAGTTACTATAATTTTTAAAATATTTTTAGTTAGCACAGTATCTCCTTTCAAATAAAGATCTTTGTTAGACTTTGTATAATTTTAACGTTAATAAAATGTATATAAAAAAAGTAACAGTTTTGTTACATAGCAGCTATGCGATATTATAACCAACTTGGTATAGGTAATTTTTTCTCTTGTAAAAAAGATTTGTTAAACATCTTAGAGTTGTATTTATCCGACTTGTCACAAAGAATAGTGACGATGGTTTTTCCTGGGCCCAACTTTTTTCCAAGTCTAATTGCTCCTGCAATATTTATTCCACAACTTGTACCTAAGCTTAACCCCTCATTTTGAATTAGATCATAAAGAATAGGTAGAGCCTCACGATCATCAATTGAGAAAGCACCATCAATCTTGGCATTTTCGAAATTTTTAGTAATTCTACTAGAGCCAATTCCTTCAGTAATTGAATTTCCCTCAGACTTTAATTCACCACTCTTTATATAATTATAAAGAGCTGAACCCTTTGGATCAGACAAATAAATTTTTACATATTTATTTTTTTCTTTAAGAGCATTACTAACTCCTGAAATAGTTCCACCAGTTCCAGACGAACAAACAAAGCCATCAACCTTACCTTCAGTTTGATCCCAAATTTCTTTTCCAGTCCCCTCATAATGACCTTTAGCATTTGCAATGTTATCAAATTGATTGGCCCAAATAACTCCATTATTGTTAGTAGGTCTTAGCTCATCTGCTAGTCTTGCTGCAACTTTAACAAAATTCTTGTCATCTTTATAAGGTTTAGCTGGAACTAGCCGAAGTTCCGCTCCAAGATTTCTTAATGTATCTTTCTTTTCTTGAGTTTGGTTATCATTCATTACTATAATTGTTTTATAACCGAGTGAATTACCTATAAGACCCAGACCAATACCAGTGTTGCCTGCAGTTCCCTCAACAACAATACCACCTTTTGAAATTAATTTTTTTTCTTGAGCATCTTTGATTAAAGCTAATGCAGCTCTATCTTTAACAGAGCCACCAGGATTTAAAAATTCAGCCTTACCATAAATATTACATCCAGTTATTTCTGAGGCAGCTCTTAATTTAATTAAAGGGGTATTTCCAATTCCAGAAATAAAGTCTTCTTGATTATTTTTCATTACCATTTTCTTTAGAGTCTTCTGTTACAGCATATGGTTTAAATTCACCAGAAGTTGTTCCAACATTTCTTGCAGGTATTCCAATCATTACAGCATTATCAGGAACGTTCTTGGTAACAACTGCATTAGCTCCTACTTTAGCATTCTTTCCAATTATAACTGGACCTAATATTTGAGCACCAGAACCAACAACGACATTATCCATTAACGTCGGATGTCTTTTAATTTCTCTTTGACTATCAGAGTTTATACTAGGAGCAATTCCTCCTAAAGTTACCATGTGATAGATTGTAACGTTGTCACCAACTTCGGATGTTTCACCAATGACTACACCCATTCCATGATCAATAAATAAATTTTTTCCTATTTTAGCCTTAGGATGAATTTCAATACCTGTTAGGAAGCGGGAAATTTGCGAAATTATTCTTGCAATTAAATCAAACTTAGCTTTTGCAAAAAAATTAGCTATCTTGTGAAAAAAAATAGCCTTTACTCCTGGGTAAGTTAAAATTAAACTTAACTTTGATTTTGCCGCAGGATCTCTATCTATTATAGATTGTAAAAAGTCATTCATAAGTATTTGTCAGCTTGATAAAAATTATTAATGCTTATATAGTTATTTTAAACAGTATTTAAAGGAGAAATTATGTACAAAAATACTAATTGTTTTCATCTAGCTATCCCTTGCGGAGATCTAGAAACTGCAAAAAAGTTTTATAGTGAAACTTTGGGTTGTCGACTTGATAACTCCGCTCAAGAATGGGCTGATGTTGATTTTTGGGGAAATGAATTAACACTTCATGCAAGTGATCATAAGTTAGATAGTGAAAGACATGACGTGGACATGGGAAATGTTTCTGTTCCTCATTTTGGAGTTCACTTATCTAGAAAAGATTTTGATGCTTTAAAAAATAGATTGAAAAAAAATGGTGCTAAATATTACGATGAACCTTACCTAAGATTTAAAGGTACAAAATATGAGCAAGAAACTTTTTTTGTAAAAGATCCTAACGAAAATATTTTAGAGATTAAAACATTAACGGCTAATCCAGAATAATCTGATTTTGAATGGAATACCTGGTATTAGGTTTTTTTACCGGGCTTAGTTTAATTTTAGCTATAGGTACACAAAATATCTTTGTCATTGAACAAGGTCTAAAAAAACAACATGTTTTTTTGGTTTGTTTTGTTTGTTCAATATCTGATTTAATCTTGATATTTTTAGGAATATTTCTTTTTCACTATTTTATTCAATACTTTAATTCAACAATAGAACTAATATTTAATATTCTTTTAATAATTTTCTTAATTCATTTTATTTATACGAAAATTAATTCTTTTAATTTTAAAGTTAGTTTTAATAGTGAGGTTCCAGATATTTCAAAATTTAATATCTTTTTAAAAACTCTTGGTTTTACATATCTAAACCCGCATGTTTATTCAGATACTGTGTTTTTCTTAGGCAATTTTTCAAAAAACTTTATTCTAAATCAAAAGATATTATTTGGACTAGGGGCTTCAATCGCATCTTTTATTTTCTTTTTTATTATTGGTTATCTATCAAAATATTTATCTCAATATGCTCAAAGTGAGAGAATATGGAAAATAATAAATATATTTATTATTAGCTTTATGAGTTTACTTACAATATTCGTTATTTTGGAAACACTTAATTAGAATATCCATATTTTCTTAATCTAACATCACCTGTTCTTGCATGCGCTTCCATACCTTCATATCTAGATATTCTAGCTGCAGTAGCGCCAACAAGTTCTGTAGACTCTTTAGTCATTCTTTGGAAACTTAAAGTTTTAATAAATTTTCCTACAAACAAACCACCTGTATATCTACCAGCACCTTTAGTAGGCAAAATATGATTTGTTCCTGAGCATTTGTCTCCATATGCAACCGTTGTCTCTTCACCTACAAATAAAGATCCGTAATTTGTTAATCTTTCATGGAACCATTTCAAATTTTCTGTTTGAACTTCTAAGTGTTCAGGAGCATACTCATCACTGATTTTAACCATCTCTTCATTTGTGTCACAAAGAATTACTTCTCCATAGTCTCTCCATGCAGCATCAGCATTTGTTCTTGGTACCTCAGGAAGTTCCGCAATTAATTCTGGAACTCTTTTCATTACTTTCTCGGCAAGCTCTTTACTTGTTGTATATAACCAACAAGGAGAGTTATAACCATGTTCAGCTTGACCAACTAAATCGACGGCTACTATCTCTGGATCTGCTTTTGCATCAGCAATGATTCCAATTTCAGTTGGACCAGCAAATAAATCAATACCGACTTTTCCAAA
The DNA here is from genome assembly GCA_902533075.1 of uncultured Pelagibacteraceae bacterium. GTDB lineage: Bacteria > Pseudomonadota > Alphaproteobacteria > Pelagibacterales > Pelagibacteraceae > Pelagibacter. The sequence goes on from CACAKN010000005.1 coordinate 60,747, forward strand.
TAGAATTCTTTTTGCTTCTGCTACAAATTGATTTCCTGGACCAACAATTATATCTACCGAAGGATTTTTGAATAGTCCATTAGTCATAGCAGCAATAGCTGGAACACCACCTAAATTTAAGATTACATCAGCACCACAAAGATCAGCTGTATAAACTATAGTAGGATGAGCTCCCACACCTTCTTTAGGAGGACTACAAGCAATTATATTTTTTACACCGGCAACTTTTGCTGTAGTGACACTCATCACAGCAGAAGCGATGTGAGCATATCTTCCTCCTGGAATGTAACATCCAGCAGTGTTTACAGGAACTAATTTTTGGCCAGCATATAATCCATTAGACAATTCTACTTCAAAGTCTTGACCATAGTTTTTTAATTGAGCTTCAGCAAATTTTCTTACTCTCTCATATGAAAATTGAATATCATCTTTAGTTTTTTGATCTAAACCTTTTTTTATTGCTTCAATTCTTTCTTTTGATACAACAATCTCACCTTCATATTTGTCAAATTTTTTAGTTAGATCAATACATCCTTGTTCTCTAGTTTTTTCTATGTCTTTTAATAAATCCTGAACAATACTAGTTGTTTTTGTGTCATCTGTTGATGATGTTTTAGGTGATTTTTTTAAATACTTGATTGCCATTATATTCCTCTTTTTATTGATGAATTATTTAAGACAATTTTGATTTTATTGCAATCAAACAATTAATCTAATGCAACAACTGCAGCAGCAATTGAAGCTAATCTTGCTTGTGCTTCATCAGATCGACTAGTAATTACAACTGGTACTTTACCACCAACAACTACACCAGCTGCACAAGCTCCACAAAAATAAATTAACATTTTGACTAATCCATTCCCTGTTTCTACACTTGGAACTAATAAAACATCAGCCATTCCTGCTACATCATTCTTAATTCCTTTAATAGCAGAAGATTTTTTTGAAATACTATTATCAAATGCTAGCGGACCAAAAACATCAGCATTTAAATTTTCTTTTTTAGCTAATTTTGTAATTTCTTCAGCTTCTTTGGAACTTGGTACGCTATCTAAAACTTCTTCAGTAGCAGACAACACAGCAATTTTAGGTCTTTCAATTCCAATTCTATTAGAAAAATTTATTACATTTTTTAAAATATGCATTTTAGTTTTTACATTAGGTAAAACATTTAGAGCACCATCAGTTATGATAAGCGGCTTATCTTCTTTGTCTAAAGTCATATGCCAAATATGACTTAATCTAGTTTTTCCAAGTAAGTTGTATTCTCTTTTTAGAACCTCTTTCATTAAAACATCTGTATGAATATGCCCTTTAACAATAATTCTGATTTTTTTTTCACTAGCAAGCTTTGCAGCAATGGCTGCGGTATTATTTTCTTCAGGTTCATGAATAATTTCGTATTTTGAAATATCCCATTTTAAATCTTCAGCACATTTTAAAATCTTTTTTTCATCACCAATAAAAATTGGCTCTATCAAGCTTTCAGTTACCGCATCTTGAACAGATAACATCGGCAAAGGTTTTCCAGCATTGACAATGCCTGCTTTAACACCTTTTTTCTTGTGAGCCACATTAAGTAAATTATTAGGTACAACAATTTCTTTATTTGAAAGCATATCTAATTTTTTAATAACTCTAAGTCTTTTTTAATTACTTCAGTTAATTTAATTTCTTTTTTTGAGTTCATTTTAAATCTTTTATATTTATTTTGACCAGGATATACAATTTCTTTTACTCCTTTGATTTTAGGTAATCTTTTAACTTTTTTAATATTATCTTTAATTCTATTATTATAATTTTTGACAAATAAATTTGTTTTAAATGTGATAAATAAATGACCAATATTTTGTGGACCGGAAAAATCATCGAAAGGGTCTTTTACTCTTCCTGCATGATTTCCACCAGTAAGAACACCACTTAAAATATCGACCATCCATGCTAAACCTGATCCTCTAAAACCTGCTATAGGTAGTTGTACTCCTTGAAGAGCTTTTTTAGGATCAGTTGTTATTTTACCAAATTTATCCAAAGCAACTCTGTCTGGTATTTTTTTATTATTCTTAGCTGCAAATCTAATCTTTCCTCTATTAATCATTGAGATAGATGTATCTAAAATGAAAGGTACTTTTGAGCCAGTTGGAGTTCCAAAACAAATTGGATTAGTCCCAAATAAACTTTTTAATGCACCATGAGGAGCAACAGCAGGTGGAGCGTTAGTATATATCATTGTGATTAAATTTTTTTTAACTGCTTGTTCAGCGTAATAACCTGACAATCCATAGTGACCACTATTTTTAACTGCCACCAAACCAATTCCAGTTTTTTTTGCATTTTGAATTGCTTTTTTTATAGCAATATCTGCTGCTACAAATCCAATGCTATTATCAGCGTCTACATGAGAAATTGATTGAGAAATCTTTTTAATTTTTATTTTAGGTTTAGAATTGATTACTTTTTTTGTAAT
>CACAKN010000006.1 GCA_902533075.1 uncultured Pelagibacteraceae bacterium
AAAAACTCAATTATTTTAATTGGTAATTTTGATGGACTTCATCTAGGACATCAGAAATTATTTAAACTTGCAAAAAAGTATAAAAAGAAATACTCATCAAAGATTGGCGTTTTAACTTTTGAGCCGATGCCAAAAATGTTTTTTAATTCTAGTTTAAACAACTTCAGACTATCTAATTTAAATCAAAAAATTGAAAATTTGAGTAAGCTTAATGTTGATTTTATTATTATAAAGCAATTCAATCGGAAATTTTCAAAAACAAAATCAATTTCATTTATTAAAGAGACTTTAGGTAAAAAATTAAATCCAAAATTTATTTTTGTAAGCAATAATTTTAGGTTTGGAAATAAAAGAGAAGGGAACGTAAAACAATTAATAAAGTATGAGAAATTGTGTAAATATAAGATAATTAAACCACAACCTTTATCTATCAAAAAAAAAATTATTTCGTCTTCTTTAATAAGAAAATATTTGCAGAATGGAAAACTTAATGATGTAAATAAACTTTTAAAACAAAACTGGTCAATTGATGGAAAAGTTCAAAAGGGAAGACAGGTAGGAAAAAAAATTGGTTTTCCAACAGCCAATATAGATATTAAAGATTATGTTTTAGCAAAACCGGGCGTTTATGCAGTTAAAGCTAGAAAAATGAAAAATTCAAATTATATCAAAGGTATAGCAAATTTAGGATATCGACCCACATTTAATGGAAAAAAAATATTATTAGAGGTTCATTTATTTAATTTTTCTGGAAATTTATATAATAAGTATTTAAGAATTGAATTTTTAAAATTTATAAGAGCTGAAAAAAAATTCAAAAATATAGATCAATTAAGAAAACAAATTAAAGCTGATCTTTTAATTGCAAAAAAAACAAAATGAGTAAAAACCAAATTAATTTACCCAAAACAGCTTTTTCAATGAAAGCTAATTTACCAACCAGAGAACCAGAAATTTTAGAATTTTGGAAAAAAATTGATCTTTATAAAGAATTAAGGAATTCAAGGAAAGGAGAAGAAAAATTTGTTCTTCATGATGGTCCTCCATATGCAAATGGAAATATACATATGGGTACTGCTTTGAACAAAATATTAAAGGATATCATTGTGAAATTTCATCAAATGGATGGTAAAGACTCTGTTTACGTCCCAGGTTGGGATTGTCATGGTTTACCTATTGAGTGGAAAATAGAAGAACAATATAAAAAAAATAAGAAAAATAAAAACGATGTTCCAATTGTAGAATTTAGAAAAGAATGTCGAATATTTGCGGAAAAATGGATAGAAGTTCATAAAGACCAATTTAAAAGATTAGGTGTGATTGGTGATTGGGAAAATTACTATTCAACGATGAGTTATGATGCAGAGGCACAAATTGTAAGAGAACTCGGAAAATTTTTAAAAGAGGGAAGTCTTTATAGAGGATTTAAACCAGTTTTATGGTCAACAGTAGAAAAAACTGCCCTCGCTGATGCTGAAGTTGAATATCAAGATCACAAATCTGATACTATCTATACATGCTTTCCAGTAAAATCATCAAAAATAAATGAACTAAATAATTGCAGTGTTGTTATTTGGACAACCACTCCCTGGACAATACCAGCAAATAAAGCTTTAGCTTATAATGAAAGCTTAGATTATTTGATAATTCAAATAAATGATGAGGGAAATTTTAAAAATAAAAAGATCATTGTTGCAGAGGCATTATTAGACTCAGTTTTAAAAAATTGTGAGATAAAAGAATTTAAGAATTTAAAGAAATTTAAAGGTAAAGATTTTAAAGATACTATCTGTAAGCATCCATTTTTTGACTTAGGTTACGACCATAATATCCCAATGTTAGAGGCTCGTTTTGTTACCACAGAACAAGGCACAGGTATTGTTCATTGTGCGCCAAGTCATGGACCTGATGATTTTAATCTTTGCTTGAATAATGGAATAAAAGCTATTGAGACAGTTGATGATGATGGAAAATATACAAAAAATGTTTCTTTGTTTGAAGGTTTGCATATTTTTAAGGCTAATCCAATTGTTATCGAAAAGTTGAAAGAGCAAAATAATCTTTTGTCAAATGGTGAATTGGTTCATTCATATCCACATTCCTGGAGATCAAAAGCACCTTTAGTTCATAGAGCAACACCACAATGGTTTATTTCTATGGAAAGTCATAAACTCAGAAGTAAAGCCTTAAAAGCAATAGATGATACAACTTTTTATCCAAGTAAAGGCAAAGATAGGTTGAGATCAATGATTGAGACAAGACCAGATTGGTGTGTATCAAGGCAAAGAGTGTGGGGTGTACCTCTTCCTATCTTTGTAAATAAAAAGTCAAATGAAATTTTGATAGATGATGAAATATTTGAAAATATTGCAAATATTTATGAAAAACAAGGCTCAGATTGTTGGTTTTCTGATGAACCTCAAAAATTTTTAGGTAATAAATATAAATCGGAAGATTTTGATAAACTTAGTGACATTGTTGAAGTGTGGTTTGATAGTGGATCAACCCACTCTTTTGTTTTGGAAAAAAGAAAAGATCTCAAATGGCCTGCATCAATGTATTTAGAGGGCTCGGATCAGCATAGAGGTTGGTTTCACTCTTCTTTATTAGAGTCCTGTGGAACAAGAGGTAAAGCTCCATTTGAGGCGATACTATCACATGGATTTGTGGTGGATGGAAAAGGTCTTAAAATGTCCAAATCTCTTGGAAATGTAATCGCACCAGAGGATATTTTAAAAAAATATGGAGCTGATATTTTAAGAATTTGGGTAGCGGCGTCAAATTATGCGGAGGATTTGAGAATAGATTATTCAATACTAGATCAACATTCAGAATCTTATCGTAAGATAAGAAATACATTTAGATATTTATTAGGAAATATAAATGATAAATTTGAAGACGTTAATTTAGATGAATTAAACATTGAAAATTTACCTGAGCTAGAGAAGTTTATGTTAAGTAAGATGTATTCTCTAAATAAAAAATTTGAAACCTGTTTTCAAAAATATGATTTTCATAATCTTTATAAAGAATTGTTAAATTTTTGTACTGTGGATTTATCAGCATTTTATTTTGATATTAGGAAAGACGCTTTGTATTGCGATCCAATAAATTCTGATAAAAGAAAGTCATGTGTTAGTATTCTGAATATTTTGTTAAAATCTTTACTTAGATGGTTTGCTCCAATTTTGTCATTCACAACTGAGGAAATTTATCAATTAGTATCTAAAAAAAACAAAAGTATCCATCTGGAAAAATTTTTAAAATTCCCAGATAAATATAAAAACCAAAAAATTGAGGAGAAATGGTCTGAATTAATGAAAATCAGAGATGTGTGCAATATTAGTATTGAGGAAAAAAGAGCGAGCAAAGAAATTGGGTCAAGTTTGGAGGCAAATCTTGATATCAATCTTAATGAAAAATATAAAGAGATAGTAGAAGATATAGATTTGTCTGAGCTTTGTATTGTTTCAAAAGCTAACATAAATTTTAATAAACAATCGGATATTTTAGTAAAGACTAAAAAAGCATTGGGTAATAAATGCCCTGTCTGTTGGAAGATAAGTATTGATCCATGTGAGAGACACTCTAAGTAATGGTAAAATATCTAAATAAAAATTTTGTTATAAATTTTTTAATAATTCTAAGCATCTTTGTGCTTGATAGGTTTTCAAAAATTTATGTCATTTTCCAAAATGAAAAAAGTTTATCTACTGAATTATTTGAGTCTAAATTCTTAAATATTAATTTAATTTGGAATGAGGGAATAGCCTTTGGCTTATTATCATTTGATCAAAAATTATATTACAATTTGTTAACTGGCTTAATATGTTTAATAACATTAATCATATTATGGATGATTATTAAGACAAAAGGGTTAGAAAAATTTGCTTTTATGATGGTATTTGGTGGTTCAATAGGTAATATTTTTGATAGATTGTTCTATTCATCAGTACCAGACTTTATAGATTTACATATTAACAATTTCCATTGGTTTATATTTAATGTTGCTGATATATTCATTACCTTAGGAGTTATAATTTTAATATATTCTGAAATTTTGTTAAAAAAAAAACATGAAATTTAAGCTTTTTGTACTTTGCACTTTTTTATTCTTATATTCTTGCCAATCAGTAAAAGATGGTTTGACTGGAAAAAAAAGAAATAATTCAGACGAATTTTTAATTCAAAAAAAAAATCCCTTAGTTCAACCGCCTAAGTATGGTGAACTCCCATTGCCAGAAAATAAAAAGATTGTAGAAAAAAAAGAAAATATAAATGAAATTGAAAGTCTTTTAAAAAAAAATAAAGATATTTTACAAAAAGATCAGAAAAATTCAGAACTTTCTTCAGTCGAGGATTTAATCTTAAAAAAAATAAAAGATAAATGAAATTATCTAACAATATTTCTTTAAAAAATTTTAAAAATAAAAAAAAAAATTCTAATATAATCAGATATTTAAAAGAAATTATTAGTGATAAAAATTTAGTCATAAAGTCTTTAACTAAAGATTATAAAAACGATTATCAGATCAAAAAGATTTCAAGATTTAAAAATTTTTCTAAGGTTAACTTGATTGGAATGGGTGGATCTTTACTTGGAGCAAAGTCTATTTATAGTTTTTTAAATCATAAAATAAAAAAAAAATTTGATTTTATAGATAATCTGAGTTTTAAAAAAAGGGATGCAAGTTCTAAATGCTTAAATTTGATAATTTCAAAATCTGGGAATACATTAGAAACGATAGCTAACTCAAATATAATAATTAATAATAAAAAAAATAATATCTTTATCACTGAAAATAAAGAGAGTTACTTAATGCTTTTAGCAAAAAAACTAAAGGCAGAAATAATTCATCATAACAATTATATAGGTGGAAGATATTCTGTTTTATCAGAGGTCGGTATGCTTCCGGCAGAACTAATGGGACTAAAGCAATCTAAATTTAAGAGATTTAATAATTTGATAAAAAAAAAAAATTTTATAGATTTATTGGTAAGTAATGTCTCCAGTATTTTTGAGTTAACAAAAAAAAAAAAATCTAATTCCATAATATTAAATTATGATGAAAGATCACAAGATTTATTCTATTGGTATCAACAACTTGTTTCAGAAAGTTTGGGAAAAAAGGGCAAAGGTATTTTACCAATAATTTCAAGTATGCCCAAAGATAATCATAGTCTAATGCAATTATTCTTAGATGGTAAAAATAATAATTTTTTTACCTTTTTTTTTGTTGACGACGCTAGCACTAATAAAATTAATAATAGTAAACTTCTTAAATCACATTTTTATTTAAAAAATAAAAATTTTAAGGATATTGTTGAGTCTCAATTAATAGCAACAGAAAATGTTTTTAAAAAAAAAAATATACCATTTAGAAGTTTTAAAATTAATGCCAGAAATGAGGAAACATTAGGAGAATTATTTACTTTTTTTATTCTAGAAACAATATTGTTAGGAAAGGCCTTCAATGTAAATCCATATGATCAGCCTGCTGTAGAGTTGATTAAAATTGACACAAAAAAAAATTTAATTAATTTTTAATTTCCAATTATAATTTTCGAAATACCGTAAATTCGACTATCTAAAATTTTTAATGTACCACTCAAATTATTAACCTCATTTTTATGGCGATGAATAATTACGATTCCATCACTAATTAATAATTTTTTTTTTCTTATAAGATTAATTATCTTATCAATTTTCTCTTCTTTGTAAGGAGGATCTAAAAAAATTATGTTATATTGTTTTTTTAGATTGTCTAAAGTATCTAAAAATGAAAAACAATCATTTTCAATAACCTCACATTCATTTTCTATTTTTAAATTAAAAATATTTTTTCTTAATATCTTTATTGCATTCTTGTGATATTCAACAAATGTAATTTTTTTAGCACCTCTTGAAATACATTCAAAACCAAATGACCCTGTCCCTGAAAATAAATCTAAGATATTAGAATTTTCTATTTGAAAATTTATTTTTTTTGAATGTTTTAAGATGTTAAATATAGATTCTTTTACCATATCTTTAAGAGGCCTTGTTTTAATATCTATTGGTTGTAGAATTTTTTTACCTCTTAAGATGCCACTTATTATCCTCATCAATCGATTACTTTGTATCCAATATCTTTTCTGAAAAATCCATTTTCCCAATTTACTTTATTTATAAGTTCTAAAGCTCTTTCTCTGCTATTTTTAAATTCCTTAGATCTTACAGAAAAATTCATTACTCTTCCGCCATTAGAAAAAACTTTACCATTTATTGACTTTGTTCCTGCATGATAAATGAATTCATTTGTATTCAAATCAAGTTTGTTTAAATTTCTTATTTCAACATTATTTTCAAATTTATCTGGATAACCTTTTGAACATAAAACAACACACAAACATTTATCATTATACCAATCTATTTCTATAGAACCTAAATTTTTATTTAAACATGCTTCTATAATTTCTATAAAATCTGTTTTTAATTTAGGCAAAATAGTTTGACACTCAGGATCACCCATTCTAACGTTGTATTCAATCAAATAGGGTTCATTTTCTACTATCATAAGACCCGCATAAAGAAACCCAACAAAATCTGTGCCTAGTTCTTTTAATCCTTTTAAAGTTGGGTTAATTATTTTATTAAGAATTTTATAATCTAAATCGTTATTTTCTAATCTTGATGGTGAATACGCTCCCATACCCCCAGTATTCTTACCCTTGTCTCCTTCGAAAACTCTCTTATGATCTTGTGCAGTCCCAAATTTTTTAAAATTTTCTCCATCTGAAATTATAAAAAAACTCATCTCTTCACCTTTTAAAAATTCTTCAATTAAAACAACTTTTGTATCTCCAAATTTGCCAGAAAAAATTTCTTTAATAGCTTCCATAGACTGCTGTTTGTTATCACATATGTAAACTCCTTTTCCTGCCGCTAAAACATCTGCTTTGACTACTATAGGAAACTTACAATTATTCATAAAATTAGCAGCTTCTTTTTCGCTTTCAAAAATTCCAAATCCTGCTGTTGGAATATTATATTTTTTACATAATTTTTTTGTGAAAATTTTTGAACCTTCTAATTGTGATGAAATTCTGTTAGGTCCAAAGACATTTATATTGTGAGCTGAAAGATAATCTACAACTCCATTTACTAGTGGTTTTTCTGGACCAACAATTACAATATCAATATGATTTAATTTTATAAAATCCTTTAAAGAATTAAAATTATCAATTTCTATATCAATATTCTCGGCAATTAATTTTGTTCCAGCGTTTCCTGGAAAGCAGTATATTTTATCTACTTTTTTTGATCTTTTTAAAGCACTGCAAATTGCATGTTCTCTCCCACCACTTCCAATTATTCCAACTTTCATATAACAATATATAATCTAAAAATGCTTAAAAAATTAGCTAAAATAAAATATTTGCCAAATAATTTTCAAGTTATTCAGGATGGAGATCATGTGATTTGTGCAATTTCAGGAAAAAAAATTCCCCTCGAAAGTTTGACATATTGGAATGTTGATTTACAGGAAGCTTATTTTTCTTATATTGAGGCTGCTTCAAAAAGAGAAAAATAAAATTAAAATATTATTTCCATCGATCATGAGACCAAATCCACTGATCTGGATTTTTTAAGATCATCTTTTCTAGAATTTTGTTAAGTTCTAGTGAAATTTGTTCAGATGACAAGTTCTGATCAAATTTTATAGGCTCTTTAAATGTTAATTTAAAATGGATTTTTTCATATCTTTCAATATGCACTGGAACTATTTTACATCCATATTTTTTTACTAATTGAGCTGGTATAGTTGTTGTTTTGGCATCTCTGCCAAAAAATTTGATTATTTCACCTTCACTTACTCTTTGATCAATCATTAATGCGACAGAATAATTATCTCTGAATAAATTAAGTAAATCCCTTGTACCACTCTTACCTTTTTTAATTTGCTTTTTACAAATATGTTCTTTTCGAATTTTCTCCATAATAATGTTAAGAAAAAAGTTATTCAAAGGTCTATAAATTGCACATAAATTAATACCAGCTTTTTCTATTTCCATTGCCATAAGTTCAAAATTATTAAAATGACCAGAAATGAAAACAACTTGATCATTATTTTTTTTTATTTCACGTAGAATATCTAAGCCATTAATTTTTAAAAAATGATTTAGTTTATTGTTTCTAAATTGTTTTAGATAAGTATATTCAGATAATATTCTTCCATAATTACCCCACATATTTTTGATTATATTTTTTCTCTCTTTTTGAGATTGTCCTATATTTGAATATTCAAGATTTTTTTCAATTTTCAAATTTGGTCTAAATAGTGGGCCAATTATTTTACCAATGATTGCTCCTAAATTTGAAGCATTTTTATAACCTAAAATTTTAAAAATTAAAAAAAATGAAATTATAAATAAAAATTCAATTACATATTTTATAATTTTCATAAATAACTTTTTATTAAATTCTCAAATTTATTTTTATTATCAATTTCTAATGTTACATCTAAGTAATCACATTTTTGTTTTTGTTCATTTGTCATTCTACAGTAGTCTTTTTCGGTTGTTACAAGTATTGTAGAATTATCTCCAATTATTCTATCAAAATCTCTAAGAGAGTATTTGTAATGATCTGGAAATGAATGAGTATTTATAATATCTAGGTTATTTTCAATTAGTAAATCAAAAAAATTAGATGGATTACCAATACCAGCAAAAGCAGTTATTTTTTTATTTTGAAATAAATCTAAATTTTTAATCTTATATTTGGAATAAAAGATATGTACTTCTTTTTCTTTAGTATAATTCAAGATTTTTTTTTCAAATTCTAAATTTTTTTCTCCATTAATTATAATACAATTAGCTCTTGAGACTGCACTTAAGGGTTCTCTCAAAGGTCCTGAAGGAATTATAAAGCCATTACCAACTAATTGTTTCGAATTAAAACATAAAATTGAAAAATTAGGTTCTATCGAAAAATCTTGAAAACCATCATCAAGAATTATAACATTATGATTTTCAAAAATAGCTGAATTTATTGCATTTTTCCTATTTTTTTTACTTACGAAAGTTTTACCAACTTTCTCAAGCATATTAATTTCATCTATTAAATATTGACCTCCTTTTTTAACAAAGGCTGGTTTTTTTCCAATCTTTTCAATGATTTTAAATATCTCTAATGCTAATGGCGTTTTTCCAGTTCCTCCAAGATATATATTGCCTACACAAATGACAGGAATTGAATTTTTTTTTTGTAAAAATTTGATTTTAAAAATTTTTAATACAAAAGAAATAATTATAAAGATTATTGAAAATGGAAATAAAATAATTGCCCAAATACTAGGTTTTCTAGCATCCCAAAATTTTGGTTTTTTAAATCTCATCTTTATTGATTATAAAATGAATTTCTTTAAATGTTAGATCTAAAATTTTCTGTCCTAAAACCTTTAGTTTCTTTTGTATTTTTTTGGAAGTATTTTTTCTTGAAAATAGATTACCCAATCGAGTTGCCATAGCAGATTGATTTTTAATTTTGTATGCAATTTTATTCTCGCTTAGAAAATTATAGATTTCCTTGAAATTGGAGATATTTGGACCGTATAAAACATTACAACCAAATCTGGTTGCCTCGAGAGGATTCTGACCACCATGATTAATAATAGACCCACCTAAAAACACGTTCTTACAAATGTTATAAAATGATTTTGATTTACCATAAGCATTTATCAAAACAATATCTGTATCTATTTTAATTTTTTTTAAATTTTCAATTGTTTGGACTTTTAAATTTATTTTTTTTAACTGAATTTCTATCTCATGAGATCTTTCAATATGTCTTGGAATAATAATAGTTAATAAATTTTTAAATTTTTTTTTTAATTTTTTATGAACTAACCCACATAAAATTTCTTCAGTATGGTGTGTACTGGCTGCACACCATATTTTTTTAGAAGAAATAATTTTTTTGTAATTTTCATTTAATTCAATTTTTTCATACTCTGATTGTGAAAACTTAAGATTACCAATCATTTTAATATTTTTTGCTCCAAGTTTTTTTAGGTATTTTCGAGAGTCTTCACTCGAGGAAAGACAAAGATCAAACTTGCAAAATAGATTTTTTGAAAAATTTCCTAAACTAACCCATTTACTATAAGATTTATTTGTTATTCGAGCATTAATCAGAGTTATTGGAATTTTTTTTTGTTTTAAGTTATTAATAGTATTAGGCCAAATCTCTGAATCTACAAAAAATGCTGCTGATGGTTTCCAGTAATTTAAAAATTTTTGAGATAATATCATTGAATCTATAGGAAAAAATTGATGTATTAATTTTTTTATTTTTGTTTTTTTAATTATTTTTGAAGAACTTAATGTGTTTGATGTAATTAATATTTGCTTAATTGATTTATCTTTATCTAGTTTTTCTAGAAGTGGAACTATACTTTGGAATTCCCCAACACTTGCACCGTGAAACCAAATTAATTTCCCATTAGTTTTTTTTTTAGAAAAAAAACAAAGTTTCTCTTTGTAACTTTTTAAGTCTTCTTTTTTGTTAAAGAATCTTATTAAAAAAATTAAGGGAGAAAAAATTAATATGATATTTATAAGTATTTTGTAAATTATAATCATTAAGATTTTTTAATTTGTTTTTCATAAAAATTCTTATAAACATTTGAAGATAAAAGTAATTCATCATGTTTTCCTTCTCCTAAAACTTTACCGTTATCGATCACATAAATTTTATCTGAATTGAGAATTGTTGAAAGTCTATGAGCAATAACAATTGTTGTTTTATTTTCAGTAAGAAAACTAATCGCTTTTTGAATTTTATTTTCAATTTCTGCATCTAGAGAGGATGTTGCTTCATCTAATAATATTATTTTGCTTTTTTTTAATATTGCTCTTGCGATTGAAAGTCTTTGTTTTTCTCCGCCAGACAATCTTACACCATTTTCGCCTATCAAAGTTTCATATTTGTTTGGGAGTTTTTCAATAAACTCATCAGCAAAGGAGTATTTTGCAGCTTCTTCAATTTCTTTTTGAGATGCGTTCATATTAGCATAAAGAATGTTATTTCTTATTGTGTCATCGAATAATGTAGTATCTTGACTCACTAAAGATATATTTTTTCTCAATGATTGAATTGTCGATTTATAAATAGATTGACCATCAATTTTAATGTCACCCTGATTAGCATTATAAAATCTTGGAATTAAATTTAAAATTGTTGATTTTCCAGCTCCACTATGACCTACGAGAGCAGTCATTTTTTTGCCTGGTATACTTAAATTCAAAGAGTTTAGAATTGGTTTCTCTGAGTTTGAATAATTAAATTTAATATTTTCAAAATCTATCTCTCCTTCATTTACATTTAACTCTTTGGCACCGGCATCATTTTTAATATTAGGTTTATCATCTATTATAGGAAGCACTCGTTTAGCTCCAGACAAGCCTTGCTGCACAGTTATATTAAGGGTAGCGAGGGATCTTACAGGTTGGTACGCCAACATCATTGCAGCTAAAAAGGAGAAAAAATTACTTACCTCTAATTCATCATTTGCAACAAGTTTAGCTGAAACAAAAATCATAATTGCAATCATTATCCCTGTAAGCGACTCCATTATTGGAGAGGCTCTGACATAAACAATATTTATTTTTTTTGTTGTTTCTTTTAAATCATTTAAATATTTGTTTGCCCTTTGTTTTTCAAAAAACTCCTTTTGAAAAATTTTTATTAATTTATGATTTTTAAAAATTTCAATTAAATACGAGGTCAAAATTGAAGCTTTTTTCATTTGTTGATTTGTTACTTTACCCATCCTTTTTCCTAAAGTTCTAGCTGCAATACTTGCCAGAGGTATCATAACAATAGCAATAAGTGAAAGTTTCCAATTTTGATAGAACATTACACAAAGTAAACCAAAAAGAGTTAATGTGTCTTTAAACAAATTTAATATAGCTGTACTTACTAGGTTGGTTATCATGTTAACATCATTAGTTAAGTTAGTGATAAATCCTCCAGAATGTTTGTTATCAATTAATTTGGTATCTGCCACAATTAGTGAAGCAAACATATCTTGTTGAATATCTTTTCTGACCTCTTCAGAAACTCCAATCATAATAATTTTAGCTAAATACAGTGATCCACCTTTTAAGGCAAAAGCTAAAATAATTAATCCAGGAATAATATAAATTAGAGATTGTTTTTTTTCGATAAAAAGTTGTTTGATTGCTGGGTCTAATAAATATGCTATTGATGAAGTGCTTAAAGCCAACAATAACGTAAAAAACACTGAAATTAAAATTTTTTTTATAAATTTTTTTGTGTAATCTTTATAAAGCCTTTTTAAAATTTCAGTATTATTCATTATAAAATTTTACCCATTAATAAAGTTACAAAAATTCCTAAACCTAAAATATTATTTGATTTAAAAATATCTAGGCAATTTTTTGGTTTTTTGATGTTAAGTTTTTTAATTTGAAAATAAAATATTTGTATAAAAATTAAAATTAACAGAAGAAAGTAAAAATAATCAAAATTCATAAACCATCCTACTGCTAACAAAGATAAAGAAAAATTTACATAACATATGGTTAAAAATAAATAAGGGGTTTTTTTAAATTTAATTGAAGTTGATTTAAGTCCTATTATTTCATCGTCTTTAATATCTTGAAATCCGTATATAGTGTCGTAGCCAAGTGTCCAAAATATGGCTCCAAAATAAAAAAATATCGGAATTAAACTAATTTCATTATTAATTGAAGTCCAACTGAGAATTAAACCATAATTAAAAGTTATACCTAGAAATAATTGTGGCCAATAAGTATATCTTTTCATTAATGGATATGTAAATGCTAAAGGCATTGATGCGAGAGCAATTATAACTGTAAAAAAATTAAAATTTATTAAAACTAAAAAGGCCAAGAAACATAAAAATGCTGAATAGATAACAGCTTGTGCTATAGATATTTTTCCAGAGGCTATTGGTCTATCTTTTGTTCTGTAAACTTTTCGATCAAACTTTCTATCTAATATATCATTTACTATACAACCAGCAGATCTCATCAAAACAGATCCAAGAAAAAAAAGTGTTAAATAAAAATAATAATCGTTTAAATCTTTGGAAAAATCATAAGCCAATGTTAAGCCCCATGCACATGGCCAAAAAAGTAACATATATCCAATCGGTTTTTTTAATCTTGTGAGTTCTATAAATAAGTTTAATTGGTTCATAAATTTTACTTGTAAATAACAAAGGCAAGATTGATAATCAAACTGATTCGTATGAATATAGATTACACAGTCACAGCCTTAATGTTTCCTGCTATTCCTTTAATAATGGGAGTGTACAGTAATAGATTTCATTCTTTGAGTGCTTTAATTAGAGAACTACACGATGAACATGTTTATGAAAAACATGTGCCTCCAGAATGGAAGAAACAGTTTATTAATTTAAGTGGAAGAATAACTTTACTCAGATGGTCTATAATGTTTGGGGCGTTTGGTTTTTTGTTCAATATGCTTACAGTCTTGGGTCTTTATTTAAACGAGGTTTTTATAGCAAGATTAATTTTTGGATCTTGCTGTTTATCAATGATGATTTCAATAATTTTTTTTATTAGGGAAATTCATGTTTCAACGAATGCTTTAAGACTTCATATGTCTGATATGGATGTAGAAGTTGATTAAGGAATAATTACAGCAGGCCCTAAAATTTTTCTATTTTCTAAATCTTGATGAGCTTTTACAATTTCATCTAGAGAGTATTTTTTGAAAATATTTAGAGTAAATTTTTTTGTAAGATACATTTCAAAAACTTTTTTTGCTGCTTCATCAAGCTCTTCTTTAGTTGTGGTGTAATGAGCAATACTTGGTCTAGTTAGATACAAGCCTTTAGGTGCTAAAGATTTTGCTACATTACATGGATCTAAAGGACCTGATGCATTACCAAATGAAACCATCATACCTTTAACTTTTAAACATTCAATCGAGCCATCAAAAGTTTTTTTACCCACACCATCGTAGACAACTGGAACACCAACACCATTGGTAATCTTTTTAACTTTTTCTGCAAAATTTTCTTTTGAATAATTTATAACATGATCACAACCATTAGCTTTGGCTATTTCAATTTTTTCATCTGAGCCAACTGTTCCAATTACTTTACATCCTAAACTTTTTGCCCATTGGCAAAAAATTTGACCAACACCTCCAGCTGCTGCATGAAATAAAATAGTTTCGCTAGACTTAACCGGATAAGTTTTGTGTAGAAGATAGAAAACAGTAAAACCTTTAGTCATCAAAGTTACCACATTTTCTAATTCGATCTCATTTGGAACTTTTACTAGTTTTTTTGCTGGAAAAATTCTATGAGTTGAATAGGAACCAATAGGCATTGATGCATAAGCAACTCTATCTCCAACTTTAAAATCTTTTACATCAAGGCCAATTTTTTCAATTACTCCAGCACCTTCCATTCCAATATTTGATGGAAGTTTAACAGGATAAAGTCCAGATCTATGATAGATATCAATATAGTTTAAGCCAATAGCTTCGTTCTTTATTAATACCTCACCAGATTTTGGATCTTCAAGTTTAATATCTTTAATTTCTAAAACCTCTGCTCCACCAGTTTTGCTAATTACTACTGCTTTCATAATTTATTTTACAAATGTATCATTATGATAATCTTGAACAGCTTGCAAGATCTCAGCTTTAGTATTCATCACAAATGGGCCACCTCTGGCAATTTCTTCATTAATAGGTTTACCAGAAATTACTAAGAATTTCGCATTAGTTTTAGCTTTCACTTTTAACTCTTCACCTTTAGATAATAATATAAGAGTACTATCTTTCACATTATCGTGTTTTTTTTCACCAATTTCTATTTCTCCATTTATTAAATAAATAAATGAATTGTGAGTAGAAGGTAATTGAAAATTAAATTCTTTATCTTTGTTTAGTTCAACATCAAAATAAACTGGTTCAACATTATGTCCTTTAACAGGACCTTCAGCACTTTCAAATTTGCCGGCTATCACTTTTAATTGTTTATCATCATCTTTATGAACAGCCATTTTGTCGGCATCAATGTAAATGTATTCTGGTTTACTCATTTTCAATTTGGCAGGCATATTAATCCATAATTGAAAACCATGAAGTTTCCCCTCTTTCATTGCAGGCATTTCAGAGTGAATTATACCACTTCCAGTTTTCATCCATTGAACATCTCCCGCTGTCATTCTACCTTCACCACCGGTGCTATCTTTGTGTTCAAAGTCTCCTGCAAGCATATAGGTTACAGTTTCAATTCCTCGATGAGGGTGGGGTGGAAATCCTGCAATGTAATCTTCACTATTTTCTGAACCAAATTCATCTAACATTAAAAAAGGATCAAAGTAATTAGGCTCAACACCTATGCTTCTTTTTAATTTTACTCCAGCACCATCAGATGCCTGAATAGGTTTAATTATTTTACTTATTTCAATATTTGACATTTTGTTTTATCCACATTTATTGCATCTAATTGTATCAAATATATCATCCCACTCAGACTCTTTTTCTTCAACATAATTTAAAAGACATCTCAAAGCTTTTGATTGATCTGGAAGATCATATTTGTCAACTATTTGTTCTAACATCTTTTCCGAATCAGAATAAATTTCGAAAGTTGTATCTTTTTTTTCACTCATATTTCTCCTTTATTATTAAGTTTATATTTTTTAAACATTTTTAAAACTGGCCAAATGAGCACTTCAAATAATGCTTATCAATTCCATCAAATTTTTGATTTCTGCTTTAGGTTTATAATCCAAATTATCAAAAATACTTTTATTTCTATTTACCCATATAGAGTAATAACCATAATTTCCACCACCAGACACATCCCAAGTATTTGCACTTAGAAAGGCAACTTCATCTTTTTGTATTTGATATTTTTTAATAGGTATGTCATAAACTTTATAATTTGGTTTATAAATTCTTACTTGCTCAATAGAAAACAGATCATCAAAAATATTTTCTAATTTATTATTTTTGACTAATTCATTCAAAAGAAAAGGGGTTCCATTTGAAAGAATCGCCAGTTTAAATTTTTTTTCTTTAAGGATTTTTAAAACTTTTGGTACTTCTTCAAATGGGGATAGTACTTTATATAAATCTAATAATTCATTTTTCATAGAGTTATCTATATTGAACACTTTCATTGATTTATCTAAACTGTCTTCTGTGACTTGCCAAAAATCTTTATGCCTATTCATTAAGCTTCTAAGCCAAGTGTATTCTAATTGAGTTGTTCGCCAAAAATTTGCAAAACCCGCCCATTTATCTCCAATTTTATCTTTACATTTTTCAGCAGCAGAATTGACATCAAACAATGTTCCATATGCATCAAAAATTATTGCTTTAATATTTTTCATAAACTAACTTAACACAAATGAGTAATATTAGATTATTTTTTTCAGCGACATTATCAGCAGACATGACTGGTAAATTAGATAAATCTCAATCACATTATTTGATTAAAGTAATGAGGACAAAAGAGAATGAATTTTTTTCGTTGTTTAATAGCGGTGGTGAGTGGGAAGCAAAAGTTTTGACTATTTCAAAAAGTATTATTGAGTTTAAAATAATAAAAAAATTAAGGCAAAAGGAAAATACAAAAGAATTATGGTTAGCTTTTTCTCCTATTAAATCAAATTATCAAAATTTTATGCTTCAAAAAGCAACAGAACTTGGAGTTACAAAATTTTTACCAATAATTTTTGATAGAACAATAGTAAGAAAAATTAATAAAGAACGATTAGAAAAAATAGTTATCGAGGCAAGTGAGCAGTCTAATAGGATTAATGTACCAAAAATAGAGAATATTCAAAATTTGAATAGTTTTTTAAAAATCGACTCAATGAATTTAATATTTACAGACTTGAATTCAAACAATAAAAAGATCGGCAAATTAAAGCTTACTAATAAACCAGTTTGCATTATCGTTGGTCCTGAGGGTGATTTTTCTGAAAATGAAAAGGTTCAGATTCTTAATTTTAAGAGTGTTCAGCCAATAAAGATTAATGATAATATTTTAAGATCAGAAACTGCAGTGATATCAGCGATTTCAATCATAAATTATGTGATTAATTGATAAATTGTCGCGAAAACTAAAGTGTAATTTTTATAAAAGAGCTTTATATAGCTAAGTGAATGAAAAAAATTTTATTAATAATTTCAGGTATTTTTATTTCAGTAGAAGTATTTGCTGAACAGCCAAAAGATTGGCAATTAGGATTTCAAAATCCTGCATCAGATGGAATGAGAGATATTGTTAATTTTCACAATAATCTTTTGCTTCCAATTATAATTGCAATAAGTGTTTTTGTATTATTCTTAATGCTCTATGCATGTGTTAGATTTAGAGCTTCTGCAAACCCAAATCCATCAAAAAGAACTCACAACGTAACGGTTGAAGTTTTATGGACTTTAATACCTTGTTTAATTTTAATAGTAATGGCAGTCCCATCATTTAAAATTTTATATAAGCAAGACACAATCCCAAAAGCTGATCTAACAATTAAAGCTGTAGGATATCAGTGGTACTGGGGATATGAGTATCCTGATGAAAATATAATTTTTGAGTCTTACATGATTGAAGAAAAAGATTTAAGAGCAGATCAACCTAGATTACTAGCTGTAGATAACGAGGTTGTTGTGCCAGTAGACAAGGTTGTTAAAGTTTTAATCACAGCTAATGATGTATTACATGCATGGGCATTACCATCCTTTGGAGTAAAAAGAGATGCAGTGCCCGGCAGGATTAATGAAACTTGGTTCAAAGCAGAAAAAATAGGAACATACTATGGTCAGTGTTCTGAACTATGTGGAATTAAACATGCATTTATGCCAATTACTGTTAAGGTAGTAAGCGAAGAAGAATACCAAGAATGGCTATCTGAGGCACGAGTAAAATTTGCAAAAGATGTAATTGAAAATGATAAATTAAAAGTTGTGAGTAGATAGATATGTA
The DNA here is from genome assembly GCA_902533075.1 of uncultured Pelagibacteraceae bacterium. Taxonomy (GTDB): domain Bacteria; phylum Pseudomonadota; class Alphaproteobacteria; order Pelagibacterales; family Pelagibacteraceae; genus Pelagibacter. The sequence continues at coordinate 18,015 of CACAKN010000006.1, forward strand.
CACACAAACAGCATCACACGATGATCATACGCCGACAGGTTGGAAACGGTGGGCCTATTCAACAAATCATAAAGATATAGGCACAATGTATTTAATCTTTGCAATTGTAGCAGGGGTAATAGGAACAGCATTTTCAGTTTTAATGAGAATGGAACTCATGCACCCTGGTGATGGTATTCTAGGTGGAAATTATCATTTGTATAATGTACTTGTAACTGGTCATGGTTTAATCATGATTTTCTTTATGGTAATGCCAGCAATGATAGGTGGCTTTGGAAATTGGTTCGTCCCTATTATGATTGGTGCACCTGATATGGCATTTCCGAGAATGAATAATATTTCTTTTTGGTTGTTACCAGTCTCATTAACATTATTAATTTTATCAATCTTTGTTGATGGTCCTCCAGGACAAACAGGAGTTGGTGGTGGTTGGACTATTTATCCCCCTCTATCATCTAAAGCAGGTCAACCAGGACCAGCAATGGATTTAGCTATTTTAAGTTTACACTTAGCAGGGGCTTCCTCAATTCTAGGTGCAGTAAATTTTATTACTACAATTTTAAATATGAGAACACCAGGTATGACATTACATAAAATGCCATTATTTGCGTGGTCAATTTTAGTCACAGCATTTTTATTGTTATTATCTTTACCAGTACTTGCTGGAGCAATAACTATGCTGTTAACGGATAGAAATTTTGGAACCGCATTTTTTGAAGCTCAAACTGGTGGTGATCCAGTTTTATTTCAACACTTGTTTTGGTTTTTTGGTCATCCAGAAGTTTATATTTTAATCCTTCCAGGTTTTGGAATGATTAGCCATATTGTTTCAACATTTTCTAGGAAACCAGTTTTCGGTTATTTGGGCATGGCATATGCGATGGTAGCAATCGGAATTGTAGGATTTGTTGTGTGGGCTCATCACATGTACACTGTAGGTTTAGGCACTGATACAAAAGCTTATTTCTTAGCAGCTACTATGATTATAGCAGTACCAACTGGTATAAAAATTTTTTCTTGGATTGCAACAATGTGGGGTGGCTCAATATCATTTAAGACACCTATGATGTGGGCACTTGGATTTATATTCATGTTTACCGTAGGTGGAGTAACAGGTGTTGTGTTGGCAAATGCTGGAGTAGATACCGCAATGCATGATACTTATTATGTAGTTGCACACTTTCATTACGTTTTATCTTTAGGTGCAGTTTTTGCGATTTTTGCAGGTTTCTATTATTGGTTTTCAAAAATGTCAGGCTATGAATATTCAGAATGGCTAGGACATTTACATTTTTGGTTAACTTTTGTAGGTGTGAATTTAATTTTCTTTCCTCAACATTTCTTAGGATTAGCAGGTATGCCTAGAAGATATGCAGATTATCCGGATGCTTTTGCAGGATGGAATTATATTTCTTCAGTAGGTTCATATATTGCAGTTGCAGGGTTAGCGGTATTTTTTGTGAACTTAATTTACTCATTTGCAAAGAAAAAGGCAGCTGCTCAAAATCCTTGGGGAGAGGGTGCCACGACTTTAGAATGGACCGTGCCATCTCCACCAAATTTTCATACTTTTGAGGAATTACCAAAATTTGAGGATGACCAAGAAGTACAGAAATCACATAGCTAAAAAAAGAGTTTAATAATTAATGAATGATTTAAAGATTAAGAAAAGAAGTTTAAGTCAGGAGGATTTACTAAATTTTTCTGAGTTATTTAAATTAATGAAACCAAGAGTGATGTCGCTGGTAATCTTTACATGTGCAGTTGGTTTATTAACATCACCAATCATTGTTTCAACTAAAGATGCCATAATAGGAATATTATTAGTTTCCTTAGGTGCAGGGGCGGCAGGTGCATTAAATATGTGGTATGAATCAGATCTCGATGCTTTAATGTCAAGAACATGTTTAAGGCCGATACCCACAGGTAAGGTAAATAGAAATCAAGCACTAATCTTTGGTATTACTCTGTCAATTTTTTCAGTGGTAGCTTTAGATTATTTTACTAATAGAATATCAGCTGCAATTTTACTTTTGACAATTTTATTTTATGTTTTTGTTTATACAATTTGGCTAAAAAGAAGAACGCCACAAAATATTGTAATAGGTGGAGCTGCTGGAGCTTTTCCACCAGTTATTGGGTGGACAATAGCTACTGGCACTTTATCAATCGAACCATTAGCTTTTTTTCTAATAATTTTTTTTTGGACACCATCACATTTTTGGGCTTTAAGTCTTTACAAATCAGAAGATTATAAAAAAGCAAAAATACCAATGCTTCCATTAACAAATGGGGTTGAGAGCACTAAAATAAATATCTTTATTTATTCTTTACTTATGTTGCCTGTAATTATTTTTCCATATCTGATAAATTTTGTAGGTCTTGCATTTTTAATACCTGCTCTAGCACTAACACTTTATTATAATTTGTTATGTTATGAACTTTATAATTTTAAAAAGAATAAATTTAACCCAAAAAAGGCTAAATCAATATTTGGATATTCAATTTTATATTTATTTTTGGTTTTTGTTCTTTTTCTGATAGATAAGATAATATGATAACCCCAGATAAAAAAACAAAAAAAAAAAATATTTTGACTGCATTAGGGATTATTGCTTTTATGATTTTTCTTTTTTTCTTTACCCTATATAACACAGGAGTTTTCGATAGATCCATATGATACAAAAAAAAAAACTGACACCTATAATATTAGCAGGAATTTTTGTTTTGATGTTAGGACTGTCTTATGCTGCAGTGCCTTTATATGACTTATTTTGTAGGGTCACTGGCTTTGGTGGAACCACTCAAGTATCAAATAATGCCCCAAAAATAGTATTGAATAAAGTAGTTAGCGTAAGATTTGACACTAACGTGAATAACCTAACTTGGGATTTTAAAGCTAAAACAAATGTTATTGACGTTAAAGTAGGGCAAGTAAACAAAATAGAATTTGAAGTAGAAAATTACGGCGACGAACCTACAGCTGGTGTCGCAAGTTTCAATGTTTCACCATCAAGCTTTGGTAAATATTACAGTAAACTAGGATGTTTTTGCTTTGAAAAACAAGAATTAAAAGCGGGCGAAAAAGCAACCTATGTAATGACTTTTTATTTAGACCCTGAAATGGTTAATGATCCAACAACTAAAAACTTAGAAGACGTAACTATGTCGTATACTTTTTTCTCGACAGATTACTATAAACAATCATAATCCAAAAAAATGTCAGCTGAAAAAAAACATGATTATCACCTTGTAGACCCAAGTCCATGGCCTATTTATGTTTCATTTTCATGTTTGGTTTTGGCATTGGGTTCTGTTTATTATCTTCATACTGAAGTTTCATGGGGAATGTATCTTGGGTTTGCCTTATTAATTTATGGTGCTTACATGTGGTTTAGAGATGTTGTTATTGAGGCAGAACATCAAGGACATCATACACCAGTTGTTCAAATTCACCATAGATATGGGATGACACTTTTTATTGCCTCAGAGGTAATGTTCTTTGTTGCATGGTTTTGGGCTTATTTTGATGTAAGCTTATTTCCAAATGATTTTGTTGGAAATGTTTGGCCTCCAAAAGACATTGAAACTTTTGATCCTTGGGATATTCCACTAATTAATACATTGATTTTATTATTATCAGGTACGACAGTTACATGGTCTCACCATGCTCTTCTTGAGGATGATAGGAAAAGTTTTATACAAGGTTTATGGCTTACTGTTATTTTAGGTTTTTGTTTTACTCTTCTGCAAATTTATGAGTACCAACATGCATCGTTTTCTTTTTCAGATCATATTTATGGATCAGTTTTTTATATGGCAACGGGATTTCATGGCTTTCATGTACTTGTTGGAACTATATTTTTAGCTGTTTGTTTATTCAGAGGTAAAAGAGGTCATTTTAATAAAGATCACCATTTTGGATTTGAAGCTGCGGCGTGGTATTGGCATTTTGTTGATGTAATATGGTTGTTTTTATTTGCTGCAATCTATATTTGGGGAAGTTAATTTAAATTTTTGAAACATAAGTTTTTATTTTCAGTCTTTGTAATATTTTTTATCTTAGTTTTTATATCATTAGGTTCATGGCAAATAATTCGATTGAATTGGAAGAATAACTTAATTTTAGAAATTGAAAATTCACTTAAAAATCCACCAATAGAATTAAAACAATCTAAATTAGAAAATTATTTAAAGATCAAAACATCAGGGAAAGTTGATTTTGATAAACAGATTTATTTATATAGTCTAAATGATGAAGGCACACCTGGATTTGAAGTTGTAAGCCCCCTTTTTATAGATAATGAAAATTATTTACTTAACAGAGGCTGGATATCATTTGAAAAAAAATATTCTAGCGAGATAAATAAATTTGATGAAACTAAAATTATTGGAACATTAAAACTACAAGGAAGAAAAAATATTTTTAAACCTGAAAATGATTTAAATGATAATTATTGGTTTAGCTTAAATAGAGATGATATTTCAAAATTTACAGGAAAAAAATTTTCTAAATACATAATCTATCTAGATGGTGATTATCAGTTTCCAAAACCAAAAAAAATTACCGCAAACATTTCTAATAACCATAAAAAATATGCAATTACATGGTTTTCATTAGCGATTTCAATTCTTTTGTTATATCTATATTTTAGAAAAAAGAATTATTAATGAATTACATTAGCACAAGAAATAATCAGAAAAACTTCACTTTTAAGGATGTTTTTCTCAAAGGTTTGGCAGATGATGGAGGACTTTTTGTACCTAAATCAATTAAACAATTTAAAAAAGAGGAATTAGATAATTTTAAAAGTCTTAGTTATAAAGATTTAGCAGCTGAAATAATTTATCCATTTATTGGAGATTTTATGTCTAAAGATGAGTTAATCTCTTTGATTTCAAAATCGTACTCAAATTTCAGATCTAATAATGTTGTAAAAATCTCTGATTTGGGGAATTTAAAAGTTTTAGAACTATTTCATGGCCCTACACTTGCTTTTAAAGATATCGCTATGCAATTAATAGGTAATTTTTATCAATATCATTTAGCCCGTGTACAAAAAAAAATTAATATAATAGTAGCAACTTCAGGTGATACTGGTGCAGCTGCAATAGAGGCTTTAAAAGGAAAGAGTAATTTAAATGTTTTTGTATTGCACCCAAATAATAAAATTTCACCGGTACAAAGAAGACTAATGACAATACATGAAGAGAGCAATGTATTTAATATTGCAGTGGAAGGTAATTTTGATGACTGTCAAAATTTAGTAAAAGCAATGTTCAATGATGAAAAATTTTCTAAAGCAATTAATATGTCAGGTGTAAATTCAATTAATTGGGCAAGAATTATTACTCAATCGGTGTATTATTTTTACGCTTATTTTAAAATCGAAAATGGTCAACCTTTATCTTTTTCTGTTCCAACAGGAAACTTTGGTGATATTTATGCTGGTTACTTAGCTAAAAAATTGGGTCTTCCAATTGATAAACTAATCGTAGCTACAAATAAAAATGACATACTTCATAGAGCAATTTTGGCCGGTGACTATAGTCAAAAGAAAGTTGAGGAAACAAATACTCCAAGTATGGATATACAAATAGCAAGTAATTTTGAAAGACTTTTATATGACATAAAAGACTCTAACTCAGAAGTTACAAAAAATATAATGGCTGAAATAAAAAATAATACCTACAAAATTGATAAAAATGATTTAGATAAAATTAAAAAAAATTTTATATCTGAGATGCTTGATGAAAAAGAAACTGTTGAAATGATAAAAACAATCAATGATGAACATCAGATGGTAGTTGATCCACATACTGCAGTAGGCATTGGCGCTGTAAGAAAATTAGGATTAGAAAAAAATTGCGTTGTATTATCAACCGCACACCCATGTAAATTTCCAAAAGCAATAGAAGATGCAATCTCAAAAACCGAAAATTTACCAGATAGTCTTAAATATGTTAATGAAAGAAAAGAAAAATTTGAAATTCTTTCAAATGATATTGAAAAAGTCAAAAAACATGTAATGAACTCTATATGAAACTCAAAATAAAAGATCAGATACCAGATACAGAGATTTTTCAACTCATTAATGGAGAACCACAAAAAAGTAAATTAAGAGAAATCATAGGTAATGGAAAAATTGTTTTATTTGGTTTACCTGGGGCATTTACATTAACTTGTTCAAAACTTCACCTACCAGGTTTTGTAGCAAATGCAGATAAAATTAAAGAAAAAGGAATAGAAAACATATTTTGTTTATCAGTAAATGACCCTTATGTAATGAATGGTTGGGGAGAGATTAATAATACTGGAAATAAAATAAAAATGTTATCTGATCCGTATTTGTTATTCACCAAAGCAATTGGTGCAGAAGTTGATCGGAATGCAAAAGGAATGGGAATTAGATCAAATCGTTATTTGATGGTTATTGAAAATTTCACAGTTGTAAATATTCATGTTGAAAAAGAAACTAAAGAATGCGGTTTAACTTCAGCAGAAAATTTATTAAATAATCTTATTTAGGTAGGGTAGTTCTGTTGCCAGGTGCCCAACTATAAGTTAGCTGCGTCTCTAGCAAGTAAATCTACTTCATTATTTAATTTATCTGTTGAATGTGCTTTTACCCAATTCCAACCTATTTCAAATTCATTATTAAGCATGTCTAATTCTGTCCAAAGTTCTTTATTGCTTACCTCTTTTTTGTTAGCAGTTTTCCATCCATTTTTTTTCCAATTATGTATCCATTCAGTTATTCCAGACTTAACGTATTTAGAGTCTGTAAAAATTTCAACTTTGCTACCTTTTGGAATTTCTTTAAGAGCTTTAATAGGCGCTAATAATTCCATCTGATTATTTGTAGTATCTTTTTGACTTCCTTTGATTTCAGTTTTTTTTCCATCATTTAATATGATCGCTGCCCAACCACCTCTACCAGGATTTCCAATACATGAACCGTCAGTGTATATCTTAATCATTATTTTAAATAATCTTTATAACTTTTTAAATTATTGTGTATTACGAGTTTCTGATAGTATTCTCTTGGATCTTTGATTTTTATTAATGCTGTTTTTGGTGTATTTGCGTAATCGTAAAGTCTAGTTAAAAAATATCTCATTGCTGCACCACGACATAGAATATTTAAAGATTTTTTTTCTTTTATCGATATCTTTTTAATACTTTCATATCCTTTAATTAAATTTTTTACTTTCTTTTTATTAATTAAAAATTTTGAATTTATTTTTTCAAAACATAGAGCATTTACACAAATGGCAATTTCGTACATAAAGTAGTCATTCGCAGCAAAGTAAAAATCAATTATCCCTGAAAATTTATTTTTTTTAAAAAAAATATTATCTATAAACAAATCTCCATGAATTATTCCCTTAGGTAATGCTTTAGGCCAATTCTTTTGAATATCTTTAAAATTATTTTTTAAAAATTTTTCTATATGAACAAACTTTTTTGATTTGAATTTTATACTATTTAATAATGGATTTAAATTTTTAATGTTCATAGAATTTTTTCTATAAAGTTTTATTTTTTTTGAAGATAAATGCATTTGTGCAATTATTTTACCTACATCAAAACAATTTTTTAAATTGAGTTTTTTTTTATCCTTTCCATCTAAAAAAGAGACTACACAGGCTGCTTTATTTTTTATTCTAATAAGATATTTTCCACTTTTATTTTTGAGGGGTTTAGGACAATTAATATTTAAATCATTTAATTGGTCCATTAATTTCATAAAAAATGGTATTTCTTTTTGTGAAACTCTTTTTTCAAAAATTGTAAGTATAAATTTTTTATTTCTTGATTTTAATAAATAATTTGTATTTTCAATTCCTTGTTTGATACCTTTAAAATTAACAAATTTTTCTAGCTCAAATTTTTTATTTATATATGAAATTTCCTTTTTACTTATTTTTGTATAAACAGCCATTTTAATTTAATTTTTTTGGAACTTTGAAAACTACATCTTCTTTAATGATTTCTACTTCATCTATACTAACTGTAAATCTGTTTTTTAATTCATTTATAAAATTATCAACTAAAATTTCAGGTGCTGATGCGCCTGAAGAAACACCTATAGTATTTGAATTCTCGATTAAATCGAATGGAATTTTACTTTGTGAATGGATTAATTGAGAATTTAAACACCCTGACTTTTTAGCAACTTCTACTAATCTTACAGAATTAGATGAATTTCTACTACCAATTACAAAAAATAAGTCGCATTTTTTTGCTATATTTTTAACAGCCATCTGCCTATTTGTTGTTGCATAACAAATATCTTCTTTAGCAGGCTCTTTGATATTAGGAAACCTATCTTTTAATATTTTTATTATATCTTTTGTGTCATCAACAGACAAAGTAGTTTGAGTAACATATGAAATTTTTTTATTTTTTGTGTTGTATTTTTTTGCATCATCTTCGCTTTGAATAAGGTCAATAGAACCTTTAGGTAATTGACCCATTGTACCAATAACTTCCGGATGATTTTGATGTCCAATTAATATCAAATGATAACCAGCTTCATGCAGATGTTCGGCCTCTCTGTGTACCTTTGATACGAGAGGACATGTAGCATCAACATAAGTCATATTATAGCCTTTTGCATCCTCAGGTATTTTTTTTGGAACTCCATGAGCTGAAAAAATGACCGGTCTTGACTTATCTTGTATCTCCTCAAGCTCTTCCACAAAAATAGCTCCTTTGCTTTTTAGATCATCAACTACAAATTTGTTATGTACTATTTCATGACGAACATAAACTGGTGCACCATACTTTTGAATTGATTTTTCAACAATTTCTATAGCTCTTTCCACTCCAGCACAAAATCCTCTAGGCGCAGATAATAATATTTTTAATTCTTTATTTTTCATTTTTTTCAATCAAATATTCAAGTAATATATGTGGAAAGGTTAAAGACGCCAAACCTATAAATATAATTTTGAGAATTGAACTATCAAAATTATAAGTATTATTTAATAGATAAAGCCCAAAAAAACAAAAAATAGCAGTGAGAATTGTTAGAGGCAAAGCTTTTTTTGTAAAAATTTTTAATCCATTTGTGAGATCATTTTTATCTAATTCAGAAATTAAAGAAACACTGTGTCTTACAGAATGTAAAAAACAGAAATAAACTGTAAATGCTACTAACGGAGAAAAATAATAATTAATTATTAAAATCGAGAAATAATCAAAAAAAATAGTAAATTTTTTCAGCTCAAAATTTTTAGTAAATAATATAATACTTGATAAAGTTGATAGAATAATAGCGTAGAGCAAAATCTTGTTTGTTTCAATCAAACCTAAGAACTCGTAGAAAGATTCATTTTTGATTAGTAATAATTTGAATATAGATATTGTCTCATCAAAATGAAAGTACATTGGTGCAAAAATTATTAATGAACCTTTTAAGAAAAATAATAGTTGATTATTAAAGGAATTTTTAATAATCAAAAATTGAGTATCTTCTTTACCAAAATGATGTGAGGCTACTATTAAAAAAATTAATAAAGAGATTGATGGTACTTTTATCCATAAAATAATCACGACAAGTGAGATTAAGATATAAGATAAATAAAAAATAAAAAAATTATTAATACCAAAAATTTGAAAAAGTTTTCTCCCTTTCAAATTGTCTAGTGAACCATGGGAAACTCCAATACTTAAAATTAAGATTAAACAAATTAATGGAGAAATAGTAAAATAAGTAATTTTAAATTTTATTATAGAAAGAATATTGCAAAATAGAAAAAAAATAAAAGAGTGATTTAAATTTATTTTTTTAATCTGATTATTCATTCTAAATAACTAATAAAACAAAGCTTTAATAAAAGCTATTTTTGGCATTTTAAATATTATAGACAAATCCTCAAAATAGTTACTTTTATTGGATAAAAATTTTATAATAGTCTTTGGCGAGCTCTTAAACATTTTAAAGAAAATATCAGGCATCTTTTCAGGATGTTTATCGAGAACCCTCAAAAAAACATCGTCTAAAAATTGATATTTCTTATTTATTTCAAATCTTTTTATTTTGGAAATATTTTCTATATTATTACATATATATTTACTATGTTCTTGAATATTTAGAAAAGTATACCCCGTGCTTAATCTGGTCATACCTCCAGCAGTTCCAATATTTATTTTATTTTTTGTTTCTTCGTATGTTGGGTAGAATAGGGGTATCGCACCTTCCTCTTTATAAGTTATTTTGTAATTTTTTAAATTTAAATGATTTTCAAGGTAATCTTTTATCTGATTGTCATAATCTTTTTGAGAACTATCATTCATTTTTGATAACCAAGTTGTTTCGACTAAACCCTTAGTTTTTGAGTAGGGCAAAGTATAAAAAAAATGAACACTTTCTCTTTGATCACAGTCAAAATCCATAAGATTAAAAATTTCATCATCAAAAAAAAAATTTTGAGTTTCAATTTCCACACCACAAAAATGTTGCCAAAGGTTACGATGATTCTTTTTAATTGATGGAACACTATTAAAAATAAAAGAATTTGTTGAATTAATTTCGCTTATATCTTTAAAGAAAGAAATATTTTTATTTTCTTTTAATTTGTTGTTAATTTTTTCATAAAACAATCCACTATCAATACTTTGGTACGGATAACTGGCACATTCTAAATGGTTAGTTTTTTTTGGAATATTTACTGTAAAATTTTCCCAACTTTTCTTTACACAGTCCTCAAAGTTATGTGATGCTACTTTCCAAAATGACCAAGTTTTATCTTTTTTATATTCTTCTCTAGGCTCAATAATTGCTAAAGTTTTATCTTTTAATTTTTCATGAATTTCCAGTTCATAGGCAAGTGACAAACCTGCACAACCACCGCCAATAATAATATAATCAAATTCTTTCATCTAAATTTATTTCTTCATTAATTAAAGTATGATTATGTTGTATTTGTTTATCTCTTTTATAACTGAATGTTAGTTTAATTAAGTCTAAAATTGAAAGAAAGGTCTCTAAGATCTTTTCCGTACCTGAAACATATATTTTTCCTGAATTTTGATAATTTTCTAAGTTTTTTTTTTTTAAAATTTTAAGACCTATTTTTCTATAGACTCTTCTTGCGACTAAAATAGAAAAACGGAAACTTATTGGTATATCCTTAATTGAATAAAATGAATTTTTATAAAAAGTATCAGCAAGTTTGATTGTTGATGAAATTTCCTCAAAATTTTCATTTATGTAAAAACGATTATTTTTTGAATCCTCAATTACATCTCTTGATATGTTGGTAAGTTGCATCGCTATTCCAAGGTCAATAGCTGACTTAAGTGAGTTTTTTTTATCAACTTTTAATATTTTTGCCATCATAAACCCAACAGTTCCAGCTACACTGTATGAGTAAATCAAAAGATCTTTTTTTGAATTTAATTTAACTTTATCTTTGATATCTGATTTAATCCCCATCAATAAATCTTGAACAATTTTTAAAGATATATTGAACTCTTCAATAAGTCCCCACATATTTTTGATAATTATATTATTAAAGTTTTTTTGATTAAAATCATTTTCAAATTGAGCAAACTTTTTTTCTTTATTTTCTATTTTATCATCATCATCTGCAATGTTGTCTGCAACTCTACAAAAATCGTATAATGCTGAACATTTTTTAAAAGTCTCTTTAGGCAAAAAAAAACCAGCCCAACTGAATGACCTGGCATAGACAGATAAGTAACTCTTCTTGGACATTATAAAATTTTATCTAACACTTTTGCCGATGAAAGTACCCCTGGCACACCAGCACCTGGGTGAGTGCCAGCTCCAACAAAATAAAGTCCATCATAAATTTCTGATTTGTTATGAAATCTAAAATATGCAGATTGAGTGAATTTGGGTTGAATTGAAAAACCAGAACCATATTTAGTATTTAAATCTTTTTCAAAATAATCTGGTGTAAGATAAAAATCTTCAATAATATTTTGTCTTAGGTTTGGCATTAAATCTTTTTCCATTTTATCAATTACTAAATTTTTCATTTTTTCTCCTTCAATAGGCCAATCAATTTTTGACTGATTATTTGGCACCGGAACTAAAACGTAAAAACAATCTTGTCCTTGAGGAGCCATAGATTTGTCTGTAGCAGATGGTCTATGAAGATAATAACTTATATCATTATTTAATTTTTTATTTTCAAATATATCATCAAGATGTTCTTTGTATTTTTCACCAAATTTTATTGTATGATGTTCAATATCACTATAAGCTTTTTTGGTTCCAAAATAATAGACAAACAATCCCATAGAATATTCCATTCTATTTTTTTTCCATTTAAAAAAAAATGAGTCATTTTTATTTCCATTAAACATTTTTTCGTAAACGGCAGGTGGATCTGCATTGCAAATAACATTATTAGTTTCGATGTTGGTTAGATTATCTAATTGGATACCAGTTATTTTATTACCATGAGAAATAATTTTTTTCACTTCGTGACCTTTTATGATTTCTATCCCAACTTCATTCATTAATTTTTCAAAACCTTTAATAATATTTCCTGTTCCTCCCATAGAATAATGAATTCCCCATTTTTTTTCTAAATATAAAATTAGTCCATAAATAGAAGTTGTTGTAAAAGGATTACCCCCAACCAAAAGTGGATGCATACTCAGCATTCTTCTTAGTTTTTCATTTTTTATATATGTTGAAACTAAAGAATAAACTGATTTATAACTTTTAAGCTTTAATAGTGCTGGTAATTGTTGCATCATTACAAAAGGTTTATCGAACGGCACATCTGCAAGCTCTGTAAATCCTTTATCAAATATTTTTTTTGTAAAATTTACTAATTTTTCATAACCTTCTACATCATCTTTGTTTATTTTTTCTATTTGTTTTTTCATTTCGGTTTCATTACCTGAATAATTAAATTTGGAGTTGTCTTCAAAAACAAACTGGTACCAAATTTTTAGTGGAGAAAGTTTAATATAATCTTTTGGATTTCTTTTAAATAATTCAAATAACTCATTAATCAAATACGGTGCAGTGATTACTGTAGGTCCGCCATCATAGGTAAAACCGTTTTTCTTAAACACCCTAGCTCTACCCCCAAGATCTTGATGTTTTTCAACTAAAGTAACTTTGTGACCTTTAGCTTTAAGCCGAAGTGCTGCAGCTATACCACCAAAACCAGATCCTATTATAACTGAATTCATTTTAATAATTTATAGTTTTTTGTAAAAATTGTAAGAGTATTATGAGTTAATTTTTTTTAACTCTTCTTTAGTTTCATCCAAATTTTTTTGAAATAGCCTATCTAGTTTGGTTTTATCAACAGATGTAGTGATAATTTTTTTAACAGAATCCATCGCAATTCTTATTGAAGTATCTTTTATTTCTTTTATAGCCATTTCTTTCATTTGACTTATTTTATTTTCTGTTAAATTTTTTTTAATTTCAGATGCTTTATGAAACTTATCATTAAGCTCGATTACAAGTTTATCACTATCTTTTTTGGCTTGCTCAAGTATTTCATCGCGCACAGACTGAGCAGTATTTAATTTATTTTGTGCATTTTCTAGTAATGTTTTTGCTTCAGTTCTTAATTTTTCACTTTCATCAATTTCCTTTTTTATATCTAAAATTAATTTATTGAGAATTTCATTTACTTTTTGAGGGATCTTCAAATAAATAAGTCCTCCAAAAAATAAAATAAAAGAAACTGCTACCCAAAACGTTGCATCAATTGCCATAGTATTTATCTCCATTTCTTTTTGATAAATCATCAACAATTGCTGATATGCTACTATTGTTGACATCAGCACCAATTAGTTTTTTTACTATTTCAGTTGATGTTTCTATCGCAATTTTATTTATTTTTTCTGGAGCACTTTTTTTAAGCACATCTATTTCTTTTTCAGCTTTTTTAATTTCTTCATTAATTTGTTTGTCCAAAGTTTCTTTCTTAGAATTAATATCATTAAGTATCTTTTTTCTTGCATCTTTAAAAATATTTTTTGCTTCTAATTTACTTTTTAAAACAATTTTGTCATATTCTTTAAGCTTACTCTCACTACTTTCTCTCTGTTTTTCTGCTGCCTCAATATTTTCTTGTATCTGTGCTTTTCTAAGTTCTAAATTTGCACTTATTTTTGGAAGTATTATTTTTGACAAGACTAAATATAGAGCACCAAAAGTAAGAGTAAGCCAGAATATTTGTGAAATCCAAAATTCAGGATTCAATTGAGGCATACCTACGGTTTCAGCTGTAAAAACTTCTTTTATAAAAAAGAAATTAAAAAATATTGACTGAAAAAATATTTTTTTAATCATCAATTAAAATGCAAAAAGTATGATTAACGCAACTACTAATCCAAATAATCCTGTTGCTTCCGCGAGAGCAAAACCTAAAAGCAAATTAGGAAACTGTTTTTGTGCAGCAGATGGATTTCTCATTGCACCTGACAAATAGTTTCCAAAAATTATTCCAATTCCAACACCGGCACCAGCTAGAGCTATCGCTGCTAATCCTGCTCCGATCATTTTTGCTGCTTCTAATTCCATTATATCCTCCTATGTTTATTAATGGTGTAAATTTAATGCATCATTTAAATAAATGCATGTTAAGATTGCAAAAACATAAGCTTGAAGAAAAGCAACTAGTATCTCCAAACCTGTAAGAGCAACCGAAAAACTCAGTGGAAGCCATCCACCGACTATTCCGAGACTTACTACAAAGCCTCCGAAAACTTTCATCATAGTGTGACCAGCCATCATGTTTGCAAAAAGCCTTACAGATAAACTTATAGGTCGACTTAAGTATGAGATAATTTCTATAATTATTATTAATGGCAATAAAACAATAGGGACTCCGCTCGGCACAAATAGTTTTAAATATCCAAAACCGTGTTTAATAAATCCAATGATTGTTACACCGATGAAAATAAAAGAAGCTAGAATAAAAGTTACTATGATATGACTTGTAACGGTGAAAGTGTAAGGGATCATACCGAACATATTACAAAAAAGTACAAACATAAATAATGAAAATATGAAAGCAAAATAAGGTTTTGCTTTTGAACCAGCTGTATCATTAATCATTTTTGAGACGAAAGTATAACTTAGTTCAGATAAAAGCTGAATTTTGTCTGGTAACATTGAATTTTTTTTAGAACCCAGATTAAAAATTATTAATATTGCCAACGAACTAATAACCATAAACAAACTAGCGTTTGTAAACGAGATATCAAAAGCACCTAATTTTATTTCTGGACCAATTCTATAAACTTCGAATTGGGTCATTGGATTTGCTGCCATAAGTCTATAATTTATTTTTGCATTTTTTTTGCAGATTTAATTACATTTGTAATACCAGCAATAACCCCTACAAAAAAAAATATTAAAATTAACCAAGGTTTAGTACCAAAGGTCTTGTCTAAAATAAACCCAATAATTGTCCCTACAGCTACAGCAGACACTAGTTCTGTACTAAGCTTAAAAGCGCTGCCAATAGGGGATGGATTATGTTTTTTGTTATTAAAATCTCTCTTTAAGACCTTCTTTTTTGCAATCTCCAAGCGAGTTTTAAATGGATCTTTAGACATTATAGTTCAGTTTTTAGGCAACCATACTTTCTGCTTTTTGTAAATCTACAGCAACTAATTGACTGATACCTTTTTCAGGCATTGTGACACCATAAAGCCTATTCATTTTAGACATTGTAAGAGCGTGATGGGTAACAATAATAAATTTCGTGTTTGTAATTTTTGTAAGTTCCTCAAGTAAACTACAGAATCTAGTAACATTTGCATCGTCCAATGGAGCATCCACTTCATCAAGTACACAGATTGGAGATGGGTTTGTGAGAAAAACCGCAAAAATTAATGACAAAGCTGTTAAAGCTTGTTCACCACCTGACAATAAAGTTATAGATTGAAGTCTTTTACCGGGTGGGCTTACTAACATTTCCAAACCTGCTTCGAGAGGGTCATCTGAGTCAACTAATTCTAATTTAGCATTACCACCGTTGAATAATTTTGTATAAACTTCATTAAACTTTCTATTAACTTTTTCAAAAGCATCAATTAATCTTTCTCTTCCTTTTTGATTTAATTTATTAATACTATCTTTTAGTTTAACAATGGCTGTAACTAAATCTGCTCGATCTTCTTCCATTTTTTTTATTTCTGTTTCATATTTATTTGTTTCCTCATCGGCTTTTAAATTTACAGAACCTAACCTTTCTCTTTCCTGTTTTTTTTTATCTAATAAATCTTCTTGATTTACGGCATCTGGAAGTTCTTCAACTCCATTTAAATTTGAATTTTCTAAGATATTTTCTTCATTAAGATTGAGTTCTGAATTAATTCTATCAACAAGATCAAATTTTCTTTTTTTTAAACCTTCGATCGTTGCACTAGAACTTGCTTTTCTTTCTCTAATTTGAATAGATTGTTCTTGAATTTCATTTAATTGAGATCTTAAATTTTCTATTTTTTCATCTGTGATGTTGATAATGGACTCATTTTGATTTTTTTCTTGTTCAGAAATTCTTAAACCTTCTGAAATTTGACCTTTTTTTTCAGCTTGAAGTTTTGGTTGATTATCTAATTTTTCCAATTGTAAACTTAATTTATTCTTTCTTTCTGTTAGTTCATTAATCATTTTTTCCGAATTTGATAATAAGTTTTTCCAGCTCTCAATTTCTTTACTAATAATATTAATTCTTTCATTTCTTTTAACAGAATCTTTTTTAATATTTTGGTTTTTACTAAATGTTTCAGCGTATTCATCGATAATTTTTTGAAAATTATTTAAATGAATTATTGCTTCATCATTTTTTTTTAAATTGATAAGTTCTTTTATCTTATCAACTTCAGAATTTAAATTTTTTTTTGAATTTTCTAAATCTTCGTTAGACTGTTTCTCACTCTCATAATATTTTGAGTCTACTTCAATGAGCTCATTCTTTTCTTCTTTAAGTCTTTTTTCATTTGAATTTGCGTCAATAACAATTCCTTTTTCTCTGTTAATATCATCATTAAATGTTTGTAGAGACTCTTTAATATTTTCTATTTCGTCTTGTATTCTAGAATTTTCTTCATCAAGATTTTGAAGCTCAAGATTAAGTCTTTGTATTTTTGAAAGATTTTCAATATTTTTTTCTCTTAGGGGGGAAACTTTATCAGTTTCAGATTTTATCAATTTTTCTAGTTCAGAAATTTTTTCATTAAAACCACCAACTTCCTGTTCAGCTTCAGTATTAATTTCATTTTCAATTCTAATCTCTTTTTCTATTTCTAGTAATTTTAAGTAATACAAACCTGCTTCAATTTTTTTTATTTCGTCAGAAATATTTTTATATTTTGTTGCCTCTTCAGCTTGTTTTTGTAAATTAGCAAGTTGTTTTTCTTGTTGTCTTCTAAGTTCATCTGCTCTTTTTAAATTGTTTTCAGCAGCAGACAATCTTAACTCAGCTTCATGTCTTCTTACATGTAAACCAGAAATTCCAGCTGCTTCTTCTAGAATTGCCCTTCTGTCAGTTGGTTTTGCAGTAACTAGTGCCCCAATTCTACCTTGACTTATCATAGAGGGTGAATGTGCACCTGTTGATAGGTCAGCAAAAAACATTTGAGCATCTCTTGCTCTTACTTCTTTATCATTAATATAGAATTTTGATCCTTTATCTTTTTCAATTTTACGCCTTACATTTACCTCATCAAGTTCTTTGAATTGAATAGGACCCTCATTATTTTGATTTTCTACGGTAACAGAAACTTCTGCAATATTTTTGGAAGGCTTATTTGATGTGCCAGAAAAAATTACATCTTCCATTCCAGATCCACGCATACTTTTGGCAGAAGTTTCTCCCATAACCCATCTAAGAGACTCTACAATATTTGATTTACCACAACCATTAGGTCCTACAATTCCTGTTAACCCATCTTCAATTAAGAAGTTGGTTTTATCAGCAAAGGACTTAAATCCATTAAGTTGGATTTTTTTAAACTCCATGAGTTAACTTATATCAGTTTTTCTAATGTTTTTTTTAAATTTTTGTAATTAAGAGATTTTTCAAACTTTTTATTATTAATTATTATCGTAGGAGTAGCATTTACCTTAAAATTTTTACTTCCTTCGATTCGATCATTTAAAATAAAATTTTCAATTTCTTTGTTATTAATGCATTTTTCGAAATTTACTTTAAAACCCTCTTTTTCTATAAATTTTTTAAGATTACTATTTATTGCCTCTACAGTGTTACCTTTAACCCAAGCTTGTTGATTTTTGTATAAACTTTTTAAAATTTCTAAACTTTCATCTTCTTTGCATTGAGCAATTTTAGAAGCATTTAAAGCTGCAACATCTAAAGGGAAGTGTCTGAATTCTATTTTGGCTAAACCAGTATCGATATATTCTTTTTTTAACTTAGGATAAACATCTTTATGAAAATCAGCACAATGACTACATGTGAGAGATTCATAAGCAATAATTGTAATCTTAGCATTTTCATTTCCAGAGACTATTCTTTTTACATCAGCATTGACACAAGTGATGGACATAAAAAATAAGATTACGGTAATTATTTTTTTTTTCATTTTTTTTTGAAAACTTTACTTAATTCAATTAATGATTTTTTAATTTTTTCATTTTTAACATTATTAATTTTATTTTTATATTTATTATTTGTCACATTTTCTTTTTCATAATTTTTTTTTGTATGAATTTTGTTTTCGTGTTCAAAACTTATAAATTTTAGTTTTTCAACTACTGAAAAACCAAAAAAACTATTCATTTTATCAATTATCTCTTTTTTAGAATATTCTAAATCAATTTCATGACCTCTTTTAACCATTATAAGCAAGGTACTTACCCCAAATCTATTTGAATTTTTAAATGTCTTTGGATAACAAACCTTAAATAAATTTTCACCAACAATATATTTCCAATTATTCAGAGTTTCAGAATAAATATGACCTTTTTTACTAATGACCTTTTTAATATTTTTTGGCAAAGTGTCTTTAAAAGATCTTAAGCCTTGAATGCTATTGTTTCTCTGCTTAGTATATTTTTTAAATTGCATATGAAAGAACAATTAATAACAAAAAAAATTCTTAAATGGTATGATTTAAATAAAAGAGAATTACCATGGCGAAAAAATGTTTCTTTACAAAAAAAACAGTATTATACGTTAATAAGCGAATTTATGTTACAACAAACACAAGTTGTAACTGTAATTCCATATTTTAATCGATTCATAAAAGATATTCCTAACCTTAAAACTTTAGCAAAAATCAAAAATAAAAAATTGATAAAGTTCTGGGAGGGTCTTGGGTATTACTCTAGAGCAAAAAATTTAAAAAAAACTGCGCAAGTTATTGTCAAAAAATTTAAAGGAAAAATACCAAACAATTATGAGGATTTATTAAAGTTACCTGGAATAGGAATCTACACCGCAAGTGCCATCCTAGCAATCGCATTTAACAAACCATATATTCCATTAGATGGAAATATAGAGAGAGTGTTAAAAAGATATCTTTATTTAAAAAAAGAAAAAGAAATACAAAAAGATAATCTTTTTAGAAAAAAATCTATTTTTGGAATATCATCTAGATCAAGTGATTATGCCCAAGCTTTAATGGAGTTAGGGGCATTAATCTGTAAACCATCAAATCCCCTATGTAATCAATGTCCTATTTCAAATAAGTGTAAATCATTAGAAAAGAAGGATTTCAAATTAATAAAAAATATAAAAAAAAATATAGACAAGTACTTTCTTTTAAAAGTTTATAAAAAGGGCAAGCAATATTTACTAATTAAAAATACCAAATTTAATTTTTTAAAAAATTTAACAATATTTCCCATGGAGGAGTTATCGAACCCAAAAAATTTTAGTGAAAACTTAAATTTTAAAATGTCAAATATGAATATGAGTATAAAAATACAATATTCGAAAAATATTGATAAATTTCAGTCACCTTATTGGATAAATGAAAAAAAATTAAATAACTATATGCTTCCATCGTTTACAAAAAAAATTGTTAAATATTTAGAAACAAATTGATGAAGAAAGTGGCTATTATAGGAGCTGGAATTTCAGGATTATTTATAGCAAATTTATTTAAAAGAAATCCTAATTATCAAATTATAATTTATGAAAAAAATAACTCAATTTCATTAGAGGAGGGATACGGAATTCAATTATCTGTAAACAGTATAAAACTTTTGAATGAAATTGGATTTAAAGATTTACAAAATAGTGAGAAATTTTCACCCGAAAAAATTAATTTTTACTCTAATGAAAGCTATAATAAAATATGTGAATTAGATATTTCAAAGTTCAATACACAAGATTGTATGTATACTACTTTGAAAAGATCATCTTTAATCAACTTTTTAAAAAAAGATTTAGGAGATCTAATAAGAACTAATTATAAAATTTCAAACATAGATGACCAAGGTGCACAAATTAAACTTTCTTTTGAAAATAAAGAAATTAAAGAATGTGATTATTTAATTATTTCAGATGGAATTTTTTCAAAAAGCAAAAGTCTTATTTCAAATAATAAGGCTAAAATTAAATATAATAATACACTAGCAATTAGGGGTATCTTAACCAAATTTCCTGAAAATATTGATAATAAAAATATCAACTTATTTTTAGGTTCAGACTTTCACTACGTATTTTATCCAGTAAATCCAACAGGGGATTTCAACTTTATAGCAATTATTAAATACAAATTGTCAACAGAAGAGAAAAAAAATTATTCATTATTCAAGGATAAATCATTTATTAAAAAAGTTTTGGAAAAAACTCCCATAAAAAATAAAGATTTATTAGACGATTTAAAAGAATTAAAGATATTTCCAGTCTTTGTTAGTGATAATTTCTGTAAAATAAAAAATCAAAATATTCAATTAATTGGAGATGCTTTTTTTGCTTTTCCACCATCATTTGCTCAGGGTGCATCACAGTCGATAGAAAGTGCCTACGAACTATTTAAAAGTATAGAAAACAAGACCAATGATAATTTTTTTGAACGTAGATTAAATAAAACAAAAATGGTAAATAATAGATCTCAACTGAATCAGTTTGTATTCCATTTATCAAATCCGTTAACTACATTTTTTAGAAATTTCTTCTTAAAAAGATTAATGAAAAATAAAAAATTTTTAGAGACTTACTTAGGAAAAATTTATAATAATTAGTTATTATTAACTAATTTTTGCCTTAAATGATCAATAGGAACTACTGAACCATTTAAATTATAGTGCCAATAAGTCCACCCATTACAGCTATCGGCACCTAGAATTGTTGCTGCCACTTTGTGAATTGAACCTTCAGTTTGGGCATGCTTAATGCTACCGTCAGCCATTATTTTTGCAATAATTTTCTTCTTATTGTCAAAAATAGTCGCGCCTGGTTTAATTATTCCCAATTCAACTAATGAACCAAAAGGTATTCTTGGTTTAGATCTGTTGTTCTTAAGTGTATCTAAATAATCATCTTCGATGGGTTTTGTTTTTTTTAATCTTTGTTCTGCAGCTTTAAAGTAAGTTTTTTCTTTTTCTATACCATAAAAATTTCTACCTAATTTCTTAGCAACTGTTGCTGTAGTTCCAGAACCTAAAAAAGGGTCTAAAACTAGATCATTTTTATTGGAGGTTGCTAATAAAATTCTGTGAAGTAAAGCTTCAGGTTTTTGGGTTGAGTGAACTTTTTTACCATTTTTTTTAAGTCTTTCAGCGCCATTACAAATTGGTAGATCCCAATTAGATCTCATTTGAAGATCATCATTAAAACATTTCAAAGATTGATAGTTAAAAGTATATTTTGATTTTTCTGATTTGGACGCCCAAATTAAAGTTTCATGAGCATTAGTAAAACGTGTTCCTCTAAAGTTTGGCATTGGATTTTTTTTATTCCAGATGACATCATTTAAAATCCAAAAGCCTAAATTTTGAATTGCTGTCCCAACTCTAAAAATATTGTGATAACTGCCAATTACCCAAATCGCTCCATTTTTTTTTAAAATTCTTTTGCATTCACTTAACCAGGCATAAGTAAAGTCATCATATTTTTTAAAACTTTGAAATTGATCCCACTTATCATTAACTGCATTTACCTTAGATCTGTCAGGTCTGGTCAATTCACTTTTTAATTGTAAGTTATATGGAGGATCTGCAAAAATTAAATCAAAAGTTTCATCTTGAATTTTTTTTAATTCATCTAAGCTATCACCATTAATTATTTTATTTTTTAGATCTATATTCATTTTTAAAATTAAATTAGACTGTAAAAAGATTCTTGGGTCAACCTAGGATTGAATTATTTAGATTCGAATTGTGTATCAATTTTTAATGATCACAAGATATTGTGTTTCTACGTGAAACCTATTTAAGTCTATTAATTGGAGAAAAATTTTTTCTATGTTGGGTGGTAATTCCTAAATTTTTAATAGCTTTTAAATGCTGTTTAGTTCCATACCCACAATTTTTTTCTAAATAATAACCTCTAAATTTTTTTCCTAAGTTAGTCAACATATTATCACGTGTAACTTTTGCAATAATTGAGGCTGCAGAAATTGATGGAATTTTTTGGTCACCCTTTATAATTGATTTCATATTGTAATTTTTCATTTGAGGTATTTTGTTTCCGTCAATTAAAACAAGGGTGGGTTTTTTTTTAAGTTTTTTTATAGCCCTTTGCATTGCCAATAGACTTGCTTGAAGAATATTAATTTTTTCTATTTCTTTAACAGACGCTTTACCAGTAGACCATATTGAATTCCTCTTTATATATTTTGATAAAATTTCTCTTTTAGCTTTTGATAAACTTTTTGAGTCTTTCAATAACTTTTTGTTTATAGACTTATTTAAAATTACCGCTGAGGCATATACTGGTCCAATTAAACTTCCTCGACCAACTTCATCAACACCAGCAATAATTTTCATCAAATCTTTATATTCAAATCTTGAATTTTTTTTTTTATTTTTTTCAAATCTTCCCAAGAATATTTTTTATTTTCTGGAAATCTGATTAAGTAAGAGGGGCTAAATGTAATCATTAAAGGCAATGTCTTATTTTTTATAATAATTTCCTTCCACTTTCCTCTTTCATTTGAAATTTTATTATTTGAACCTATAACGGCTTCCATAGCTGTACTTCCCATTAATATAATAATTTTTGGATTAATAATCGAAATATGTTCTTTCAAAAATATTGAATAACGTTTTATTTCTTGGCTAGTAGGTTTTCTATCCTCAGGGGGCCTAAAGTTTATTGAATATGTTAAATATGTTTCTTTAATTTTAATATTGATAGCCAGTAGCATTTTTTTTAGCAGTTCACCAATTTTGTCTTGAAATGTTAGACCTAACTTGTCTTCTATTTCTCCAGGTGCTTCTCCTATCAACATAATCGGACTGTGAATATTACCATCGCCTAAAATTAAATTTTTTGAATTATTTTTTAGATTACAATTATCGATTGAATTGATTAGTTCCTTAAGGTTTGATAATTGTTTAACCTTACTTTGATTTGAATAATTTTTATCAGTTTCGATAACATTAAATCTATTAATCGGTTTGTTATTAAAGATGAAGTCAGGTTCTATTATATCTTCCAAATCTTGAACATAAATGTCATTTTGATTTAAAGCATTTTTAGCCATAATGTATCGTAATGTTTTTAAAAAAAATTAAATTTACACTTGTATTATTATTACTTTATCAAATTCCATCATATTCTAAAAGTACTAGTTTTGATAATTTTGATGCAAAAAATTTATCAAAATACTTTTCTGGTATTGTAGCTTTTGAGAATAAGGATAACACAGTTGCTTTAGATTTTTTTAATTCATCAAAAAGTTTACTAAATGAACACGATCCTTACTTAAAAAGATATATTTATTCACTAGTTTTGGAAAATAAAGTTTCTCAAGCAATTAGAGTCATAAAAAATAATCAAAAAAAAAGGAATATAATTTTTTTTGACGGTTATTTATTATTAATTTTAGATTGTTTAAAAAAAAACGATTTTGAAAAAGCTAATGTCTACTTAAAAAAAATGAATGGTCTGACACGGTCTAATAGATTTAATCTAGCTATTTTAGAGAGCATGAAACAATATATTTATGTATTTCAAAAAGGAAGAATTTTAGATGATAAAAAAAACTTTGGTAAATTATCGATAATTTCAGAAACGTTTCAAAAATGTTTTTTGGGAGATAATGATACAGACACATATTTTACAAAATTAATAAATGATACTGAGGGAGATTATACCAGATATATTTTTTTTTATTTAAGTTATCTAATTGAAAATAATAGGTTTGAGGATGCAAAACAAATAACAAAAGATTTGGATTATATTGAAACTACACTATTACTTTCACAAGGGAAAAACTGGATAGAAAATCAAAATTTTAAAAAGTTAATTAGTGTTTTCTCGTGTAAAAAATCTAATGATATAATAAGTGAGTTTTTATTTTTAATATCAAATCTTTATTCCTCGCAAGATAAATTTGATAAATCGAATTTTTATCTTAATTTATCAAATTTTTTGAATCCGAATTTTGTATTTAATTTATCTTTAGTTGTTGAAAACCAATATTTTAATAAAGAATATAAAAAAGCAAAAAAAAATTTAAAAAAATTTAAAAAAGAGGATACCTTCTATCATTGGTATCGAGTAAAAAAAGAAGCTCAAATTATATCGAAACAAAGAAATAAAAAAGAGTCCCTTAATTATATAAAAACAGAGTTTGATAAAATTATTGATCCAAATGACAAAATTTTATTTGATATGGCAAACTTTTATAAAAATTCAAAAAAATATAATGAAGCTATAAAATATTACTCAAAAATAATTAATTCTATTTCAGACATTTCTAAAATTAAATCAGATTTGCTTTATAGAAGAGGGGGAAGTTATGAAAGAATTGGAATTTATGAAAAAGCAGATAAAGATTTACTCAATGCATTAAAAATTAATCCAGAGGATGCATATATTTTAAATTATTTAGCTTACTCGTGGCTAGAAAGAGATTATAAAATTAGGGAAGCAATTAAAATGCTTGAAAAGGCTTACTCGTACAAAAATAATGATCCATATATCATAGACTCAATTGGTTGGGCTTATTATCTAGTTAACGATTATCTTAAAGCTGAAAAATTTTTAAAAAGAGCAGTAGAACTTATGCCTGATGACCCTATAGTTAATGATCATTATGGTGATATTTTATGGAGGTTAGGTAGAAAAATTCAAGCAAGATATTTTTGGAGCAATGTCCTCAAGATGGATTCTGTAGAAGATTTAATGATTGATAAAATAAAAATTAAAATGATTGAAGGTTTAAAAAGTTCTTAATGACACAAATCAAAATCAAATCTTTTGCAAAAATAAACTTAGCCCTAAATGTTACAGGCAAAGACTCTTCCATACATAAAATTGAAAGTATAATAGCTTTCGTTTCATTATATGATGAAATTGATATTAAAAAAATTAAATCTAAAACTCATAATATTTCATTTACTGGTGAATTTGCTCAAAATATTGGAAAAAATAATACTGTATCAAAGTTATTACAAATACTTGAGAGTAAAAATTTACTTCAAAATAGAAAATTCAGAATTAAAATAAAAAAACGAATTCCATCAAAAGCAGGGCTGGGAGGAGGTTCAATGAACGCTGCTAGTATTCTAAATTATTTTGTAAAAAGAAATATTATAAAAAGTAATAAAAAGGAGATTATAAATATATCTAATGAAATTGGTTCAGATGTAATTTTAGGGCTTAATCGTAAGAATTCTATTTTAAATTCAAAAAAAAAAATTAAATATTTTACTAACCGTGAGGCACTCCACACATTGATTGTAAAACCAAATTTTGGCTGCTCCACTAAGGAGATATATTCAAAAGTAAGAAAATTTAATAAACCAAAACTTAATAACCCAAGTATAAAAATGTTTGATTATGAATTTTTAAAAAAAATGAGTAATTCTTTAGAACCCATTGCATTTTCTAAGTATCCTAAATTGAAATCACTTAAATTTTTTCTTCAGAATTTATCAAAACCATTATTTGTGAGAATGACAGGGTCAGGGTCCGCATTGGTCGCATATTTTCGTTCAAAACAAAGATGTGATTATGCTAAAAAACAATTTAAAAAAAAATTTAAAAATTACTGGTGTATAACTTCAAAAACTATATAAATTTTAATTTTTTGTGTTATACGAACTTTATATTGGGGCGTAGCCAAGCGGTAAGGCACGGGTTTTTGGTACCTGCATCCTAGGTTCGAATCCTAGCGCCCCAGCCAATTATGAAAAACTTATTAGATAAAATTTTTTTAAGATCAAATAATTTAGATTATGTAAGTAAAGATATAAAAGACCTCACAAAAAAAACACCTTCAAACAGAATATTTGAAGCAATAAATTCTTATTCAACTGAGAGTGAGATTAGATATGTTGGGGGGTGTATAAGAAAAATAATTAACAAAGAAAATGTTGATGATATTGATTTGGCTACAAACTTGGAGCCAAAACAAGTTTGTCAAGCTTTAGAAAAAAATAATATTAATTATTATGAAAGTGGCATTGAACACGGAACAATCACAGCATTAGAGGGCAAACATAAATTTGAAATTACAACTTTAAGAAAAGATATATCTACAGATGGTAGACATGCTAAGGTAGAATTTTCTAAAGATTGGAAAGAAGATGCGTCGAGAAGAGATTTTACAATTAATTCAATTTACTCTGATAAAGATGGTAATCTTTTTGATCCTTTTAATGGAAAAAAAGATTTAGAAAATGGCTTTGTAAATTTTATAGGAGATGCAGACAAAAGAATAAAGGAAGACTATTTAAGAATATTAAGATATCTTAGATTTTTCCTTAATTATTCTAAACAATCTCATAATTTAGAAACTATTAAAAAACTCAAAATAAATATTGGGGGTGTATCAAAATTATCAAAAGATAGGTTATTAGATGAATTAAAAAAAACACTTAAAATTGATATATTGGAGAAATTATCAAAAGATAAATTAAGCTTAGATTTGTTCTTAATGATTTTTCCAGAGTTAAAAAATATTAAGATATTTTCAAAATTAAATAATATAAAAAAAAAAATTCTTAAAGAAAAAGATTTTATTTTTCTATTATCTTTAATGATAATTGATGAAACTGATAACGCTGAATATTTTTTATACAGGTTTAATATTTCTAAAAAAGATCAAAAAAGAATTAAGTTAATTGATGATTTTTATAAAAAAAAAAATTCTAAAACATTTACAGAAAAAAATATGAATAAAGTTTTTTATTATTATGGCAAAGAAACCACAATTGACATTTTGTGCCATAAGATAATTAAATCGAATAAGATAGATAATAACTTGTTAGAATTATGCAAACTTTATCAAAGTAAAATAACACCTGTAGTGCCCGTAAGTGCTGATGTATTAATAAAAAAATACCAAATTCCAGAAGGTAGAAAATTAGGAGAGAAGTTAAGAGCTATAGAGGAGGAATGGGTTGAAAATAATTTTCAAATTTCAGAGCAGCAGATTAATAATATAATTAATAATTAAATATACTTAACATCTTTAACTTCAAAATTTTTTGTTCCAGCGGGAGTTTTTATTTCAACTAAATCATTTTTATTTTTTCCTATTAAACCTTTGCCGATGGGTGATTGAAAATAGATTAATTTTTGTTTGAGGTCAGCTTCATCTTTGCCAACAATTTTATAATTGATTTTTTCTCCAGTATCTAAATTTTCTAAATAAACAGTTGAACCGAAAATAACTTTGCCGTCATTGTTTAACTTTGTTACATCAATTACATTAGCTCTTGCAATGATATCATTTATTTCTGTAATACGACCTTCGTTGTGAGATTGTTCCTCTTTGGCAGCATGATATTCAGCATTTTCTTTTAGATCACCGTGCGATCTTGCTTCAGCAATTGCCGCAACAATTTCTGGTCTTTTTTTTTCTTTTAAAAAAATTAATTCCTCTTCAAGTTTCTGCAATCCATTTAATGTTATTGGTTCTTTATCCATACTATTTCCATTTTGCTATTGGAGGTAATGACATCAAAATTCCCTCAATATTTCCACCAGTTTGTAATCCAAATTTTGTGCCTCTGTCATATAATAAATTAAATTCAGTATATCTTCCCCTTTTGATGTATTGAATTTCTTTATCTTTAAAAGTCCAATTTTTTTTTCTTTTTTTTCTTATAATCTTTTGAAAAATTTGCTGAAAAGTAATTCCAACATCTCTTACAAATTTAAAATCATTATAAAAATTTTTTTTTTTGTAATCAAAAAAAATACCACCTATACCCCTAGATTCATTTCTATGCGGAAGGTAAAAATAATTATCACACCATTTTTTATATTTTGAATAATAATTTTTGTTATGTCGATCACACATATTCTTTAAAATTTTATGAAATTGTTTTTTTTCTAGGTTATCTTTTTTTGATGGTGTTACGTCTATTCCCCCACCAAACCATTCTTCAGTTGTACAAATAAATCTAGTATTGAAGTGCATTGCTGGGATCAAAGGGTTTTTCATATGCATCACAACAGAAATTCCAGATGCCCAAAATCTCGGATCTTTCTGGGCACCTGGTATTTTTTTTTGAAATTGTTTTGGAAATTTTCCATATACTTTTGAAAAATTAACACCAACTTTATCAAAAACTTTTCCGTCTTTTAAAATTCTATATTCACCACCACCTTCATCTTTTTTTTCATTTCTTTTCCAAGTTTTTGCTTTAAAATTAATTTTGTTATTTTCTAAATCTTCAACGTCGCAGCAAATAGCATTTTGCAAAGCTTTAAACCAATTACTTACAATATTTTTTTTAGTTTCTAAATTCATTTTAAATATATTTAGTTTGTTTTAAACTTTCTGCTAAAATGATAGCTACTGATGAGGCAATATTGAGTGACCGCATATTATTCTTCATAGGTATTTTTAATCTGTCCTTAATAGTTTTATGAATTTTTTCAGGCACACCTGCACTCTCACTACCAAATAAAATCGTATCATTTTTTTCGAATTTAAATTTTGTATAGGATATAGATGCTTTAGTAGTCATCAATATAATTCTTTGATTCTTTTTTGACTTAAAAAAGTCATCAGAACTTTCATAAAAATGAATATTTTTTTCGTCCATATAATCCATAACCACTCTTTTAAATCTTTTATCAGTTAATAAAAAACCACATGGCTCTATAATCTCCAATTTTGCACCCAGACAGGCACAAGTTCTTATTATTGCTGCAGTATTTTGAGGTATATCTGGTTCAAATAACGCAATTTTAGGCCCAAGTTTTGTTGAATTCTGTGTCATTCTATCAGTAGTAAATTTAATAATTTATATTATATGAAATAACATATTTAAGTAGAAATAATCTATATTGAGTATATTTAATTAAAATTATTGATGTCAGAAAAAAAAACCAATAGAAGAGATTTCTTGTTTACAGCAACATATGCCGTGGGTGCAGTGGGTGTAGGAGCAACTATTTGGCCAATGATTGATACAATGAACCCTGATGCTTCGGTTAAGGCACTAGCAAGCACAGAGGTTGATGTAAGCACTGTTGATCCAGGCAAAACAATTACAGTACTTTGGAGAGGTAAACCAGTTTTCATTAGAAGAAGGACACAAGATGAAATTGCTGAGGCTAAATCAGTTAAAATGGAAGAATTGAAACACCCAGAGAAAGATGAGGACAGAGCAAAAAATCCAGAGTGGCTCGTGATGCTAGGTGTATGCACACACTTAGGATGCGTTCCTTTAGATCAAAAAGGGGACTACAATGGTTGGTTTTGTCCATGCCATGGATCTCATTATGATATTTCAGGGAGAATTAGAAAGGGCCCTGCACCAACAAATATGGAAATTCCAGAGTATAAGTTTGTAAACTCTAATACTATTAAAATTGGATAAAATTTATGAGTGATCACGAATACATACCTAAATCTAAATTTGGAAAATGGTTTAATGATAGATTGCCCTTACTTACACTTGCAAACCATTTAACAGATTATCCCACACCAAAAAATTTAAATTATTGGTGGACATTTGGAGGAATATTAACTTTTTGTTTAATAACACAAATTGTAACAGGTTTAGTTTTAGCAATGCATTATATTGCACATGCCGATATGGCTTTCGACAGTGTTGAACATATAATGAGAGATGTGAATTATGGATGGTTAATCAGATACATTCATGCAAACGGAGCATCAATGTTCTTTCTAGCAGTTTATATTCATATCTTCAGATCTTTATTTTATGGATCTTATAAAGCACCACGAGAAATAATTTGGATTATAGGTATAATCATTTACCTTTTAATGATGGCAGCTGCTTTTCTGGGTTACGTTCTTCCTTGGGGACAAATGAGTTTCTGGGGAGCAACCGTTATAACAAATTTATTTAGTGCAATTCCTTTAGTAGGCGAAGGAATAGTGACATGGTTGTGGGGAGGATACTCAGTGGATAACCCAACGCTCACAAGATTTTTTACACTTCACTATTTAATACCTTTTTTAATTTTAGGATTAGTTGTTTTACACATTTGGGCACTACATGTTCCGGGTAATAATAATCCAGTTGGGATTGATATAAAAAAACCCTCAAAAGATACTGTACCTTTTCATCCATATATAGTTATTAAAGATGGTTTTGCCCTTTTAATGTTCATGATTGTTTTTGCATTTTTTGTTTTTTATACACCAAATATTTTAGGTCACGCAGATAATTATATTGAAGCAAATCCATTAGTCACTCCCGCACATATTGTACCAGAGTGGTACCTATTACCGTTTTATGCAATTTTAAGATCTGTGCCTGATAAACTTTTAGGGGTAGTTGCTATGTTATCTGCAATTTTAATTTTAGCTGCTTTACCATGGCTTGATACTTCTAAAATAAGATCGGCAGTCTTTAGACCATTGTATAGGCAATTTTATTGGATATTAGTTGCTGATGTTTTAATTTTGGGCTACGTAGGAGCTATGCCCGCTGAAGGACTCTATTTGTTAATAGCAAGAGTTGCTACAGCTTATTATTTTTTACATTTTTTAATAATTTTACCGATATTAGGGTTTAGAGAAAAAACTATGCCACTACCTCTAAGTATAACTGAGCCTGTATTAGGCGGTTCGCAAAATTTAGCTTTGGTAAAAGATAGAAAAAAGTTTGAAAATTAGTGAAAAATTTTTTTAAAATATTTTCTTTTTTAGTTTTACTTTTTGGTTTTTCCACAAATTTGAATTGTGCTGAAAAAGTAGAATATTTAAAAACAGATTGGAGTTTCAAGGGCCTTTTTGGAAAATTTGATCGTGGAGCACTTCAAAGGGGCTACCAAGTTTATACTGAAGTGTGTGCATCATGTCATTCAATGAAATACTTGAGTTATAGAAATTTAGCTGAAAAAGGCGGACCAGAATTCTCTGTGGCACAAGCGAAAGCAATAGCATCATCCTTTGAAGTAAGTGATGGACCTAATGACGACGGTGAAATGTTTACTCGTCCTGGAAAATTATCTGATAAATTTGTAATGCCATATGATAATGTTAAAGCTGCTCAAGCAGCTAATGGAGGCGCATACCCTCCAGACATGTCTGTTTTAGTAAAAGCGAGAGGTGGGGGTGTAGATTATATCTATTCTCTGCTTCAAGGCTACGAAGAACCTCCTGCTGGAGTAACATTAGATGATGGAGTATATTACAATAAATACATGTATGGAAATAAAATTAAAATGCCCAATCAATTATCAGATGGGCTAGTTGAATACGCAGACGGCACAGAGGCATCGGTGGAACAAATGTCTAAAGATGTAACTACATTTTTAATGTGGTCAGCTGAACCTCATTTAGAAAGTAGACATCGAATGGGTTTTAAGGCAATAGTTTATTTAATTATTCTTACGATTTTAGTTTACTTTAGCATGAAAAGAATTTGGTCACGTATTGAAACGAAAATTTAATACATCTCCATCCTTAACAATATAATCTTTGCCTTCTAATCTCATTTTACCGTTTGCTTTAGAATTAACCCAACCATCATTATTTATGAAATCATCATAAGAAACTGTTTCGGCTCTTATAAAACCTTTTTCAAAGTCAGTGTGAATTTCTCCTGCTGCTTTTGGAGCAGTACAGTTTTTTGGTATAGTCCACGCTCTCGTTTCCTCTGGCCCTGAGGTAAAGTAAGTATCTAACTCCAAAATTTCATAACCCTTTTTAATCAACATATCTAGACCGGTATTTTTTAAACCAATCATTTCCATATATTTGTTTTTCTCTTTTGTATCTAGTCCATTTATTTGATTTTCTATATCAGCAGAAATAATTAAAGAGTTTTCTTGTCCAAATTTACTTATAAATTTTTTTGTATATTCATTTCCACCTTGAATACTTTGCTCATCGACATTACAAACAAATATTTTTGATTTTAAGGATAATAAACCACTTTGATTGACATGTTTTTTGTCAAATTGAGTTTTTAAAATAGAAACATCTTTATCATTATTTATACAGTCTAAAGCTGACTCTAGGATTTTTAGTTGTTCTTCATCAACGTTTTTTTTATTATTTTTCTCTAGTCTTTTTTGGATTGACTCAATGTCTGCAAGCATCATTTCAGTTTCAATTATTTCAAGATCTCTAATAGGATCTACTGTCGGATTTACATTTTGAATATCATCAGAATCAAAACATCTGATCATGTGTATAATCGCATCTACTTCTCTTATATGTGACAAAAATTTATTACCTAATCCTTCCCCTTTAGAAGCACCTTTTACTAAACCGGCAATGTCAACAAAAGAAATAGTAGTATTTATGATTTTTTTTGATTTTGAAATATTTGCTAAATTTTCCAGTCTAGAGTCTGGAACAGGAACAATACCAATGTTTGGGTCAATTGTACAAAATGGAAAGTTTGCTGCTTGAGCTTTACTTGAATTAGTTAATGCATTAAATAGAGTAGATTTCCCAACATTTGGCAGTCCAACTATTCCGCACTTAAAACTCATTATTTATTGTTTACTGTACTTGAAAATAGATCTAATTTTTTTTCAACAAGAATAGATAATGACTCAGTTATATCTTTTGAAATTTTTTCAATTCCAATTGCTTCATCCTCATCAAAATTTTGTAGAACGTAATCTGCAACTTCTATATTTCCTTTTGGCTTTCCAATCCCAATCCTAACTCTTGAATAATCTTTACCAATAAATTTATCTATAGAGGCAATACCGTTATGTCCAGCACTTGATCCACCAAATTTTGCTTTAATTTTTCCAAATTCAACATCAAGATCATCGTGAAAAACAATAACATCTTCCGCATCAATTTTAAAATACTCAATTAATTCACGAATACAAATTCCAGAGTTGTTCATGAATGTAAGTGGTTTAATAGCATAAACTTTTTTATTAGATATATTTCCAGTTGTTAGCAAACCTTTAAATTTAGGTTTTTGTTTTGATAAACTAAATTTTTTATTAATAGAGTCGATTATTTTAAAACCAACATTATGTCTATTATTTTCACTGTCTGGTGTTGGATTACCCAATCCTACAAATAAAAGCATAAATAAGTGAAATTATATTTTCAATTTTGATTGATTATTTTTTTTCTTCAGCAGGTTTTTTTTCATCACCCTCTTTTTTATCACCTTTAGCTGA
This sequence comes from uncultured Pelagibacteraceae bacterium, assembly GCA_902533075.1. Taxonomy (GTDB): domain Bacteria; phylum Pseudomonadota; class Alphaproteobacteria; order Pelagibacterales; family Pelagibacteraceae; genus Pelagibacter. The sequence continues at coordinate 51,717 of CACAKN010000006.1, forward strand.
ATCTGGTGTTGGTTTTTCTCCATCGGCCGCCGTTGCTGCTGCTCCTTCTGCTGCTTCAGCTCCTTCTTCACCCTCTGCTACTTCAGCTTCTGCAGGTTTTTCAGGTTCTTTCATAACAGTCGGTGCCGCTAAAGTTGCTATAACAAAGTCTCTTCCTTGAATAGTTGGAGTAACCTCAGTGTCCAGTTTAATTGATGAGATTTTAAAACTTTCTCCAATATCAACTCCATCAAGATCTATGGTTAAATTCTCTGGTATTTTTTCGCTTGGACATTTTAGTTCAACTTTTCTTCTAACAATATTTAAAACACCACCTCTTTTAAGTCCTGGAGATTTTTCGTGATTGATAAAGTTAACTGGCACTTCTATCTTAATTTTAACTCCAGGTAACACTCTCAAAAAATCTACATGAGTGGGCTCATCACTTAAGATTTGATACTTAACCTCTCTAGGCAAAACATTTTGAGGTTTTCCATTAACATTCAATGTTATAATATTTGATAAAAAATTTTCTTTATCAATTAAAATTTTTAAAAGTTTTTTTGAAATAGAAACTTTAAGGTTTTGATCTTTTCCACCATATATTATCCCAGGTACTTTACCGCTATTTCTAATAGCATTTAATTGTCCTTTAGTAGAATTTTCTCTAATGTTTGCTTCAAGTGAATTCATAAAACAGAGCTTTTTAACCCATGTTTACAAATAATCAAGGTAATTATTTGAATAAATCAGATACTGAGGTTGAATTAGATATTCTTTTTATTGCTTCACCCATGAGGCCAGATATTGGTAAAACTTCTATATTTCTAACATTTTTTGTTTTTTGACTGTTATCAATCGTATCTGTAATAACTAAATTTTTAATTACAGAGCTTTTTATTTTTTTAACAGCATCGCCACTTAAAACCCCGTGCGTGATATAAACATAAACTTCTTTTGCCCCTCTCTCCTTTAAAGCTTTGGCAGCATTTACAATTGTACCTCCTGAATCAATTATATCATCTACTATAATACATGTTTGATCTTTTACTTCACCAATAACATTCATCACTTTAGATTGACCGGGTTTTGGACGTCTTTTATCAACAATAGCTAAGCCAACATTAAGGAGTTTTCCAAGAGCTCTAGCCCTTTCAGTTCCACCTACATCTGGAGCAACACAAACAATTTTTTTACTTTTAATTTTCCTTTTTGCATGTCTTGCAAATATTGGTGTAGCAAATAGATTGTCCACAGGTATATCAAAAAAACCTTGAATCTGACCAGCATGCAAATCAACCGTTACGACTCTGTCAGCTCCAGCTTGTGTAATCAAATTTGAAACAAGTTTTGCTGAAATAGATGTTCTAGGAACAACTTTTCTATCTTGCCTTGCATATCCAAAATACGGGATTACAGCGGTTATATTTTTTGCTGAAGATCTTTTGAGCGCATCAATGCATAGTAATAATTCCATTAAATTATCGTTGGCTGGAGAGGAAATAGACTGAATAATAAAAATACTATTACCTCTAATATTTTCATTTATTTCGACATAAATTTCTCCGTCAGCAAATTTTCTGATACTTGAATTGACAAGTTTAGATTTTAAATATTTTGCAATATTTTTACTGAGAACTTTGTTGCTATTTCCAGTTAATAATTTCATTGAAAAGTTTAATTAATCATAATTATTGAAATATTTCTACCATAATCATCATGTTTTAATTTTAAAGATCGTCTTGCACTAAAAAAATTATTTTTTTTCACAAAAGTGTCAATATTTATTGTATCAATATTTGTTATTTTGTTTAATTTAAGTTGATGTTTAACATAATATGGTAAATTAAAATAAATTGTATTATTTCTCTTTTTGAAAAAAATTTTATTTTTTTTGTCTTTTTTAATGAATTTTTTATAAAAATCCTCTTTAATATTATAGTTATCTTTTCCAATACACGGACCAATAGCAGCGGCTATATTTTCTCTCTTACATCCTTTTTTAATCATAAAATTTATTACTCTCCTAACAATACCTTTGAAAGCACCTTTCCAACCCGCATGAATTGCAGCAACTATATTTTTCTTTTTTTCATACAATAATATAGGTGCACAATCTGCAGTTAAAACTGCGATGGGAAGTTTTTCTTGGTTAGTTATTATTGCATCAACTTTAAACTTTTTTTTAGAAAATTGGTAATTTTTATCTAAGAAAATAAATTTATTACTATGAATCTGATGAACTAAGAAAATTTTTTTAATACTTTTACCTAATTTTTTCTTAACAATCTCAAGATTTTTTTTTACTAATTCTTTTTTATCATTTGATCCTGGTCCACAATTTAAACTTTTATAAATACCACTTGATGTTCCACCACTACTATTAAAAAATGCATGAGTTATTTTTTTTTGTTTTAGTAAATATTTAGATTTAATCAAAATTAGAATCCTAATTTAAACTTATTCTTAATGTTTTTAATAAACATAACTTTAAATAAATTACCCATTTGTTTTTCATCTATTAGTCTTTGAAGTCTGAAGTAAATGTCTGTTTTTTTTAAAAAATTTTGATTTTTTGATATTATTTCTGCTCTTTCTTTAATACCCATTTTTAATAAAAAATTTCTTTGTGTAGTCAAATTCGTCTTCAACCCGCCCATTTGATTGACAATTTTTTTTAAAATATCAAAATTTATATTATGTGTAATATCTACTTCTCCTATATTATCTAAAATATTGGCAAATTTATGATTTGAAACAGCTTGCAATGTATTCCTCATCCTTTTATTAGTATATCCGTAATCGATTAGTAATAGTCCACCTGTATTTCTCTTAATAAATTTAGAAATATTTCT